>JAGQRO010000014.1:772-43543 GCA_020425315.1 Hyphomonas sp. | reverse complement strand
GTGTTTAGTTTTGTCGGGCGGCTTCGTTACAGGGCATGATGCCGAGACTGCTTTCAGCTGCGCACGCCGCCTTCGACGCCAATCCTGTTGGAGTCATTGGCGTATCCGCATGCCGGGAGTGCCGCCACCACCCTTCCGCACGCAGCCGACGGTTGCGGCACCGGGAAACGATCCAGGCGGCTCCCTATCGAATGAAATCCCGTCATCTGGGTGTACCAGGCCTGAAACCTGGGACGCCCGGCTCCGAGAGCCTCAGAATTGGAATGACAAATCGCACTACCAGCACTCTGTTCTACAAAAGGGGAGAAATCCTGATGCCCGATGACGACCGCGGTCCGGACGAGATCCAAGTTGGAAGAGTCACTTACGTCCGAATTTCAGACGACGAGCACTACCGAGCATCGATATTTTTGGCTGAGTGCAGCACCTATTTGCCCGACCAACTGACCGTTTCGGCAAAGCGAATAATCAGAAGGACCCTCGTGGAGGGACGCCCTATCAGCGTGAATTTTGATGAACTGGCGTTGTGCGAACTTGCCATGCGGCGCTTCGAAAGCCGAATTCTCAGTGAGCCAGTTCCCGGCTATCGACCGAAGACTCACGTCGAGTTGCTTCGCAAAGTGAATTTTCGTCTTTTCGAAGACAGTGAATATCAGAGCAACAGACCACCAGGACAGTCGGACCAGTCAGTGATGGGTCCACGGCGCGAGCTTACGCTCAAATTCTTCCGCTGGCTGTTGAAGCGGACGCTTCTGGACGAGGCGAGGAGGGAATCGAAGTTGCTTCAGGTGCTTGTGACTCACGCGATGGTCAAACACGAAGAGAATCTGGCCAATGACGATTCCAGTCAGGCCGCTCGAAAGGATGCGTTGAAGGTGACCCGGGAAATCATTGATGAAACCATCGCTCGCTTTCTGGCACTGCCGGAACTGGACGAACAGTCACCGGATTTTCACGATGCCAGGTATGCGATTCTGAACAGGATCTGGAGGACTGATATTCCCCATGGGCAGACTGGACCTGCCCTGGTCGAAATTGCGTCCGAGTTTGGCTACGAAGTGAACTCTCTTCGTACGATCCAGAACAGAATGATGAAGTCGCTTCAGGCGATTCTGCTTGAGGTTTTTGAGGAGAGGGAGGGCGATCTGTCGGATGCATTCCAAGGGTCATACACTCGCCCTTCCCTTGACAACGAGAACGGAAAATTAGCCTTGAAGGGTATGCTGGTAGCCTGCCGCGCAGCGATTGCGCTCAGTGACGACCAGCCAGTCCCTTCAGAGACCGCTTAGGAATCTTACGATGACCAGGAAAAAGAACGACGACATGGTCCCTATGGACGACGACTTTGATCTTTATGGGGATGACGATCTCTTCTTCGATGAAGATGATCTGGAACTGACCGAGGAAGATCAGGACGAGACGGAACAGGAAGCCGAGATGCTAGACTCCCTGGATGAGAGGGACATGGACGAATTGAGGGCACGTTTGCAGAGACGCAGCGAGTTTCTGGCGAAACATCACCCCACCATGCTCAGATATCAGCGCAAGGAACATTCCGAGCAGGCTGAAGGCGGGGCGACCGTCCTGTCGTTTGCATCGTTCCGCCCCAAGAAACAGGCAGCGCCGGAGGAGCTTCCACTGGCAGCGAGATCAGCTCCAGTGCACCGCACGAAGCCACCGGAGAATCTGGATTCCGATGCGGCCCCGGACACGGGTTCCGGCGAAGATGCGTCCATGCTCGAGATCGGCGAAATAAATATCGACGGGAAAAATGTTCGTGTGTTTGTGACGCAGACCGAAGTTTTTCTCGAATTGCGGAGCGCTGAGGGAGTCCGCATCCAAGCCAATAGCGTGGTCTTGCCGGACGGCGAGATTGCAGAACTGGCCGAGCATGATCGCGAGAATTCGATCTTTCGGATTGTTGGCATATCGCGCGTGAAATTTATGAAACTCGCATTGAGAGCCAAGTAGGTGACGATGCCGGAGCGCCAATGACATATCCGACGGAACTGGAGTTATCGAAGCGCTGGATGCGCGATGTTGCGGTACGATACAGGATCGAACAGACCCTCGCGGGTTCCGATGAGGAATTGTCGCTTCAGGCAGAGCAATACCTGATTGAGTTCTTGGTGATGAGCAATATCGACGAAATCGATTTGCGTGCGATGCCAATCGGCACACTCAGACAAATCCAGAGGCTGCCGGGAAAGGCATTTGAGGTATTTCGTCCGATTGCAGATCGGGCCGTTGAGTATCTGCAGAAAGAACGCGGCGATCTGGGGCTGTCAATCCTCGAAGCATCGCAGCTCTGCCTGGAGCGGATATCGTCCGGCGATCTTTCATGGCGCCAGGCCGACAACATTTTCAAGGCGCTTGGCGCCACCCGGCCGACGACGTCTTCAGGCGAAGAGGCCTTCCAGAGACTGGTTGATCTGGGGCACAAGGGAATCCGCCATTTTGGCGTCTGGCTCAGGGCATTCGACGACCTGTCGCCGTCGATGAACTCCATTTTGTGGAGGCAGATCGAGAATGCGCTGTTCCACACGCACATGTCCTGGCCGCTCCTGGTGGATGCCAACGATCAGTTGGGTACGAGCCTCCCAATTCTTGTTCGGGTCGAGGTTCCATCGGAATGGCCTGAGGGGCGGTCCGTCAAACGAAAAATTCGCGTTCACTCGAGATTCAAAGATGGCTCTCTGAAAGGATCGGTAGTCCGAGCTGCCGATATGGCCTTTAATTTCTGGAGTGGCCAAAACAATGGCTGGGATCCGAAATTTGTAAACAGGATGAGCCATGCCAAGTTCATGGTGAATCTGAGCTTCATGGAATCCATCCGAGAACTCGCAGGATACGAATCAAGTCACCAATTCGAATGGGAAAGCATGGAAGTCTATCTTGGGCTGGCATTCCTGGCTCAACTTCATGGGGGTGCCCATTTGGGGGGAACCTGCGCTACCGGGTCAGTCGGCGCCCCCCGATACCGGGGATCAAGAGACGACTACTGGATATCCCCCGTCGAAGGAGCCTCGACGAAGATCACATTCCCGATTCAGGCGGGAATATTCGATCAGGTAATTTACCCGACCGGCCAGAACGGATGGCACCCGGCAGATGCGGATGCGGACCTTCCGAAGAACCTGCACCTGCGGCTCGCAAGCAAATTCTCCGAGTTCGCCGGAATCGCGTTGCCGAAATCTACCCACCGGCACAAATTTGTTCGTTGCAACGATCTTCAGATCAAATGGGATTCAATCTCGGGGAACGACGACCCGGCGCCAGAGGCCCGCAATCTGCTTGATCAAATCGAGCGCTCCAAGGACCGCGTTTTCTTTGTTCCGGGTGAGTTCAGTGCGGACACCGTTGTCGAGGCGCTGCATCGTGCAAACGCCAGTATAAAAGACAAGCACGAAGAGCTTTGGGATGACGCAAGAGAGCGTTTTCGCCCGAGAGATTTTCTGCAGTCCTTCCTGTTTATTCGTGCAGCCGAGCACGAGCAGGGAGATCGGTTCTGGAGAGTCCTGTGGGATGCACTTTCCGGAACAGAAGATGACTGGCGGGTCCTGGCTTTCGCGCCCCCCAAGACGGCGCGGAAAAAGTTCGCAGAGCTTGTGAACCGACGTAGGTCAAATCTGCGCAATCGGTCCCGTACGCCTGACAAGATCGTCATATTCGGTGCGAAGCATCTCGCCCGGAAGAGTCTGGGTCCGAAGGGATCGCCTTTCTATCGACTGTCGCTCGAAGCGATGCTGGAGGGACTTGATCTTCACGGCATCAAACCTGGAGAACTCGAACAACTGGTTGGCAAGCCTCGCATCCTGCTCGTTGAAGATGACTTCAAGCCTGAGCCCACCGTGCATCACATACACAAAGTGCGTGGTGAACTCGATGGCAATCTCGCGACTGCCCTCAAACGCCTGTCCGTTTTTCCTCACGGATTCGACTTTACCACCGCAAAACTCATGCTTGATCATTCCGACTGGGATTGTCGTTCTGTGCTGGCCACTCTGGAACGTGAAAACATTGATGGTCGCGGGTTGTTGGAGCGGACCGCTGAGGCCGCTGCGGACACGTATGCGGGCGTGTTTACGCTTACCCAAGCAGTCGATCTGCGGACTTTGAAGCCGGAAGAGGAGTGCGAACTCTACTTCGATGCGGCGGCCGCGATGATCGGTTTGTCATCAAGTGCATTGGAAGCGGGGCGTACGGATTACAGGAGGGCGCTGGCTCCGGACAAGGTCCATGATGCACAGAATTTGCTCGCGTCTGCCATCAGCGCTGCAAAGCGCATACGCAACAAAGCTGGCCGTCTTCAATATATTACAGAATGCCAGAAGCTGCAGAACCGGCTGGCCTTGGTCGCAAGCTCCTTCTCCTGGAGCGCTGTAAATTGGGCAGGATCGAGAATCGAATATGTAACAGACGTATTTGTGGACACGGCGACAGACTTCATTGATCAGAGGGTCGAAATTGGTGAGCGCCAGAGCAAATGGATCGCGCACCCCTACGATATTGTGCTTCTGATCCGGCTTCTGTTTTGTCGGTATCACGAGGTGCGAAGTGACCCTACCCAGCAGAACAGGGCGCAAGAACTGAAAGACAAGATCGAGGAATACACCAGTCTTTCGATGAAGCTGGCCTGGAAGTATTTCGAAGACGATGAGGAAGAACTGTCTTCTAGCCTGTTCGCGCTCTACAGCCTGCGACTCGCGAATGAAATGCGGATATCGCCCGGCGCGAGACATTCCGAAGAATTCGAACTCATGTTTGTCCGGGCGATGCATTTTGCGGCCTATGCCCGTGACGTGCCGGAAATTCGATGGTTCGAGCATTTGGGCGACACGAGTTCCGACATTGCAATTGCCGCGGACCAGTATCTTGGAGGTTGCTTCGCCGGTGATGTTGTGAGCTTGCCGGAACTTCGCTCGTTATCATGCTTGGTCAAATACATTGGCGCGATGACGATGAACCGATCATTCATACCAAACGATATCCTGTATGTGGTCAGGAGGTTCCGCCGGAACGAACTCCACCATCTGCTGCCTGCGCACGGCAAGTTTCCCAAACAAATAACGGATGATGCAAAAGCCAGATGGATAACTGGTGTCGCCCGCATCGTTGGGGAAATCTGCATCCGATACGGTCACATTGGAAACGGGCTTCGCAATGAGGGGCAGTTCGATGAAGCCATGGAGCGCTACTTCTACGCAACGAAGCTTCTTATGTCCCTGAACAAGTTGGGAATCGAGAGACTGAAGCCCGGAGCCCTCCGTCCGCTCGTTCAATATATCGGAATGTGCCTTACCGATGACGAGCGGGAAACGAAAGATGAGATCAAAGACTTCGCGCATGACCTGCCGGCGCGTTGGGTTCGCCAGATCAGGAATGATGAAACCGATCTGGATCCGGTGATGCAGGCGGGCCGGGAGTACATCCTTCAGTTCGCCGGCTGAGCGTTGACCAAGGACAGGAAGCGCCCGCGCTTGTCGCTCCTCGCGGCATTGTCGTGACAGAATTCGTTAAATATCCGGGCTCGGCTGTTTAGATTTCGCACCAATGTTCGTCCCTGTGTGAGATGGGAATGTCTCCTGTCTCATCACACAGGACCGAACATCGATGCCCCACGACCTGAAACTCAGCCGACACGCCGAAGTCCGCAGCAACCAGCGCGGCATTCAACACAAGGTCATTGACCTGATCCTGCAATTCGGAGTCTCCACCCGCGGCCATAGCGGCTGCGAGATCGTTTACATGACCAAGGCTTCTCGCAAGCGGGTGATCGAAGCGCTGGGGCGCAAGCTCTACGCCGCCTATGAGGCCCGCCTGAGCAGCTACCTGGTCGTCGCCCCGGACGGCACCATCGTGACCTGCTGCCACCGGACCCGCCGCCTCAAAGTATAGAGCGGAGGAGCAAACATGACCGCGCTCGCGACCCTTGAGTCCCTTCCGTCTCCTGAGGAATTGATGTCTGCCTGGCCAGACATCGTTGCTCAGGTCGAAGGATATGCAACCCTGCAGAACGCCGGCCTCATCGTTGCCGGTGCGCTTGCCATGATGAGCGGGGCGAGGCTTCTCATCATCGCTGCCACGGTGGTAGTCGGCGTCAGGTTGCTGCTTGCATTCGGCCATATCCCTTCACCGCTTCCCGAATGGTTCTTCCCTGCCGTTGCCATTGCGGCGGCATTCGGCGCGGTTCAGGGAGCGACGCAATTGCTGCTCGGCAAGGATACCGGCGGGAATTTTCTCGGGGGCGCTTTGATCGCACTGTTAGGCTTGGTGTCGTTCTTCGCGACGTCGCCCATGCGCCTGCTTTCTCTGCTTCTGAAACGGAAACGCTGACATGGAACAACAGACCGCCACGCTGGCTTATCAGCTTTCGTTTCCGGATGTGGCCGCCGGCTTCATGAGCGCGCTGGCCATGTCATGGCTGATCCGGGAGCCCCTGGTGGCGCGGGCGCTGGCCGTGCTGCTGGCGCTGGTTCTGCTTTATGGATCGTACGTCTACGAAGGTGGGCTGGCGACCTTTGCCGACGAAGTGATCATCGCCCGGATATCAGAACACTTGCGCACCGGACACTGGCTGGGGGCCTTTTCGGCGTCTGCCGCAGTACATCTCATCCAAACACTTTCCGGAAGCCGGCGCCCCCGAAGAAAGAGATGAGACGGCAATGTCGCGCATGGCCCTCTCGGTCATGAAACGATATTTCTGGAGTTCAAGAATACCGGATTGCATAGGGACTGGTTTGCGGGAAGTGTCCTCCGAGAGACATTTAGTCAGGCTGGAGGTACATTGATGAAACTGACAATACCATGACAAGTCGTCTACGCCTTCTGCTGATCGAAGATGATCCGTCGCGCATCCAACGTTTCCGGTCGTGGAGCGGTGAAGACTTCATGATTGCCGAAGCCAAGAGCGCCGGGCAGGCGATGGGGTTCCTTCAGCGTCTCCAGGCTGGCGAACTGGCGGGCGTCTTGCTGGACCATGATTTGAACCAGCAGGCCAAAACCGCACAGGATCTCACACTCTCGGGCAGCAGCATTGTCAGCCTGATCGTCAGATATGTCAGCAGCGACGTCCCTGTGTTGATCCATTCGATGAACCCGGCAGGGGCCGCTTCGATGGCGGAAAAGCTTGAAGCCAACGATTTCGACGTAACCGTGATCCCGATGCAAAGGCTGACCCGGTCGGAATTCGACGAATGGCTGGAAAATGTCAGGGAGAGTTTCGAAAACTGATCCGTGTCCAGCGCAACGGCGAGGGCCTTCTTTGACGGCGAAGGGCCGACACACGCCATCAAACACGCGCAATTCCGTTAATTCGGGCTGTCCGGCGGATCCTGTGTCAGGCGGTCGCGAGAAGCCGGATGGCGACGAACAGGATCAGGACGGCCGTGAGTGACTTGATGGTGCGTTCCGGAAAGCGGCCAAGCAATAGGCGGTGACCGAGCCAACTGCCGACCAGAACGGCAGCCAGAAGTGGCCAGTGCGCCAGGATCTCGGACAAACGGACATCTTCCGGCAACGCCATTGACTTCCCGACAATGGCTGCCAAGGAATTGGCGGCGATATAGGCGCTCGACAGAGCCGCTATGATGCGCGGCGGTGCCCATCTCACAAAGTGCAGGATCGGAGCGAGGAAAATCCCGCCACCAATGCCGACCAGGCCGGACACATATCCAACTCCGGCTCCGATCAGGGGGGCGGCCCAGCGGGGCAGGGAAGATCTCGCGGTCCCATTTTCAGCTGGCGGACGAATGCTCGTCCATCCGAGCTGCAGCCCTGCCAGCAGCAGGCCGCATCCCAACAACAGGATCAATCGATCTTCACTGATGGGCGTCAATCCGCCAAGAAAGGCGGCTGGAACCGACAGGGCCAGGATGGGCGCCGCATTTGAGTTGGCATAGAGGCCGCTGCGCCAGCACCGCCAGACGCCGGCGCTGGTGACGGTCAGGTTGCAGGCAAGCGAGATGACCGGGACCAGAAGGACGGGCGTTCCGAAAAGGATCAGCAGCGCGGTGTAGCTCGACCCGCCGCCGAAGCCGACACTGGAATAGAGCAACGCGACGGCCGCGAATGCCATTGCTAGCCAGGCCAATGCGCCGCTCCAACACATTTGAACGAATACGCGTAGTTCAACGGCGCGCTTCGAAGACACCGTTGCCTGCTCTTCTTGTGCGCTAGTGCAATCACGCGCCGGCCTTCCGGTAGTCCCCGGACTTGCCGCCAGTCTTTTCGACCAGCTCGATGCCGTCAATCACCATGGCTTTGTCGACAGCCTTCAGCATGTCGTAGAGCGTCAGGCAGGCTGCACTGACGGCTGTGAGCGCTTCCATCTCGGCGCCCGTACGGCCGGTTGTTTTTACGGTCGCTGTGACAATCAGGGATGTTTCATCCGGGCCAGCCTCTACCGAAACATTGACCGAAGAAATCGGAAGAGGGTGGCACAGGGGGATGAGGTCGGCCGTCCGCTTGCTCGCCATGATTCCGGCGAGTTCCGCGATGGCCAATGCATCGCCTTTCCTTGTGGATCGTGAGAGGGCCAGCGCGCGCGTTTCCGGGGCCATGGAGACCCGGCCCCGCGCCGTCGCGGCACGTTCCGTTTCGGCCTTCGCGCCCACATCCACCATCCGTGCACGGCCGTCCGGCCCGATATGTGTCAGGTCGTTCATGCGTCAGGTTTCCTGGAGCCGCGGCATCAGTTCCACCAGATTGCAGGGCTTGTGGCGGCTATCAAGCTGGTAGGAGATGACCTTGTCCCAACCATCTTTCACGGCGCCGTTCGATCCTGGCAGGCAGAAAATGAATGTGCTGTTGGCAAGGCCCGCAATCGCGCGGGATTGCAGGGTGGACAGGCCGACACTTTGATAGCTCACCTGATGGAAGATGACCGAAAAGCCCTCTATCACCTTCTCGAACAAGGGGGTCACGGCTTCCGGCGTAACGTCCCGGCCGGTCAGTCCTGTGCCGCCGCTGCTGATCACCACGTCGACTTCGGGATCGGCAATCCATTCGGCGACGGTCGAACGGATCGCCTCAATGTCGTCCGGAACGATGCGCCGGTCTGCCACGGCATGACCGGCATCGCCAATCCGCTGGGCCAGCAGGGCGCCAGATGTGTCTGTCTCCATCGTGCGGGTGTCGCTGACAATCAGGATGGCAATTCGTACAGGGATGAATTCGAGGGAGTCATTGATTCCGTGCATGTATCAGGTTCCGGCTTTTGACCAACGCTTGCGGTCGGCATAATCTTCAAGGCGGGGTTCAATCCACGTCTCGCCCTTCGGTGTCGTTTCCTTTTTCCAGAAGACAGCTTCGGTCTTCAGATAGTCCATCAGGAAGTCTGCCGCTTCGAATGCCGCCCGGCGATGTGCCGAAGCCGTCGCAACGAAAACGATCGCATCGCCAGGTACCATGTCGCCCACGCGATGGATGATGCAAAGCGCGGTCAGGTTCCAGCGCCGGCGCGCGTCTTTCGCCGCGGCCGCGATGCCGGTTTCCGTGAGGGGGGAATAGGCTTGCAGGTAAAGGCCGGTTACCTCGCCAGCCTGGCTCTTCGGCCGCACAAGCCCGGTGAAGCTGACGATCGCGCCCGCGCCTGCCGCCCGCGCTTCGAACTGGGCGAGGGCCTCAGCTGCACTGAACGCTGTGTCGAGAATCTGGATATTGTCCATGTCAGCCCCCACCGACGGGCGGCAAAAAGGCAATGCTGTCGCCGTCGCTCACGGCAAAGGGTTCCGGCACGATGGCGTCATTGACAGCAATGCGCACAGTCGGCTCGAGCAAGGCTCCTGAAAGGATGCGCTCCGCATCCAGCCATCGGCGGAGCCCATCCGTGTCCCTGACCGAATCCGGCAGGGCAATCCGTTCCTGGCTGCAGCCCATCACATCCATCAAGCGCCCGAAATAGAGTATCTCCACCATCTCAGCCCCCCGTCATCGACATGTGGCGCGGCAAGGCCGGCGCTTCCCCGCGCGTGCGGATTTCGAATTCATGCTTCTCCGGCTTGGCGCGCAGGGCGCGGTCCAAGGCGGCATCCAGCGCAGCGCCCGGATCGTCCGAGGTCCGCAGGGCGGCCCGCAAGTCGACATGATCGTCCTGGCCGAGGCACATATAGATGCGCCCCGTACAGGTTACCCGCACGCGATTACATCCGGCGCAGAAATTGTTCGTTAGGGGTGCAATGAAGCCGACCCGGCCTCCCGTCTCGGTAACGCGCATATAACGCGACGGCCCGCCCTGATGATCCGTGCGGGGTTCATCGGTCAGCGTCCAGTGCGCGTCCAGCATGTGGCGCACCGTGGACAAGGGTTCGTATTGATCTATGCGGTCCTCGCCGGTTTCTCCGAGCGGCATGACTTCGATCAGTGTCAGGTCCATGCCCTCAGCATGTGCCCAGGCGATCATGTCAGGAATGTCGTTCAAATTCTGATGCTTCAGGACGACCGTGTTCAGCTTCACCTTCAGTCCGGCGTCGCGCGCCGCATCGATGCCGCGCAGCACTTGCTCGAGGTCGCCCAGCCGCGTGATTTCACGAAACCGGACCGGATCGAGCGAATCCAGGGAAATATTCACGCGCCGGACGCCTGCCGCGGCCAGGGGCTGGGCAAACTTGTCCAGCAGGGTGCCGTTTGTCGTCAGGGTCAGTTCATCAAGGCCGTTGCCGAGCAACAGGCCCAGGCGTTCGAACAGGTGTAGGATGTCCTTACGCACCAGCGGCTCGCCGCCGGTGATCCTTATCTTCCGTACGCCCCGCTTCACGAAACTGGCTGCGACCTGTTCCAGCTCTTCAAGCGACAGCAGTTCCGCCTTCGGCAGGAAGGTCATCTTTTCAGACATGCAGTAGGCGCATCGCAGGTCGCACCTGTCTGTCACGGACAGGCGTAGATAGGTGACCTGCCGGCCGAACCGGTCGACCAATGGCAATTTGGCGGGGGCTGCGGTGCCGTCTGCCATCACTGGGTCTCCATCCGGCGGAGATCGGCAATACAATCGATGTCCATGACTTCGTCTGGAGTGGTTTCGACGGTCGTTCTTTGATCGCAGGAGAAGAACACGCTGCGAGCCCCCTGGTCGCCGTTCAGGCAAGCGAGTGCATCGAACGATGCCCGCGCAAACAAGGCGGGTGGGCAGAGCACGTCCCCGGTTCGGGTCATGACGGCCTGCGCGCCGTTCGCATGTGCGGCCGCCAGATTGGTCAGATGGCTGTCGCTGACATTGGGCATGTCTGCCAGCAGGATTAGCAGCGTCTCTGCCTGCGTCATGTCGCGCACACGAGCCGCGCCGAGCGCCAGCGAATGGCCTTGGCCGCGCGCCGGCTCAGGATTGATGACAATGTCGAAGCCACGCGCCTCCAGCGCCGCTCTCCGGGCATCCTGTCCTACGCCAACGACCGCGATGCGCGCTGCAGGTGAAGCGCCCGAGAGGGCATCGGCCGCATGGTCAAGGACTGTCCGCCCACTGAGTGGCGCCAACAGCTTGTCGCCAGTCTCGAAGCGCGACGACAGGCCGCTCGCCAGCAACAGGATGGCGGTGCGCTCAAACACGTTCTGCCTCCCTTGCCGATTGAAAGCACCCGATTATCTCAGACAGCGTCGAAATCGCGAGCATGGAGGCGTCACGCATGCTGGGGACGAGGCCGATGGGGCCGCGTATCCGCCGGATGGAGGTTTCGCACAATCCTTCTGCGCGAAGTGCCTCCTGGCGCCGCAACTGGGTCTTCCGGCTGCCCACGGCGCCGATATAGAAAGCCGGTCCAGCGACGGCCTGGCGCAGCAAGGGCACTTCCCAGTGGCTGTCGTGAAACATCAGGACGAACGCTGTCCAGGCATCGTCATCCGGTTCGGGCAAGTGCGAAGGCGTCTGGAGCCGATCGACCCGCGCGAATTCCGTTGCGCATGCGGCAGCGTAATCTCCTTCGTCGGGCAATTGCAGGTGCACCTCCATTCCGGCGGCGTCTGCGATCCGGGCGAGCGCCAGGCAATCGGCGCCCCGGCCCGCAATCCGCAGGGCGATTTTCGGAACAAAGACCGTTTGGAACAGGGCGGACCCTGAAGGGGCTCCAAGGGCGCCATTCCCCGATACGCTCAACGTTGCCGGACGGCGCGCTTCCAGCGGGGTGGCAAGGCTCATCAGTTCGGCATGAGACCGGATGGGCAGGATGATCAGGTCGATTGCCCCGCCGCAGGGCAGGTGGATGTCGGCAAACGGCGACCCCGCACCATAGCGGATCTGCCGCATCACGCCATCCTGCAGGGCCTCCTGCGCGTTCAGCCGGACATCGGCGTCAATGCAGCCGCCGCTGACATAGCCAGCGCTATGTCCGCTTTCGGAGACGGCCATCATCGCGCCCGGCGCGCGGACGCCGCCGCCCTCTGTGCCCGTCACAATGGCCAGTGCAACCTGTTCGCCGCGTTCCATGAATTGCATGGCTGGGCGCAGCACATCCAGTGCGTGTTCGTGCGTTTGCAGGGGCATGACTGAGGTCATGGGTCCGTTGTAAGCGATGATTTAGAACGGGGCTAGTGCTTTGGCCGGCCGATCAGGCGGACCAATTCATTGCGTTGGGCTGCCGTGGCGGTGCCGGCGGTGTCGCAGATCGACCTGTAGAGGTCCAACACATGCCGGCCTGTCGCCGTGAGCGCGGACCCGCCGCGCCCCGCGCCGCCATGCTGTTTCTCGACCAATGGCTCGGGAAAGCCCGCATTCATGTCATCCACGAGTTTCAGTGCGCGGGGATAGGACATGCTGAGCGACCGTGCTGCCGCCGCGAGCGATCCGAGCTCGCCGATGGCGGTGAGCAGAGCGGCCTTTCCCGGCCCGAACCGGACGCCGCCGGGCAAGTCGATCCGGATGCTCAGTCTTGGTCCGGCCTTCGGCATCAGCGGCGAACCCCCGGAGATTCCATCGGCAGGCCCTCTGCGCGTTTGGCCAGGTACAATTCCACCGCAGTGTAAGTATCAGACCCGTAGGGCAATGGTTCGGCGCGGATGCCGGCGTCGCAATCGCGCAGGCGCCGGTGCAGGGAGCCGAAATCCTGCCATTCGAGGCGATAGCCCGGGAAGGCGGTGCCATGACCCTGGCTGATCGTGTCACCGCGCAGGTTCTTTCCCCAATTGTCATTGTGGCACTGGCTGCAGGCGAGATTGAACTGGCCCTTGCGCAGGAAGAAATAGTCGCGGCCGGCTTCGTAGTATTTCTCGGCATCGCCCGACACGTCGACAGACATGGGCTCACCGCGCGCGAGCGAGGCGACATAGGCTGTCAGGCCGAGAAGGGCCTCGCTTTCATACTCGAGTGACGGCAGGTCCTGGTGCCGCTCCCGGCAGAGATTGATACGGCCTTCGAGGTTCACCAGCCTCCCGCTGAGATCATCCACTTTCGGGTAGTGCGCGGCCGCGCGCGTCAAATCCTGATCGGTGCCGTCATGGCAACTTGCACAGGACGGGGCGCCTTCCGACGCATGAAACAGCGCATCGCCCTTGTCGACCCACAGGAAACCCGGATTGGCAAAGTCATCATCCTGCAGGGCCTGCGTCTCGGCCTGCAGGAAGTCGTAGCCGGATTTCAGGTCTTCTGGCGCGAGGCCCGATTGCTTCGCATACGCATCATCGGCCTGGCCGCACGCCGTCAGGCAGGCGAGCGCCAGGGCGCCGGCCAGTCTCATGATACGGTGAGCTCGCGGGTCTCTGACCAGGTTTCCCCGCGCTGATCGGTCCACTTGAACTCGATCGGCCCGCTTTGGGCTGCGCGCAGGCAGAATGACAGGAACGGGTTCGCGGCAATGCCCGGCTGGAATCCCGCCTTGAATACGATGACGCCGCCATAGGTGCATTCGAACGAAGTGATGATGTCGCGCGGGATGACCTGGCCCTTTCCGTTCCGGCGGTAGCCGGTCTCCATCGGGTGCTGGATCATCGCCTTGATGTCGAGGATCTCTCCGGCCTTGGCGGTATCAGGAATGGAAATGCGGATCATGGCGCGGCGCTCCCTATCCGATCACGCACGCGGCCAGCGTGACATAGGTGCTGGCCTTGCCGGACCAGAGCGAGCCATCATTCATTTCGGCGATCACTCGCAAGGATTGCGTGCCGGCAAGACGGACCCGGGTGGAAACCTGCGCCAGTCCGGCGGCGGGGCCGAGATGGAACTCCGCGATCGTTGCGATCGGATTGCGCGGCGAAAAGATGCCGATCCGGCGAACATGATTGTCCTCCGTCATCGGACTTTCGACGGATATGTCGATGGCGACGGAATTGCCGTTTTCCGCGATGGGCGGCAGTTTCACGCTCACCCGGCCTTCACGGATGGTGCCATTGCCGAACATCTCCCGGATCGCCGCATCCATCTCTTCCGGCGCGGCAGCGGCGACCGGCGGCAGCAGGAGGGACAGCGCGCCGGCCGTACCGGTTGCGAGGAGCGCGCGCCTAGTCCAGTGGAGGGTGGGGAGAGTTGGCTCATTCATTTCGGTTCAGGGCGTCTGTGAGGAGAGATAGGCGACCAGGTCTTCGATTTGCTGCGCACTGAGCGTGGGCTTTCCTTCATACGCATGCCCGACTTGGCGCAGGCCGGACGTGCGATAATAGGAAGGCATGACAGTGTCCGGCCAAATCTGTTGGGCGTCAATGATCCGGTAGCGGATCTGGCCAGCTGTCAGGCGACCCCCGATGCCGGTGAGCGCCGGGCCTACATTGCCCTGGAACTCGGCATCGAGGCCATCGACGCGGTGGCAGAGGACGCAATGGCCCTCCTCACGGGAGGCGAAGACAGACTGCCCGCGCATCGCATCGCCGGGCTCGCCGGAAAGGGAGACGGGCACGGCGTCGCCCTCAATGACAACTTCGCTGGCGAAGCGGTTGCCGTCTTGCTGGCCACAGGCAACGCACAGCAGCGCCATGGTCAGGCCCGAAAGCAGGCGGGGTGTCATCCGAACGCCTGTTGCGTGATCGTCCGGAACCAGGTGGCGGCCTGCATGGCTTCATTGCCCTGGATGACCGGGTCCATCCCGTTCGGGCTGAGGCCGCCGGCCCCCGCGATGCTGGTCAGCTTGCCGCCCTCATTCGAATAGATACCGGTGATGGAAACGGCCGCATCGGCAGAGAGATAGGAATAGCAGGTATTGGTCAGGAGGGTCGGCTCAGGCGGCAGACCGGAGACGAGACGGGCCACCTGCGCGGCGCAGAGTTTTGCCTGAAGATTTGCCGAGAAGGCTGATTTCGGCATTGGCGCGGCGATGGTCGCGTCGCCGATGACGTGAATGTCGGGCTGCAGGGCCGAGCCGAAGGTGACAGCATCGATGGGGCACCAGCCCGTGGCATTGGCGACGCCTGCGCGCTGCGCGATTTCGCCAGCCATCTGGGGCGGTATGACATTGGCGACTGCTGCCGTGACCTCTTCGAATTCCGTTGAGAGCACCATTCGCGCGGGATCGACGGCCACTACGCGGCTGAAATCTTCCGCGCCCCGGCGTTCGATCAGGCCGGGATAGAATGCCGACCAGGCTTCTTCGAACAGGGGCTGTTTGGAGAATTTGTCCTGCGCATCAAGGATCAGCAGGCGGGACTTCGGCTTGTGGGCTTTTAGGTAGTTCGCAATCAGGCTCGCGCGTTCATACGGCCCGGGCGGGCACCGGAACGGCGCCGGCGGAACGGCCATGACGACAAGGCCGCCATCTTCCATGGCGCTGAGCTGGTTGCGAAGCAGTTCAGTCTGCGCGCCGGCCTTCCAGGCGTGCGGCATGATGCTGGCCGCTGCCGCGTCATAGCCCTCGATTGCGTTCCAGCGGATGTCGATGCCGGGTGACAGGACCAACCGGTCATAGGCAAGGACATCGCCCGAGCCGAGCGTCACCGAATGGGCGACCGGATCGATATCCTCTGCGCGGTCTTGGACGACATCGATGCCAAGACCGCGCAATCCGTCATAACCGAAACGCTGGGCGCTGAGGTCGCGCAGCCCGCCGATTACCAGATTGCTGAACGGGCAGGCATAATAGTCCGTGTTCGGTTCAATAAGGGTGACGGCGGAACTGGGCAGGAACTGTTTCAGGAACCGCGCGGCCGTGGCCCCGCCGAAACCGCCGCCGACAACAATCAGGCGAACTGACGTTTGCGCTGTTGCAATCGGGGCAATGCCAGCAAGAGCTGCCGCGGCCGCAAGGCCGGTGATGAGATCACGCCGTGTGCCGGACAGGCCCGTCATGGCGCGGCGCTTTCCGCGAGATACGCGCTGATCGCGTCGATGTCGATCTCGCTATAGCCTCGCATCATACGGTGCATCACCGTCGTTCCTGCGGCATCGCCCTTATAGGTGAGCAATGAGTGACGGATCGCATCTTCCGTCCGGCCCTCCAGGCTGGCCATCGCGCCGCCGGCGGGGCTGTGGCAGCCGGAACAGGCCAGGGCGAGCGTTGCGGTGCGGTCCAGTGCTGGCAGCATCTCGGCGGATGCGTCAGGCGCTGGTGCCTCGGGTGTGGTGCTGCACGCGGCAATGAGGAGCGCGAGAAGCGCCGTGCCCATCGCCGCTTTGACCGCCTGTCTCACAACTATCTCAATGCCTGGTCCTTGATCGGAAGCTGCCGGATGCGCTTGCCCGTCGCCGCGAAAATCGCGTTCAGGACAGCCGGGGGCGCAACCGCAATGGTCGGTTCGCCGACGCCGCCCCAGAAGCCGCCGGACGGCATCACGATGGTCTCGACTTCCGGCATTTCGGCAATCCGCATCGAATTGTAGGTGTTGAAGTTCTTCTGTTCGGCCTCGCCGTTCTCGAAGGTGACTTCTTCGTGCAGCATGGCCGACAGGCCGTACACGAATGATCCGGCAACCTGCGCATCGATCTGCTGCGGGTTGACGCCATAGCCGGGATCGGTAGCCGCCACGATGCGGTGCATCTTCAGCGTTCCATCATCGCCGACTGTGACTTCGGCACATGCGGCGGTGTAGCTGCCGAAGGAATAGAAGCAGCAAAGCCCGCGGGCCTTGCCATCATCGGAGCCCCAGCCGGACTTGTCGGCCACCGCCTGAAGCACGGCCGCGAGCTTCGGATCGCCGCCGAGATGGGCAAGGCGGAATTCCAGCGGGTCGCGCCCGGCCGCATGGGCGAGTTCGTCCATGAAGCATTCCAGATAGATCGCATTCTGGTTCGCGTTCACGCCGCGCCAGAAGCCGGGCCGCACGGGCGGGTTGCGCATCGCATGGTCGATCAGGAGCGCCGGGAAGGTGTAGCGAAGCGTCTGGTCTCCCGTCATCTCATTGTCATTGATCGGCAGGAGGCCCTGAAAGGTTGCGAAGTCCATTCCGTTGACCAGCGCCTGCGGCATGATACCAGCCAGAATGGACTGGCCGGAAATCCGGATTTTCAGGCCGATCAGGTTCCCGTCTGCGTCGAGCGCGCCCTGACAGAGCGCCTTGGTGATGGGGTGATAGAAGCCTTGTTCCATGTCCTCTTCGCGCGACCAGAGCAGCTTGATCGGCGTGCCTGGCATCTCGCGAGCAATCTTCACGGCCTGGCTGATATAGTCCGGCGCGCCCTTGCGTCCGAACCCGCCGCCGAGCAGTTGCTTGTAGACTTCGCATTTCTCGATCGGCAGTTCGGCCGCTTCCGCCGTTGCAGCGAGGGCGGACTCGCCGTTCTGCGTCGGGCACCAGACTTCGCACTTTTCCGGCGTCCAGACGGCGACGGCGTTCATCGGCTCCATGCAGGCATGGTTCTGGTGCGGCGCGTTGTACTTGGCGGTCACAATCTGGGCGGCGCGGGCAAAGGCGGCGTCCACATCGCCCACCTTGTTTCCGACAAAGGCCTTGTCTGCGGTGAGGCCGTCTTCAAGGTTTGCCTCGAATGCGGCGCTCGAATGGTCCGACCCTTCGCCCGGCACCCATTCGATGGGCAGCGCATCCAGCGCCGTCTTCGCCTGCCACCAGGTATCGGCAACCACGGCCACCGACGTGTCGTCAACTTTCACCACTTTCTTCACGCCCGGCATGCCGGTGATCGCGCTCGCGTCGAACGAGCCCAGCGTGCCGCCGCGCATCGGCGCGGCCTTGATGGCGGCATTCAGCATGCCGTCCATTTTGAGGTCGGTTGTGTAGAGTTGCCTGCCGGTCACCTTGTCGGCCGTGTCCAGCCGGTTCAGGGGCTTGCCGATGATTTTCCAGTCGGCCGGATCCTTCAGCGGCACGTCTTCCGGAGGCGGCAGCGCGGCCGCGTCAGCCGCGACTTCGCCGAACCGCAAGGTCTTGCCGGAGGGGCCGTGCGTAATGACACCCATGGCCACGGAACATTCCTCCGTGGGTACGCCCCAGCGATTGGCCGCGGCCTGGACCAGCATGATGCGGGCGGCCGCGCCGCCCTGGCGCACATAGTCCTGGCTGGCGCGGATGCCGCGGCTGCCGCCGGTCAGGAAGTCACCCCAGACACGGTCGCGGGCAAGGTTCTGGCCGGGCGTCGGATACTCGGTTGTCACCTTGGTCCAGTCGCATTCGAGTTCCTCTGCAACCATCTGGGCCAGCCCGGTGAGCGTGCCCTGGCCCATTTCGGAGCGCGCGATGCGGATGGTGACCACATCGTCCGTGCCGATGTGCACCCAGGCGTTGACCTCAGGCGGCGGCGGTCCGCCCACCTCGTCCTTTGCGCCGGGCGCGCATCCGCTGAGAATGCCGATGGACAGGCCGGCCGCGCCCGTGCCGATGATGAAGCCGCGGCGGGAAAGATCGATGATACCAGTCATGTGCGTCTAGCCTCAGGATTTCTTTGTCTTCGCCAGATGGATCCCTTTGCGGACCCGGGCAAATGTCCCGCACCGGCAGATGTTCGTAATCTCTGCGTCGATGTCTTCGTCGGTCGGGTTCGGATTGGTGTTCAGCAGGCCCGCCACGGCCATGATCATGCCGGGCTGGCAATAGCCGCACTGGGGCACGTCGAGTTCCACCCAGGCCTGTTGCACCGGGTGGTTGCCGTCAGCCGACAACCCTTCGATCGTGGTGATCTCTTCCTCTCCCGAAAGCGCGCCAAGCGGATAGACGCAGGCGCGAACGGACTGGCCATCGACGTGGACGGTACACGCGCCGCACTCGGCAATGCCGCAGCCATATTTGGTGCCTGTCAGCCCCAGCTGTTCCCGTAGAACCCAGAGCAGCGGCGTCGATTCATCGGCGTCAACATCAACTGACTTGCCGTTCACCTTGAGCTTAGTCATTGCCTGTCTCCCCGATTGTGTCCGTTATCAATTCCGACCAATCTACACAGGTTTCACGCCGATCAAAGGCCGATCTCAAAATGTGATCGCCTTCAACCGGGTGCGGGCAACTGGTGAACTGGCGACAGGGCAGTCAGGACAGGAGGATTCCCTCGACACGGCCGCCCGGTTCCAATGCCGGCGCGCCAGGCGGCCGGTGGATCATCACATTCGCCGTCACGAATGGGCGGAGCAGGGAACTGTCCTGATTGGGCGCCGGCGTGATGTTCGCCGTGCCATCAACCTCCGTGTCGAGATTGCCACGAAGGAAGGCTTCGCGCTGCCCGTTCGCGGGGATGGCGGCCGTCAGCCGTCCGCTGACCCATTGCCGCGTCGTGTTCTGTCCAAGCAGGCCCTGCAGCAGCGGCCGCAGGAAGAGATGCGCACACACAAGGGCAGATGCCGGGTTTCCGGGCAGGCCCAGAACGGACTGTGCCCCCCGCCGGGAATGCCATGTCGGCTTGCCGGGCTGCACGGCCACTTTCGAGAAGACGGGCTCGAAGCCAAGTTCGGCAAATACTGACTTCATATGGTCATGATCGCCCACGGATGCGCCTCCGATCGGGACAAGGACATCGAGGTCAAAGGCCCCCTCGATCCTTTTGCGGATATCCTCCGGGTCGTCCCTGGCGGTGCCCAGATTGACCGGATCTGCGCCCCAGTCCCGGATCAGCACCTGAAGGGCATATTCGTTCGAAGATATGATTTGCCCGGGCAGCAGGGCCGAGCCCGGTGGGCGCAGTTCGTCGCCATTTGTGAGAAGGCCGACTTTGGGCCGGCGCCGGACGGGGAGGTGCGCGTGATTGGCCGCGGCACAAAGTGAAAGATGCGCCGGTCCAATCCGGGTGCCCGCATGCACAAGAACATCGCCTTCGAAAAAGTCTATCCCGGCTGCGCGAATGTTCCGCGAATTATCCAGAGGCGTCTGTATGAAGATGGTTTCGCCCTCCCGGCTTACATCTTCCTGGATCACCACATGATCCAGACCGTCGGGAATGACTGAGCCGGTAAACACACGCACGCATTGTCTCGCGCCCACATTGCCTGAAAAGGGCGCGCCGGCGGGCGATTCGCCAATGACCTGCAGCGCTGCGCCGGCCTCGGCGTCCTCTCGTCTGACTGCGTAGCCATCCATGGCCGACATGGCGGCGGGCGGCCGGGTGAGCGTGGCATGCACGTCTTCGGCCAGCACTCTTCCCGCGCAATCGACGAGCGGCACAAGTTCCAAATCCCCGAGGGGCGGTAGTTCGGCAAGATGTCGAAGGGCTTGCTCGCGTGTGATCATGTGTTTCCTGCAAAGCCTTTGCGCTTGAAGCCAATAAACTGGCTCTGGGGTAACCTATATCGCAAGCCAGTTCCGACATATGACGAATGCAGCTTCTACAGCATCGTACCCATGCTCCGAACCCTCCAGCCAAGGGATCACAGAATTTCCTGAATGGCGCAAACCAATCGCCTCGTGGTACCACGCGGCAGGTCTTACCTTGTTGTGCGCAGGAGTTGGTTCTTGTTGGCCTCTGCCAGTGTGCGGGCCTCTGCCTCTCCTACACCGAGACCGATCAGGCCCATCATCATGATGTCAGCCATGCGTTCGGCGGCCTTTGGGCGGGACAGGTTCCGTTCGATGATATTGGACATGATGGAGTGACAGGCACCAAGCCAGAACAGCAGCCCGGACGATTCCGCTTCCGGGCGCAGCAAGCCATGCGCGCAAGCGGACTCGACATCTTTCCTCAGGCCGGCATTCAGAGGATGGTCCCGTCCGGTCGTCAATTTGAGACTACGCGTCACCACGATGGAGCGTTGCTTCTCGGACAGTGCAAATTCGGCTGCCGTCCGCATGCCGCCGGTGAGGCGTTCCAGCGGGTTCACGATGTCCTTGTTCGCCTCGGCAACCCGCGCTTCGATATCCAGGCGGATTTCCGCGGCGATTGCGTTCGCAAAGCTCTGCTTGTCGTTGAAATGATTGAAGAAGCTTCCCTTGGCGACGCCCGCGGCCGCCACGATGTCATCGATGGGTACGGCATCCACAGGCCGCTCGGCAAACAGCTGCAGCCCGGCATCCACGAGGGAGCGCCGTGTACGGACAAGTCTCGACATGGAACCTTTCGAGGAGGTGGTGTTCGCCATGAAAGCCTCGCTTGACTAAAAAGTCATCTAGTTCTATTTGACCAAAAAGTCAATAATGACCATGGGAGGCAGGCATGACGCCGGCAATCAAGATCGAAGACATTGCGCATGTCCGCTTTTCGGCGCCGGACCTTGCTGGAATGCGAGCCTTTCTGGAGGATTTCGGCCTCTCCTGTTCCGAGCAGGGCGGGCGACTGTATGGCCGGGGCGGCGATGGCCGGCCTTTCCTGCATTCGACCGAGCCGGGTGATCCGGCATTCCGGGCGCTGGGCCTCCGCGCGGCGTCTCTTGCTGACCTTGAAACCCTTGCGGACAGCGTAGGCGTGAGCGTCGAGGACCTCACGGACCCCGGCGGCGGGAAAGTTGTCCGCCTGACGGATCCGGACGGGTTCCTGGTGGAAGTCGTTGCCGGACAGGCTGTCGAGAAGCCATCTGCCGACATCGAAGACGCGCCGCACAACAATGCCGCTGCGCGGCCGCGCCAGCGCGCCACGGTGCGCCTGTCGCAGGGGCCGTCGCATGTCCAGAGGCTCGGCCATTGCGTGCTGAACGTGTCCGACTTTCGCGTTTCCGAAAAGTGGTACAAGGAGCGGTTCGGTTTCCTGACATCCGACGAAATCGAAATGGCGCCCGGCACAGCCATGGGCGCCTTCATGCGCTGTGATCGCGGCGACATTCCGACGGACCATCACACGCTGTTCCTCGCTCAGCTGCCGCAGCCGCCCGGCTATATGCACGCCGCCTTCGAAGTCGCGCACCTTGACGATCTGATGCTCGGCCATGCGCATCTGAAGGCCCGGGGGCGGGATCAGGCCTGGGGCGTCGGGCGCCACATCATGGGCAGCCAGGTCTTTGACTATTGGCGCGACCCGTGGGGCCACGAACTGGAGCACTGGACGGATGGCGATCTCTTCACTGCCGCCGACCCGCCGAACAAGATGCCGTTCCAGAGCCTGCTCGCCGTGCAGTGGGGTACGCCGCATCCGATGCTGGCCGGTGGAAACGGTTCCGACTAGTCCACCCCGCTCGCAATTCTCAAACGCACATATCCATCAGGATCGTCTCATGAAACTCGCAACTTACTCAGACAACGGATCGGACATTCGCAAGATCGGTATTGTGCAGGGGGAGACGCTCACCGATACGGGCTTTGCGGGCACGATGCTGGACCTGATCGCGCAATGGGACGCGCAGAGTGACGCCGTCGCGCGCGCGGCAGGTGCCGGGCAGGGTGTGCCGCTGTCTTCGGTCCGCCTCCGCGCGCCGGTTGAGCGCCCGGGAAAGATCTGGGCCATTGGCCTCAACTATGCCGATCATATCGAAGAGTCCAAGATGGAAGCGCCGACCCGGCAGGTCTGGTTCACCAAGGCGCAAACCTCCATCAACGGCCCCCACGATCCCATCCTGATCGCGCGGGATGCGCCCTTCGTGGATTATGAGGTCGAACTGGTCGCCATAATCGGCAAGCGCGGGAAGCACATCCCGGCGGACAAGGCGAGCGAGCATGTATTCGGCTATTGTGTCGGCAATGACGTCACCGAGCGCATGTGGCAGCATGCCGGCCCGCAATGGTCGCTGGGCAAAAGCTTCGACACGCACGCCCCGATCGGTCCGTGGATCACGACGGCCGATGAAATCCCGGACCCTCATGCGCTCGACATCTCCTGCTCCGTCAACGGACAAAAGCGCCAGAGCTCAAACACGGAACAACTTGTTTTCGATATCTGGCAGCAGATCGAGCACCTTTCAGGCGCCATGACGCTGGAGCCGGGCGACCTGATCTTTACCGGCACACCGGGCGGTGTCGGCGCCGCGATGGACCCGCGACAATTCCTCAAGGCCGGCGATGTGGTGCGCTGCGAGATCGAACGGCTTGGCGCAATCGAGGCCATCATGGCGGCGGAGGCCTGAAACATGTCCGCTCCGGATTGCGATGTCCTGATCGTCGGCGGTGGCCCGACCAGCGTCACGCTGGCTCTCACTGCCGCGCGTCATGGCGCCTCGGTCATTATCTGCGAGAAGGAGGCGGACATTTATCCCCTGCCAAGGGCGGCGCATGTCGATCACGAAGTGATGCGCATTTTCCAGTCCGTCGGCGCGGCGAATGGGGTCGCCGCAACCAGCCGGACTTCGGCGCATTATGACTTCCTGACCGCCGACGGACAGATCCTTCTCCGCTTCGATGGCTCCGACCAGATCGGCCCGGGCGGCTGGCCGGCCGCGAACATGATCCACCAGCCCTCCCTGGAGCGCGCCCTGCGGGACAAATTGGCCGAACAGGACGGCGCCACGCTGCGCTCGCTCTGGGCGTTCGAAGAATTCGAGACGCAGGACGACCGCGTCACGGTCCGGTTCAGGACGCCAGATGGCGTTCAGTCCGTCACGGCGAAATTTCTCGTCGGTGCTGATGGCGCGCGCAGCCCGGTCCGCGCGGCAGCCACGATAGACATTGACGATCTTCAGTTCGATGAACCCTGGCTGGTGATCGACACCATTGTGCACGACGCCGAGAGACTGCCGAAAGTGAATCTCCAGATCTGCGATCCTGCCCGGCCGACCACTTGCGTCCTGATGGGAGAAGGCCGCCACCGGTGGGAGTTCATGATCCTTCCGGGAGAGACACCGGAACAGGTTCTGGAGGATGCCTTCATCGAACACCTCCTTGAGCCGTGGAATGTGAAAGGCGCGGTCACGCTGGAGCGCAAGGCCGTCTACCGGTTCAATGCGCGCGTCGCAAAGTCCTGGCGCAAGGGGCGCGTGCTGCTTGCGGGCGATGCCGCACACCAGACACCACCTTTCGCCGGTCAGGGCCTCTGCGCCGGTTCGCGGGATGCGGCAAATCTCGGCTGGAAGCTCGGCCTCATTGCCTCCGGTGATGCGCCGGCCTCGTTGCTTGATACTTACCAGATGGAGCGCGAGCCACATGCTCGCGCCACAATCCAGATGGCCATCATGATGGGGCGAACCGTCTGCGCCGTCGATCCGGCGGCAGCGGCAGAGCGTGACCGGCAGATGCTGGCCGCGCGCGCTGCGGGCACGTCGCCCGATGGCCAGGCGCGCTATCCCGATATCACCGCCGGCATGATCCTGCCGGGCAGTGCGGGGGCGGGCACCTATTTCCCTCAGTTCGTAAGAGACCCGTCGCACATCCGCCTCGATGATCTTCTCGGGCCCGAGGGCTGGCTGATCGGCAAGGAGGACCTGCCGGAGCTCTCCGGTGTGCGGACAGTTAATTTGAATACGGAAGACCTCGGAAGCGCCTCGGGAGATATTCTGGATTGGCTGTACAGGCACTCGGCCGACGCGGTTCTTGTCCGCCCCGACCGGTATGTGTTCGGCACCGGCTCGCCCGCTGAGCTCGCTGCCGCATGGCAGGCCGCACTCGCGGCCACCTCTGCTGCGTCTATCGGGACAGAATAACCCGGGCCGACGGCCGCAGCACAACCTGGCCCGCACCAAGGCTGACCCTAAGATTCCTGACAATCCATTCTGGATCAACCAGACTTGAACCGGTCAAGTCGGGTCTGTATCGTCAGCCATTGGGGAAATCGCTCTTCCGAACCGGCTTTTTGCCGGTCTGGACGCTGCTATTAGCCTATCTCTTCAGCCACCTGATTCCATTGGAAAAACACCTATTGCGAACTATACTCCAGACTGAGCTTCCAAAGTCGTCATCGAGATCATGAACAAACCGGCCGTCAGTACAAAAGTGCCGCGCCAGCAACGCGCAATCGATACCTATGAGCGCCTCCTGACCGCCACGGGGGAGTTGCTGGGCGAATGCGGGTTCGAGCGTATTTCGACCAACATGATTGCGGATCGCGCAGGCGTCACGCCGCCGACTTTTTATCGCTATTTCGAAGATAAATACGACGTCATGAGCGCCTTGGGAAAGCGCCTGATGGACGTTCAGAACGAGCTGCTGCTCGAGATCGGCGAGGACCTCCAGTCGAAGCCCGGATATGTGCTCACGAGTTCAGACCTCGAAAAGCTGCTCCATGGCACGGTGAAGATTACCGAAGCCTTTGTTGGCGGCATCTGGGTGATGAAGTGCCTGCGGGTGGTGCCGCGCCTCAACCATATCCGGACTGACTCCCATGACGATATGGCGCGGGCCATGACCGAGGCGGCGCTTGCAGGTGCGCCGGAACTGGTGGAGGCGGAAATCTTCCGTCAGGCCCGGCTGTCGATGGAGCTCGGCTTTTCGGCAATCGAACTCGTGCTGGATGATCCGAGCCTCGACCGCGTGGCCATCTTCCGGGATACGGCGACCGCCATTGCCGCGTTCAGCGATGCGGTGGAGATGAGCTCCGTACAGAAATGAACCGTGTCAGGGCGCTCAGCGCCCCGGTCTGTAGTCGGCCGTGGCTTCCTCGAGAGCGGCATCCAGTGTCATCGGCGGCTGGCGGAAATCAGATTGGTTGTGCCGTCGATCGATGACGCCGATGAGATTGTCGAGGGCGTGCGCAAGGCGTTCTCCTGAGGCTGCCCCGGTTGAATTCAAAACTCACCTGATTTGCCGCTGAAGCGCCGTTTTGCTTGACCGCACATGGCGGCAATGCAACCTATCCGGAAGCATTTGCAGAAAGTCAGGGGACTCGCAGTGGCAGGACTCCTTCGGACATTGGGTGTAGTCGGTGCGACGCTCTTTGTGAGCGTCATTTGGGTCAATCTGGCCGCGATCCTGAATCCCCTCCCGGGCGAGCTTACGCCGACTGAGCACACCATGTTCACGATTCTTGTCGTGTTCGGAGTGAGTATTGCGAGTGTCGCCCTGTTCCTGAGTACCAATCGGAAGATATCGAAGGGGGCGGCGCTCTGGACTGTGGGCCTGGCGAATGTGTGCGGAATGGCGGCCGCATCCGCGATGCTCAAGGTCGAAGGCAAGGCCCTCGTCGACGAGCTTGCCTATCCGGCGGTCATTATTGCCCTGCTCATGATGTTGCTGGGCGGCATTGAGCACATCCGGAAAACATCCAGGCCGTTGGTGTTTGTAGGAATTTTGTTTGCGGCTCCCCTCGTGACCGCTTGGGTTTTTGTCGTTGTATCTGACATTGTCAGTTCCTGGGCGGATCCCGATGTATCTCACGCACAGCGGTCATCGGGGAATGTTCCAGTAGAATCTAGCGCCTAAGGACAGAGGGCCGCCATGTGGGAGTTGGAGTACCAGAATGAGAGGGGCAGGTCGTTCGCGATCGCCTCTGCGGCGGGCGGAGAAACCGTCCCCCAACTGTCGCTGACCCCCGGGCAGCATTATCTGTCTGCTGAAATTCGCCACGCGCATGTGCCTGCGTCGCGATCCCACGGACATGTCCTGTTCTGGACGGCCGAGTGCTATGATGGCCGCGAAAACACCCACCTGTTCCAGCAGCTTCAGGTGCCGAGTTTCCTTGGCCGTTCGGACCCCGACACGCAGAGCCGGGTCGTGCGCAATCGCCAGCGGATGTTCGGCCCCTTGCCCTGGCACGGAAACATGCGGCTATCCGTCGGCCTGTTCGATGTCCGTTCCAGCTCCGGTTACAAGGCCTATATGAGCCGGGTCGCCCAGCTTGGCGGCCTTGCCGGGCGGGCCTATTTTGGCCAGGCATTTGGCGCGGTGGACCGCCTGCTGCGGGAAACCTTCTCCGGTTCGGCGGAGGAAAGCGACACATTCGAACTGATCGTCGGATGCGAGGAGCGCCTTGAGGGAAGCTCGGCGACGGCCGCCTGCACCGGGACGCGGGTCCTGCTTCTGGGGCGGGACAATTTCTTCCAGGACGGTGAGTACAGGATCGAGAACGACCGGCTGTTCGAGCGCCGCGGGAAAGGCTTCCGTCCCGTCACCCGCCATGCCTATATCATTTATGACCTGGCCGAGAGCCAGGAGCGTGACGACTGGCTCTCTATCCCGGCCATTCGCGCGGTCTGGGACGAAGTCGTTGCGCTGTATACGGATAATGCCCCGGCGGAGCGGATCGAGGAAATGGTGGACCGGTTCGGGCGCATCTGCAGTTCCTCCCTGGACCTGACGCGGGCGCATGCGAGCCATATTACATCCTCCGTTCGGGAGCACTTTTCCGAATTGCTTCGGGAGGAGCGCGACGAACTGGCGGTTGCAGCGGAAATCCATGCAGATCGGCTCGAGAGCATGGCTGGCCTTCCGTTCGATATTTCCCAGCAATTGCGGGAAGCGGCATATGATATCGCGCAGAGGACAAAGAACTTCCGGCGCGACAATGGAAACCTCGAAAACATCCTGGACCCGTCGAGATGGGGCCGTCCCAGTACTGCCCCGGCGCCCAGTGCGCCTGTGAAGGCATCCCCGCGGGTGTCGGCGTCCGGGACCCAGCGCATGGCCGGGGCCACCACTCCGGCGCAGGCGCCCCGGGAGGACGTTTTTGCCGAAGCGATGAAATTTGTCGCCAAGTGGGAAGGCGGGTTCGTCGACCATCCCAACGATCCGGGCGGGCGCACCAAATATGGTGTGACAGAGCGGGTGTACCACGACTATCTCAACCGGATCGGACTGGCTCCGAAGTCGGTGGAAGATATATCCAGCCAGGAAGTGCATGACATCTTCAGGTCTGGCTACTGGGTGCCCGTTCGGGGCGATGACGTTCAGAGCAGGGACCTGGCAGTGGCCCTGTTCGACACGGCCGTGAACATGGGCCCGCCGCGGTCTGTGAAGTTCCTGCAGCAAGCCGTAAACGACGTCATGGAACAGGCCGGCCTTGACGACAGATTGTCTGTAGACGGCCAATTCGGAAACCTGACGCTCGCGGCCGTCGAAAACGTGATTGTTGCCGGCAATGGATTTGAGCTGGCGCTCGGCTTCTGTAATCTCCGGGAGAAGAGATATCTTGACCTGGTCAACAGCGATCCGAAGTTCGAGGTCTTCCTGAAAGGCTGGCTCAACCGTCTCAACGATCTGCGCACCTATGTGGGCGTTCCGCCGGGCAGCGCCCAGCCGGAAAGCATCGGCGGGCCGGCAATTCAGGCAAAGTTTCCCGATCACGAGGACAGCGATCTCGCACTCTACGGGGCCGGAAGCGCGCCTGAAGGCATAAAAAAAAACTCCGCACTGATCTCTCGTGACGAAGTGTCGGAGTTCGTGGCGAAGGTCACGACGACGCGCTCCAGTGCAACGATCGACGACCTGATCTCCCGGTTCGTCCGGTCTTCGGCGAAGTCGGCATCCGGGATCGAACGCATCGAGGACGCCGGCGTGTGGCTTCGGGACGTGATCGCCTTCGAGCATCTGGACAAGCTATGTGCGTATGCGATCCGGTCCGACGTTGCGTCGGACCTGGTCATCAAGCTGGCAGCCCAGGCGAAGATCGAGCTGGGGGACTTCCGGGAGGCTGACAATCTGATCGACAGCCTGATCGAGGGGCCCGACACTGACCCGAAAGAACGGATTGAGGCGCTTGGCCTCCGGGGGCGGCTCGGCAAGCAGCGCTTCGTGAACACGCTGAAAGCGACCGGGAAAGTCGATCCGGCATCGCGGGCGGCGTTGATCGCGGGGGCAGCCGCCTACAATGAGATCTGGCAGGAGACGCGAAAATCCTACCATGGCGGCAATGCCCTGGCGCTCGCCGTGCTTGGCCGGCGGAATGACATTCTTGTTCCCGACATAGATATTGCCCAACTCGTCCAGGAAATTCCGGAAGCGGTGGAGCGGGAAGCCGGGACGGATGCGATCGGTGCCTGGGGCTGGGGCACGATCCTTGATGTCCGGCTGGCGACCAAGGATTGGAAGGGGGCCGAAGAGGCGCTCGACCAGTTCCTGGCGGCGCTGAGCCCGCCGGCCATTTTCGAAGTCCGCTCCACATTGCGCCAGTTGCGAGAGGTCTGGTCGCTGGACACCCTTCCGCACGGGTCGGAAGGACATACGCTTTTCAACACTCTCAATGCGGTCTGGCAGTCGATGCCCGGTGGGGGAAGCGTTTCCACCGGAGCGCAGCTGCAGTCCATTCAGACGACATTTTCAGGGCCGGCCAGCCGTCAGGTTGAAGAGCGGCTGGAAGCGCTGTTCGGCGGCAGCATGATGGTGGGCGAACGCTTCCTGGCCGAGATGAACCTGCTGCTGAAATCGATCGCGATGATTCAGGATCGCCATGGCACGCCCGTCGGCACCGGGTTCGTCTGTTCATCGCTGGCATTCTGGCCGGATGAGCCGGAACGCGCCGTGCTGGTGACCAACAATCATGTGATCAACCGCGATGGCAAGCCGCCCATGCCCGGCGTGTCCTGTCTTCGGGCCGATGAAGCCTTCGCCGAGTTCACGGCATTTCCCGACCAGGTTGCCATCAAGGTGGGCCGGATCCGCTGGTCGTCCTATTACCGTGCTCATGACACGACGATCCTGGACATAGACCTGCCGGACGAGATCCCCTTCATTCGCAAATGGCGAAAGGATCCATTCGATCCGGCCCGCCTCGAAAATGGCCAGGCCATCGGATATGTAACGGCTCCCGGCCATCCGATGGGGCGCAGCAAGATCGAGTTCGGATTTACGAACTTCACGCTGCTGCAGATGGAGAACTACCAGTATCCGACGACCGGAACGGCCAACCGTCAGGCCAAGCGGCTGCACTACCTTGCTGCGACCGAGGGCGGTTCATCCGGAAGTCCGGTGGTGGACCTGCGAACCTTCGAACTGGTTGGCCTGCATCATGCGGCAACCACCGTGGACGTCCCGGCGGGCATGGCCGGGCAGGGGAACAGGTCTCTGCTGCAAGTCAGGCAACGGCAAAAAACGCTGAACGACCGGAGCGGTTCCAGGGCAAACGCCGATATTCCCACGGTCATCACGGTGGGGGCGAATGAGGGCATCTGGATCGGCTCGATCCGGGAGGCTGTGTCAGCCTTCAAGATGGGGATTGCCGAACCGCAGCGCCAAAATCGCCCCGTGGCAGTGCGTCAACGCCGCAGCGGTTCCGGAAGTCTGATGTGAGCGGGCCCGTCAACGCTTGCCGGAAAGACTTTTGACGATCGCAATCAGCAAGGCGTCCTTCAGCCGCTCCTGCCGGGGCAGTTTGCTGTAGGGCACCAGCAGGGGATGAATCTTGCGCTTGTCATCGCGGGTCGGGCCGAAGACCCAGCCATCGCGCTTTTTCTGCGCCATCCATTGCCGGTGTTGCGTCGATGCGGGCCCGTCGGGATTTTTCAGGACGTGTTCGACGCTTTCGATTGTGGACTGCCGCATCCAGTCCGGCGCGAGGTCCCAGGATTGATACGGGTCCTGTCCGTTGGCGACGCGCCACGCGCTGAGAGCTTCGTGAACCACGCGCGCGATTGGCTCCAGTTTCGAGTTTTTCATAGTGCCCTTTTGCTCGCAAAATGGTCCGTGTCCAAATGCCCGATGCACAAACTTCTCAGCAGGTTACAGGCTTCTGGATACTTGTATTGCAGTTCTGCCGCATCCCTCAATCAAACAGATTTTCCTTTGGCCATTAAGTCTGGACAGCCTGTGTCGTTCGGTTAACAATCTGTTAACCAAGGGTGGGAGCCGGAAGTTGAGTACTGAAGACGACTACGATTTCGACGTGTTTGTCTCGTACAAGCGGGAGGAATTCGACCATGCCAAGCGCATCGGCGACCTGCTGATGCATCGGGGCATTCAGCTCGAAGGAGACGTCCGCCGGCTTCGCGTTTGCTATGACTATCTGCAGCTCAAGCCGACCAGCGAGAACTTCGATCAGCAATTGAAAGCTGCAATGGACCGCAGCCGCTGTGTGCTGGTCCTCTGGTCGCGGCGTGCAGCGGAGAGCGACTATGTGATCGGCGAAGCGATGCGCGCACTGAGCCGGCGCGTGCTTGTGAACGCCGCAATTGACGATGTGCCGGAAGACGCACTTCCCACCCAGATCATCTCGAAACACATTTCGCGGCTGCCGAACGGGCAGCTGACCGGTCGCGGCTGGGACCAGACGGTCCGGGCGATCATGGACTATGTCGACGGCGAGCCGGGAGAATTCCAGGTCCCCCGGGAATCGTTCTGGGAGCGCCGGAAGCGCGCGGTTGGCCGGTTTGGCATGTTCGTCACGGCGTCGGCCTTCGTGGCGGCGTCGGTTGCGCTGGCGGTCAGCATACTTGGTGTCGGCAAGGCGGATGCGGGCAAAGATGTCACCGATGACCAGAAGGCGATCGTCGCGGTCGATCAGGAGCGCCCCTGTGCCGACGCCCCGGATAGCGCCTCCTGCCAGATCTGCCGTTTTGAGAAGGGGCGTGAAGCATGCTCCTGACCCGCGGAATGATCGCTGCAGGGATCAGCGTTCTCCTCGGCTTTTCGGCGTGGGCGGACACCGTCGTGGATGGCGGCATGAGCTACCAGGAGCGCTGCGATACCCCGGTCGACCCTCAAAGCAAGAGCACTTGCCTGCGCAATCACAAGAATTCGGATTTGTGCGAAATCGTGTACGAGGTGCTCAGGAGCCAACGCCAGAACGCCTGTGATTTCCTGCAGGCCGAGAAACGTGCCGAACGGGCGGAGAAGCGAGCAGAAGAGGCAGAGCGCCAATCTGACACCTATGACTCCTTCCGCCGCAACCTGCCGGCAAAATACCGGAACGACCCCTCCGCCTTTTCGACAGCCTATCAAAACCTGTCGGACAAGCTGAATGTGGCGAACAGCAAGACGAGCAGGCTGGAAGCGGAAAACAAGTCGCTGGCTCAGCAGGTCACTTCGCTTGAGCGCTCCGGAGAGAACGACAAGACGGCGATCATCACCGAGTGGAAGTCCCTCAACGACCAGCTGCAGCTGGATCTCAATTCCGCCAATGACAAGGCGGAACAGGCCGCCGCTGATCTTCAGAAACGCAGCGACGAACTCAGCACCGCCCGGTCCGATGCGGACAAATACAGGAAGGAAGCCGCCGCAGCCCGCAAGTCGGCAGACAGGGCTTCGTCGCGGGCGGCCAGGGCGGAAGACGAACAGGCGCGGCTGCTGTCGGAAATAGAGCAGCTGAGGCGGAACCTGGCGAATGAACCTCCTCCGGCGCTGCGTCAGCCGGACGCGATGGAGCCGGAAGTGTTCTCAGAGCCTGAGTTCGATGCGCCGGATCTGTTCGCGCAAACTCCGCAGGCGGAAGAGCGGGATGTCGCCGCCATTTCAGACGATTGGGGCGCCGTCGTGGATGCTCCGTCTGGAGACTTTACCGAGGAATTCGCGCAAGCTCCTGCGGTCCTTGCGCCATGGAGCCTTCCGGGCGGGTGGCTGGCGGACTATGAAGCCGCCGACCAGGTCCGGCGGGTGCAATACGACCCGGCATTGCTGGGCACGGCGGATTTGCCCGGCTTGAATGATTGCAAGGGGTTCGCCTCTAGCTTCATGAAGCCGCGCACGCGGTGGAGCGACTTTTCCCTGGCTGGAGCGGAAGAGACCTGGGTGGCGTTCTGGATCCGCGACGGGGGCGCAGTTTTCCTGTGCTCTCTGGATGTCGCGGGACAGTCCTCTGACGTCACCATTTTTAGCGAAACATTGCCGCTGGATGGATTCTCCGGAGTTCTGGTCCGGCGCGAAATACCAGTACAGAACTGAACACATTGAGGCGGGCGGACAGCGAGCCGGGAGGTGGGAATGACAAGTGAAGCCATGAAGATGATCAAGGCCAAATCGAGCACTTGGCTTGCCGCAATGTTCCTGTCGATTGCGAGCTTCGCTGCTGCGCCGACAAGCGATGCAGAGGAACTGCAAAGGACCTATACCGCGTTCAGCAAGGACCGGATTCCGAAAGAAAGTGACGGGAAATACAGGCGCCCGAATGACAGCATTCTCCAGCTTCCTTCGGCGCCGCCGAACTGGACGTTGGCACCGGAATTGATCGGTGTTCCACTCTACATCGACATTGCCCGATGGAACGGAAAGGGTGTGGCGTGCGGCACGGTTCGCAAGTTGCATGATGCCAAGGACCAGGCCCTCAACGTCGACACGACGACCGGTGTTTGGCAGTTCACGAAGCCGAAACTGCAAGTCGCCTACGAAAATTGCAGGCAGTATTCCGACCTTCAGTTCCCGATCTATTTCGACTTCGATGAGGCATTGCTCGGCAAGAATCAGAGATCAAAAATCCAGGTCCATATCGGTACCTTTGGGCGAAGCGCCTGGAATGTAAATGAAGCCGTCCAAGATCTGCCCATGGAGTTTTACGTCACGGTATCCAAGAAGAACCGTTTGGGGATGGGCTGTTTCTGGCCGAGATACGAATCCACGACCGGCACGCGGTGGGTCAAACTGGTCGACGAAAAGAATCCCCAGAACAATCACTATGGTCTCGTCGTCAAAATTCATCCCGGCGAGGAAAAGGGAAAATGCTTTCCGGCAGAACCGGACCCGCGGGCCGTCAAGGCGCCCAAGCCAGCATCGACCAAGCCAGAACAGGGCGTGAGCGCCACCGCGTCCATCGTCATGGACATCCAGCAGAAGCTTCAGGAAGTGGGTCTCTATGGCGGCGAGATCGATGGAAATCCCGGCCCCAGGAGCCAACTGGCGCTGGAGCAGCTGATGAGTCCCGTGGTGCCTCATCTACTTCAGGATGTGCCGGACCTAGGGGACACGAATACCGCGACGCTGGAAGACTATAAAGGCTATGTGAAGGTTTGGGCTGAGCTCTATCTTCAGAAGCAAAGTAAACTCTACCGTGAGGCGACCGATGCCGAAGGGGAGTCCACTGAAAAAGCACTCACATTGAATAGGAAACTGTTGGCAGAGTTTAAGGGTGGTCCCTACGTTTCCTTTGCGGAGGAAAACGTCCAGCGGCTCCAACGGGAATGGAACAGTCAGAGAGGCTCAAGGTACTCTGCTGAAGACCCAATGCTTACAACAGAAGAATTGAATGTGCTGCAGGTGAGTTCAGTGGCTAAGCCCCTGAAGTCCGGAGCCAAGCCTACGACCCTCCGGGTCAATGTTACGCCGATGCTGACGCAGGTCATGTATTCCTTTGAAGGTTACGGCACAAAGGAATTAGCGGCCGGAAGCGCCATGCTGACGCTGCCGGAAAGCGGCGTCTTCATCACGGTTCCTGAAGGAACGGCGGGATCACCCGTCAGTGTCAGAAAGGCAGAAATTCGAAATCTCGACACCGGGGAAGTGCGGGACGTTACCTTTAGGTTTGGAGACCTCAGGGAAAAATTCCGGGTCAATGGCGGCAGGGAACTCTTCGTGGGTGCCAACAACGCCATCAATTTCGATCTGGCCTACAATACGAGGATCGAAACGGTGGACGCCCGCTTCACGATCAACCCGATCAGTGCTGAGGGAATTCCTCCAGCCATCCGGGTAATGATCACCGGTGGCCGGACGGTTGGTCTGAATGAATTGATCAATTTGCGCTCTGGCGATCAATTCACGCTGGAGAGTGACGAGTTCGTGATCCGCGACGCAGCGACCAACAAAGGCAAGCTGAAGCCGGGCCCCGAAGGCTGGTTTGAAGTGGGGCCGGGCCAGGGCTCGGAAGCGGAGATTCGGCTTGTTATGGCCCGGCGGGCATCAGCACCGCCCAGCCAGCTTTCGTTGCCGGTGCAAGTCCGGTTCGGATCGTCGCCGAACGCCGTGACCAAGCCGCTGACGTCCTGCGAAGGCCAGCTCAGCAGCCAGAACGGTGTATTCAAGGGGGCGCCCCTGCAGCGTGGCTTTGGGATGTTTACAGGAGGTCCGGATGCGTGGCCGGCCGGCATTCCTCCGACTGAACGGGTGGTGCTCAATCTCTCCGGTCCGTCGTGCCCCAAATCCGTTGCGTCCAAGGCCTATGGGCTGGGCACAGCCAGCGAAGCGTCTTCAAGATTTCACTCCGGCGCGGTGCCCACACTTACGGTTGAGGCGCCGCTGCCGATCTTCGTGGCCGTTGTGACGCTTCACTCCATGGATACGGCGACGCAGATTGCCCGCTGGGATGAGACGCTTGAGCTTGTCCAGCGCGTATATGAGGACGGGTATGGCACAAAATGGATCGACGGGGTGATCCTGACGGATTCCGAAGGCAGCCTTCATGACCTGTACGCAGCAGACAGTTCGTTCCCGGAGCAACTGGGTGTCACCAGCGAGCGGGCGGAAATGGCGCGGACTGGTGCCAGCTCCACAAAGCAATACCGGGACTTCAAGATCGTCTACGACGAGTTGCTGGAAAGGTATGGGGCTTCGAACTGGAGCCTGTTCTATTTCGAGGACCTCACCGAGAATCAGGAATGCAATCGCCTGGCTGAGCGGTTGCGCAGCGGCAAAGAGAAGGCCCCGAAGGACTCCACCATCGTCAGCGCCCAGCTTGAGTATCTCGGCGAGACAGCGGGCGGCAGGGCGCTCAGCGGCCTTCGCGGGGCGTTTGAATGCAATGCCTCTCTGCCCGGAGCCCGCATTTTCGCATTCGATCTCGATGAACGAGTCCGCTCGCAGGACTGGGGCGATACAGTGGGCGATATTGCCCGTGAACTGACGGGGGTCCGCTGATGTCTATTCGAGCCTGTATCGCCTTTCTGGCGAGCGCGTTCGCGTGCGTCCTGCCGGCGTCCGGCCAGGCCTGCACATCGCAGGACAACTCCGCCTCCAATGCCAGTATCGGATTCGCGCTCGTTGACGGCCTGAATTTCTATCCGGACCAGTTCTCGAACGGAAGCCCTGTCTTTAGTGCGCCGATGCAGCAGAAGCTGAACATCATTTCCTCCGGATCGGATCGGATTCGTGTGCGGACGGTGCCCGATTCCGCGGAAGAAGCGCCGAAATGCGGCTGGGTGCCGAAAGTGTTTGTGAAGCAGGGCGCCGATCCGCTGACGGTTGCGGAAGCTTCGCGCAACAGCAAGAACAAGTCGCAGTTGATCGACGGGCGTGTGATCCAGAACCCGCTCGACCTGAAGGGACTGTTGAAGTCGCTTCCCAGCGACACCTCGTTCGATCCGCTCAGCGTCAAGGTCTACAGCGCGCCTTCGGAGAACGCCTCCCAGCGCGCAACGCTGGGCGTGTTCGGCATTTTCCGGATATTCGCGACCTATCGCAGCTCCAATGCGCCGACGGCCGAACCGGACTGGTTCTTCATCGCCAATGAAAATCCCTTGCGGCCTGTTTCCTGGTCGGGCTGGGTCAAGTCATCGAACGTGTTCACCTGGGAGAGCCAGATGAGCATCTATTTCAATTCTGCGAATACCAGTCCCGCCGACATTTTCGTCTCCTACGATGCGATGCTGACCGGCAACAAGAAGGGCCTGATTGCGCAGAAGCCGTCCAGCGATACTTCGCCGCCCAGCCGGAACATCGCGCGGTTTCCCATCCTCAGCGAAGTTCAGCGGCCGGGCCAGTCCGCCAACAGCAACATCCATTACCGGATCGGCTTTTTCGGCGACGCCTGCGCCGCCAATCGCTCTGCCTGCGTGTCGGGCGCCCAGGCGATCGATGACAGCAGTACGGTGTTCGAAGCGGCGGAGATGATGAAGAAGACGCAGGTCCTGTTCGTCATCGACAATACGCTCAGCATGACAAGCTATTACGGGCCGATTGCCAATGCCGTGTCGGAAACGGCGCGCGAGATCGAAACCAAGCTGCGTCAGCAAAACGAGCCGGACACTTATGTTCAATTCGCCGCCGCCGTGTACGGGGACTACCGGTCTGCGTCGAACCCGTCGATCGACAACATGGATTTCCGGTTTGTCGGCAATAACAGCTTTTCCGATTACCGGACGCTGGCGGGGCTGAAGTCGCTGTCCTACTTCCAGGACGCGCTCTACGACAAGCCGGAAAGCCCTTATGGCGGGCTTGCGCGCGCCCTGAGGGATGTGCGCTGGTCGCCCGATGCCGGCGCGCGCATCCTGATCTGGATCGGTGACCATGGTGGCCGGAACTACGGGAACACAGAGCCCATCACATCGGAAATCATCCGCAAGCAGCTGGCCGCCAAGAAGGTGGTGCTCATTCCCATCAATGTCCGCGGCGCCTATGACGGCAGCTGGAACGGACGGTTTATTCAGCAGGCGAATGATATCCGCAACGGGTCGTCATCTTCCACGGTGAAGCCGCAGGTCGCCAAGCCCGTGGAAACCTATCGGGGCTCGACGGCCGATGTCTCGCGCACGGCCGCAGAAGTGAGGCAGGCGATTCTTGGTGTCTTCTATGGTGCCGGCGCAACGATCGCGCTGGTCGAGAATCGCGGCGCCTCCGAAAGCGGGGTTCAGACCAAGATCGCCAGTGACATTGCGCGCGCGCAACTCGTTGACCTTGGCTCCGTGGATTCGGCGATCAAGGATGGCCCGCTCGCCTATCTCAACCTGTCGAGAGACCAGATCCGCCAGATCTTCGAGAAGAAACAGGTGATGGCGCCGGGGTTCGTCTCCTATAGTCCGACCAATGAGAATTTCACGTTCTGGGTCAACCTGAACCGGGGGCAGTTGGGCACGCTTCAACTGGTCATGCGGGGCGCGTGTGACGGCTTTGACGGCGGGGATCCGGGCGACCGGATCGAAAGCGCGCTCCTGACGGTTACCAACATCATGGGTGGCGACAAGTACCGCCCCGACGAAAAAGTCGGCGACTTCCTGCTCCGGCGTTTCTTCATTCCCAGCCGCTACCTGCCCAGCGTATTGAACAATACGACCCGCGAAATCGAAGACGAATGGCGCCGGGCGGGGAACGACGCGGCCAAACGGGAGAAGATCGTCACTCCGATCTGCCGGAGTGCCTATTTGCTCGAACTGGTATCAAGGAACCAGAAGGTGAAGAACCTTCGGCGGCTCAGCAGCAAGCGGACGGGTTTCGACTGGTCGACGACGAGTGACAATCTCACCACGTTTGAGTGGGGCTGGAACAATGATGTGAAGGATGAATACCTTTATGTCCCCGTCGAATATTTCCCTTCCGACATCAAGTAGCCGCGATGCCCGTCAACTCCCGCCAGAAAGCAGGAGCCAGAAGTTGAAAACGCTCTTTGACATCCGGGACCTTCGGAAAACCTATAAGGGCGCGGCCCGGCCGGCGCTCTCGATTGACAGGCTGATCCTGCCGAAGGGCGGCGTGATCGCGATTGTGGGTCCATCGGGATCCGGCAAGTCGACCCTGCTCAACCTTCTCGGGGCATTGGATTCAGCGGATTCCGAATCCGATCAGTTCGTGTTCTTCCCGGACGAAGACCATGCATTCGACATGTTGCGCCCCAAGTCGCGCTTTCCGCGGGAGCTGGTTTCCTATGTGTTCCAGGAAGGCTATCTGATCCGTAATGCGCCGATTGGCCTGAACCTCGCCCTGCCACGCCGGGCGGCGCTCCTGCCGGCGAGGCACAGCGAACTCGTCTCCCTGATCGATGCCGTCAAGCTGACGACGTCCGCCGGCTCCGGGACCGGGGCCACCGTGCCTCTGCAGCGGCGCGCGGCCCTTTTGTCCGGGGGACAGCAGCAGCGCATTGGCCTTGCCCGCGCCATAGCCCGCAATCCGCATGTTCTGTTCGCGGATGAACCGACCAGCAGTCTGGACCCGGAACTCGGCTACAATCTCATGTCATTGCTGCGTGACTGGCAGCGCGAAGATCCTGACCGGACGGTTCTCTGGGTCACTCACAATTATGAGCAGGCGACCCTTGCCGACCGGCTGATCGTGTTGACGGCTGAGGGCACGATTGCCAATGAGTCCAAGACAGCAGACATCTGTCCGGACGATGCAGCCGAGATCCGCCGGCTGGTTTACGGTGACGGCGAGCCAGCCGAAGCCGAACCGGAGTCCCAGCAGGTTCGCGCCCTGGAGTTTCCCAAGCGCTCCTTGTTCTGGCGGCGTGTGTCGCTGCCGCTCGTGGAATTCTGGGGCGGCTTGCGCCTTGCCACGTCTGAAATGTTCCGGCCGAGCCGGCGCCGCGAGCATGGCCTTGGCGGGGCCTTGTCTGCGGTCGGGGAAGTCCTGACGGCACCGCTACGCTACCGGCAGCTGGCAATGATGGTGCTGCTCGCCTCGGTCCTCGCGCTGACCGGGTTGATCATCCTGGGGCAGAGGATTGTCGGCGACTATTTTGAGGCCCAGATCCGCGACCCAGCCTTTCGCCACATTATCATCGACGCGCGAACCACGCGAAGGGACGAAACCTCACTCGGCCCTGAGCGTGTGCTCAGTATGCGGCAGGAATTTGCCGACAGCATACAACAGGACGTGCCCGGCGTCGTGCCGGATCGGGATCGTATCTTTGGCCGCTATACAATGCGGGAGGATCTGGCGCCGTCGCGCTGGTCCCTGCTGGCAGACCGGCGGCCGGAACAGGCAAAGTTCCTGTTCATTCATGAAGACGAACCGATCCTCCAGAGCATTCTCGTCTACCCGATCGACAGGATTTCAGAGCCCTCGCAATCGCTGTCGCCGGAGGAAGGCCTGCCATTCTCGATGTGGGCGACCGCCAGGCGGGAGTCGCAATCCTTCGAGAGCCCTGCAACTGGCGACCCGTCGGATCCCTGGAAGGGAATGATCAGGCCGGATGCAGAACGAAACGTTGTCCTGACGCGGGGCTATCTCGTCTATCTGTATGAAACATATGTCGAGGGCCGCATGTCGGCGCAGGCGATGTATGCAGACGAAGCCCGGCGCAGCACCTTGTCTGAGGAGGAGCTGCACGAATTGCTGGCGCCCTGTGCCGGCGGGGGGGACTCGCTTGCCTCGCTGTTCTCGGCTGTTGCTCAGGCTTGTGCGCGAGGCGGGACGGCGGATTATGTGGCGCCGACCGAGGTCTGTTCCGTCAGTGGGGATCCGCTGACGGGGGACAACTACCGCATTCTCATCGGGCGCGCGCAGTCCTGCGAGGACGACCAGTTCGACGGGGTCGCAGACGCCTATCATTGGGAGTCCTTCAACATCGTCGGGTTCGTCGAAGACGCGCCGGCAGACCGGGATACGCGCTTTTCCGGCATCATGACGATGGAGGCGGCCAAGTCCTGGTATGATGCCGTCGATCCGGACTACTTCCGGAACACCGCGACCGACTATGGCCGCGCGGCGGTCTATTTCAATGAGCGCGATTACAAGGATGTGTTCGGCTATGTCGAAGACAAGAAGTTCAGCTTCGACCGGGAAATTGTCCGGAAATTTGAATCGGCTCTGGGTGTTTCGGTGACCATCCGGGATTTGTTCGTGACGGCCGCCCGCGTGGGCATTCTCATTGCCGGTGTCATCGTCAGTGTGCTGATGTGGAATTATCTCAACCGCAATGCGCGATCCATTGGTGTGATGCGCGCCCATGGCGCCGGAGCCATGACATTCCTGACGGCCCTGGCCCTGCAGGTCGCCGTTGCATGGGCGATATCCATGGCCGTGTTGGGGGGAATGGCGCTTGGCTACAATGCCGTGGTGGGTGTTGCCGGCGGCAGCCTGGCCTTGCCTCAGCTCACCCTGACCCATCTGCAATGGGTCCTGCCATGGGCGCTCGTTGTGTTGGGCGTCAGCCTCGCCGCGACGGTGATCATCTACCTGATCTGGCGGGCGCTCTCGGGGAATCTCTCCACGCTGCTGCGCAGCCTCGACTGACCGGTTCGGGGCGGCGAGCGGCTGACAAGGCTCGCATCCGTCCCCAGACAGGAAAAGGCCGGAGCGATGCTCCGGCCTTTTTTGGTGCCTGATTGTTGGCAGCCTATTGCTTGGTGCGGGACCACCAGCCGGTGCGGCGCGGGGCGGCCGGCTCGTCTGCCTTGGCCGGTTCCGGCTCGGCGGCGGGCGGATCGGCTGCAGGCGCGTCTGCCATTGCAGGCTCGGCTTCCGGCGCCTCGGCCACCGGTTCCGGAGCAGGCTCGGGTTCCGGCGCGGGGGCGGGCTCAGCTTCAGGCTGGGCCTCGGCAACGGGTTCAGCAACCGCTTCGGGCTCGGCCGGCTCCGCCTCGGCGGCGGCGTCCTTGTCGGCCTTCTTCGCGCGCGAGCGGCGGGCGCGTTTCGGCTTGGCGGGCGGGGCTTCTTCTTCGGCGGGCGGCTCAGCTTCGGCCGGCGCCTCGGCCTCAGCCACCACCTCTGCCTCGACCGTCTCTTCGGCGGCTGGCTCGGCATCCGCCTCAGGGGGGTCGTCTGCCGGCTCGTCGCTCACCGCATCGTCAGCGGTGGCGTCTTCACCCTCCAAGGCGGCCTCATCGCCCGCCTCGGCGCCCTCGGCATTCCGCCGGCGGCGGCGTCCACCCCGGCGGCCCCGGCGGCGGCGTTTGCGCGGGGCGTCGTCCGTGCCGGCTTCCGCGTCACCGTCAGCACCGCTATCCCCGCCTTCGGCGCCATCTTCGTCGCCTTCAGAGTCAACGATCTCGCCCTCCGCAGTCGCCTCGGAGTCGCCTTCATCGAGGACTTCCATGCCGGTTTCGCGGTCCCCGCGGCCCCGGCGGCGGCCACCCCGGCGGCGGCGCTTGCGGCGGCCATCGCGCTTCTCGGCGGCTTCTTCGCCATCGGATTCGGCCTCGTCAGAGTCGTCCGCGATGTCTTCGATCTCGTCCTCGTCAGCATCCTCGTCCGTAACGACCTGCTTGGTCGGCTTCTGCAGCGAGCGCGGCTGTTTGCGCTTCTTCGGCCGGCTGTTCGGATCGCGCTCGGCGTCAATCGTAAAGTCGCCCGGCAGCATGTCTTCGGAGGAATGGATCGACACGGCAAAGCCGGCGATCCGCTCGATCTCGATCAGCGCCTCGCGCTTGTTGTTGAGGATGTAGAGCGCCACATCTGTCGGCGCCTTCACAGAAATGGACTTCAGCCCCCCGGTCGAGGCACGCGCCTCGATGGCCCGGATCAGCTGCAGTGCGGCTGAGGGGATTGAGCGGCGCCGGCCAGTGCCGTCACAGGACGGGCAGGGGTCGGACGTCGCCTGCAACACGCCCTGGCGGCGGCGCTGGCGCGAGATTTCCATCAGGCCGAACTGCGAAATGCGGCCATGCTGCACCCGCGCCCGGTCCACCTTCAGGCATTCCTTCAGCTTCTTCTCGACGGCCCGGTTATTCTTGTTCTCATCCATGTCGATGAAGTCGATCACGATGAGGCCGGCAAGATCACGCAGGCGCATCTGGCGGCAGGCTTCCTCGGCGGCTTCGAGGTTCGTGCGCACGGCCGTCTGCTCGATATTCCGCTCGCGCGTCGCCTTGCCCGAGTTCACGTCAATCGCAACAAGCGCTTCAGTCTGGTTGATCACCAGATAGCCGCCGGACTTCAGCTGCACGACCGGGGAATAGATGGAATCGAGCTGGTCCTCGACCGCCTCGGAGACGAACAGTGGGTCTTCTTCCTTCCACTGCTGCACCTTCTTGGCCTGGCTCGGCATGATCAGCTTTGCGAGATCCTTGGCCTCACGATAGGCCTCGTCGCCCTGAACGAGGACTTCCTCGATCTCCTTGTCGAACATGTCCCGCATGGCGCGGTGGACGAGCCCGCCTTCGGCATTGATCAGCATCGGCGCTTCGGAGGCGAGCGTCTTTTCGACGATCGTCTCCCAGAGCTTGGAGAGATACTCGTAGTCGCGCTTGATCTCGGCCT
>JAGQRO010000014.1:0-767 GCA_020425315.1 Hyphomonas sp. | reverse complement strand
GCCTTGGTGCGCTTGGCGCCGGCCGTGCGCACGATCAGGCCCATGCCGTCCGGAACATCCAGTTCGGAGACGATGGACTTCAGGCGCTTCCTGTCGGCGCTGTTGACGATCTTGCGGGAAATGCCGCCGCCGCGCGGCGTGTTCGGCATCAGGACCGAGTAGCGGCCGGCCAGCGAGAGATAGGTCGTCAGCGCCGCGCCCTTGGAGCCGCGCTCTTCCTTCACCACCTGCACCAGCATCACCTGCCGGCGGCGGATCACTTCCTGGATCTTGTAGCGCTTGGCGATGGAAGACCGCGACGATTTCTTCGCGGTGCGGCGGGCCGGTTTCGCCTCGCGGCGCGGGCTTTCGGCATCGTCTTCGGCGTCCGCTTCGACTTCGGATTCGTCGTCGCTGGCGTCCTCCTCGGACTCCTCATCGGTGGCGGCGTCGGCTTCAGTCGCCGCGTCATCCTCGTCCCCATCGTCCTCGTCGTCGTGATCGTCATCCTCGTCGGCGCTGTGGCCTTCGAGTTCGGCGCTCACGCCATGGGGCGTGTAAGGGCCGTCATCATCGTCTTCGAGGGCGGCAGCGGCCTCCTCGGCGGCCTCGCGCAGCAGGGCCTCGCGGTCTTCTGCGGGCAGCTGGTAATAGTCCGGATGGATCTCGCTGAAGGCGAGGAAGCCATGGCGATTGCCGCCATACTCCACGAATGCCGCCTGCAGCGACGGCTCCACCCGCGTTACCTTTGCGAGGTAGATGTTGCCGCGGAGTTGTTCGTTACCGGT
>JAGQRO010000216.1 GCA_020425315.1 Hyphomonas sp. | reverse complement strand
GCGGAGAACATCTCCACCATGTCGACGATGGGCCCCTGTTTCTCCATGCCGTCCAGAAGCTCCGTCACCTGAGCATCGACGCGCTTTTTCAGCTCGGCAACAAAGCCGGGGCGGAAGAAGTGCATATGCTCCATCCGCAGCGGCGTGTGATAGGGCCGGTCGAGATTGATCAGGCTGTTGAGGCTGGAGGAATGCAGCAGCGGATGGCGCGGCTGTTCCGGCAGGCCATAAGTCATCAGGATGCCGCCGCGCTGGGACGAGAAGGCGGCCGGGTTCAGTTCCACCTGCTTGACCAGTTCATACGGCGTCACGGCCCAAAAGCCGGCGCCGGCCTGTTCCGGATGCCACATGACGGGCGCCTTCTCCCGCATCTCGGCGAAGGCGCGGTGCGTGTAGCCGCCGCGCGAGGAGAATACGGTGGGGTCCGTCAGGTCGACTGGCGGGGCGAGGTCATGGATGGCCGGAAACTTCGGCGTGCCGGGCGGCACTTCCTCCTGGTAGGTGTCGGTGACGTTCTGCAGCGTCATGGCTGGGCCTCCCTGTCGGATGATCCGCGGGCGGCCCTGTTGCGGCCGTCTCAGCGCGGTTTGTTCGGTTTCCTGCCGGGCAGCTTACCGGATGGCGCCCGGCTGCCAAGGCGTGACTTAGGGGCAGAGCGCCCGGGACGTCCGGGGCCGGGCTTGGCGCCGGGCCTTGATCCGGATTTCCGGCCCGGTTTCTGGCCAGATTTCGCGCCAGATCTTGTGCCGGTCGCCGGGCGTGCCGGCGCCGCGGACGCGGTGTAGAGATGCCCGATGGCGGCCTGCATCAGGTCCGGCGGGATTTCATCCACCTGGCCGGGTTTCAGGTCCGTGAGTTCGAACGGGCCATAGGCGACGCGGATCAGGCGATTGACCATCAGGTCCAGGGATTCGAGGGCGCGGCGTACTTCGCGCTTCTTGCCTTCCGACAGGGTGACGGTGAGCCAGTTATTGGCGCCGGTCTCGCGGTCCAGCACGGCCTTGATGGGCTGGTACTTCACGCCTTCCACCGTGATGCCGGTGGCGAGTTTCTCCAGCTTCTCCGGCGTGACGGTGCCATGGGCGCGGACGCGATAGGTCCGCTCCAGGGCGGAGCAGGGCAGTTCCAGCGCGCGGGCGAGGGCGCCGTCATTGGTCAGCAGCAGGAGGCCCTCAGTGGTCAGGTCCAGCCGGCCAACGGTGACGACGCGGGGCAGGCCCTTGGGCAGTTCCTCGAAGATGGTGCGGCGGCCTTCGGGGTCGGAATTGGTGGTGATCAGGCCGGAGGGCTTGTGATAGCGCCAGAGGCGGGTGGCATCCGGGGCGGCAATGGTGCGCCGTCCGACGCGGATCAGTTCCTTGCCGGTCACCTTGAAGGCCGGCGAGGTCAGCTTCTTGCCGTCGACGGTGACCTTGCCCTCTTCAATCATCCGTTCCACTTCGCGGCGCGAGGCGACGCCGGCGCGGGCGAGGTATTTGGCGATCCGCTCGCCCTCGCTCCAGTCCGGTTCGGCGGCGGGGCCGCGCGGCTTGTGAGGCTTGCCTTTCGGGCCGGCGGGTTTCCGGCGGGGGCGGCCCGTCTCTCGACGCTCCGTCATGGGGTTTCCTTTCAGGGAAGAGGTGTCAGCCGGTGAACTGGGCGATCGGCGCGGCGATGGCAAGCCCGATGATGAGTTCCATCGGGATCCAGACCGGGATGAGGCCCGGCTCCCGGTTGCGCTCCCGGTCCATCAGCAGCGAGAACGCCCGGCCGAGGCCCGCGCCGATCCATCCGGCGGCGAGCGGCAAAGCGGCCATGACAGAGAAGACGGCCGGCATCTTGATGATGATGACGAGGGTCATCAGGTGCGAGAACAGGAACAGGCCGCCATAGGTCGCCCGGAACTCCGAAAAGCCGCCGGGCTTCAGCGGGTCGGGGTCTTCCATCAGGCGCACGACGCCGGCGGCCCAGTTCGGGAAGAACAGCGCGCCGAGGCCGAGGCCGGCGCCGAACACCAGCGCGACGCTGGAAATGACTTCTCCGTAGTGCATGGTGTCTCCTTGCTTCTGGCAGGCAGGAGACTAGGGCGTTTCGCCCGCTTGTCTAAGACTTGACCTGCATGCGCCGAAAGGTTGCGAATGAGGCTTGTAACGGCGTCGGGTCATACCGATATTCGATAATATGGAGGGACAGATGTCCGCGCACCTGGTAGACCGTATCGCCCGCATGCTGAAGGAGGGCGTGTCCGGCTTTCTGGATGGACTGGAAGACGGGACACCGCACACCGGCACCAATCCGCTGGGCGCCATTATCGAGGAAATCCGCGAAGCCCTCGGCGCGCTGGTGGCGGAGCGCCATCTCTCCGGCAAACGCCTGCATGCCCTTCACACAGAACTTGAGGATATGGACGGTAAGGCCGAAACCGCCGTCAGTGCCGACCGGGACGACCTGGCCCGCGCGGTTCTCGTGCGCCGCCGGTCGCTGGAGGCCGAGCGGGCCGATTTGATGGGCCGGATCGAGACAATCAATTCCGAATGCGACCGCCTCTCCCGCGTCATCGAACAGCTGAAGGACGAGGCCGGGCGTGGCGGAGCGCTGACGGCGGCCGAACACGAAGCATTCCGGGAACTGGAACGGCTGAGCGCCGGCCAGGCCCCCGGCACGAAAGAGGGCTGACATGATGGAATTCCTTCACCCGGCCGTCGCGCCATTCACCATCGCGCTGATCATCATGGGCATGCTCGCCCTGCTGGAAATCATCGGGCTGATGTTCGGCATGGGCCTGTCGGGCCTGCTGGACAGCGCGCTGCCGGATGTCGACGCAGATGCGGACGCCGATGCCGATATGCCGGACGCCGATGGCGGCGCCGGTGTGCTGGGCGCGGTCACCTCATGGCTCAGCATCGGGCGCGTGCCGCTGCTCGTCCTGATCGTAGCCTTCCTGACCGGGTTCGGCCTTGCCGGCCTGATCGGACAGAACACTTTGAAGGGCGTGCTCGGATTTTACCTGCCGGTCCCGCTGGCCGTGGCCGGTGCGCTGATTGTGGCCCTGCCGGTGACCCGGCATCTCGGCCTCGCCCTCGCACGGCTGGTGCCGAAGGAAGAGACCGACGCGGTCTCCAGCGACAGTTTTGTCGGGCGCACGGCCGTCATCATCAGGGGAGAAGCGAAACAGGGCCTCCCCGCAGAGGCGAAGCTCAGGGACAAGGCCGGAACGGTCCAGTACGTCCTGGTTGAACCGGATGAAACCGGCACGAGCTTTGCTCAGGGATCTGAAGTCATTCTGGTGGAGCGGAAGGGCCCTGTGTTCCGCGCCATCATGAACACCCTGCCGGCACTGTCAGACCGGGCGGGCTAAGAGGCGAGAAAGGCCGAAAGAGATGAGTGATCAACTGGTGAGCTATCTGTCGATTGCCGGCATTATCCTGCTGGCCTTCTTCACGATCCTCCTGATCTTCGCCCGCCTCTACCGGCGCGCCTCGAAGGAAGTCTCGTTCGTCCGCACCGGTTTCGGCGGCCAGAAGGTGATCATGAATGGCGGCGCGCTGGTCTTCCCGGTGCTGCACGAGATCATCCCGGTCAACATGAACACGCTGCGCCTGGAAGTGCGCCGGCATGCCGAACAGGCCCTGATCACGCGCGACCGGATGCGCGTCGATGTGCAGGCCGAGTTCTATGTGCGCGTCCAGCCGACCGTGGAATCCATCGCCAATGCCGCCCAGACCCTCGGCCAGCGCACCATGCAGCCGCAATCGCTGAAGGAACTGATCGAGGGCAAGTTCGTCGACGCCCTGCGCGCCGTGGCGGCCGAGATGGGCATGGAAGAGCTGCACGAGCAGCGCGTGAGCTTCGTCCAGAAAGTGCAGGCGGCGGTGTCGGAAGACATCCTCAAGAACGGCCTCGAACTGGAATCGGTGTCGCTCACCGGCCTCGACCAGACGAGCAAGGAATACTTCAACCCGGATAACGCCTTCGACGCCGAGGGCCTGACCAAACTGACCGAGGAAATCGAAGCGCGGCGCAAGAAGCGCAACGATATCGAGCAGGAGACCGAGGTCGAGATCCAGCGCAAGAACCTCGAAGCGCAGCAGCAGCAGCTGCAGATCTCCCGCGACGTGGAATATGCCCGCCTCGAACAGCAGCGCGAAATCGAGATCCGCCGGGCCGAACAGGCGACCCAGATCGCCCAGCAACAGGCCGAGCGCCAGCGCGAAGCCGAGCAGGCCAAGATCGCCGCCGACCAGCAGATCAAGGAAACCGGCATCGCCGCCGAACAGCGCGTCGCCGAGCGTGACATCGAAAAGGCCCGCCAGGTGATGCTGGCCGAGCAGGACCGTGACATCGCCGTCGCCGAACGTTCGCGTGCCAAGTCTGAAGCGGATGCGAAGGCCGACGAGGCCCGTTCCATCGCGGCCCGGGCCGCCGAACAGGTGATCACGACCCGCGCCACTGAAACGGCCGAACGCGACAAGGCGATCGAACTGATCGAAGCGCGCAAGCAGGCTGAGCAGGCCGCCATCCAGATCAAGGTGGCCGCCGAAACGGAGAAACAGGCCGCTGTCGACAAGGCCGAAGCGATCCGCGTCGCCGCCGAGGCGGACGCGAGCAAGCAGCGCATCACGGCCGAGGGCGCCGCGCAGGCCGAGAAGCTGCGCGCCGAGGCCCTGCGCGAAGTTTACGACGCCGAAGCCGAAGGCAAGCGCAAGGTCAACGAAGCGGCCAACACGCTGTCGCCGGAGCAGATCGCCATGCAGATCAAGCAGGCCCTGATCGAGGCCCTGCCGGCCATTATCGAACAGTCGGTGAAGCCGATGGAGCGGATCGAGGGCATCAAGATCCTGCATGTCGAAGGCCTGAATGGCGGTGCCGGCGGCGCGGCCAATGATGCCGAGCATGCCTCTGCCGGCCTTGCCGACCAGGCGGTGAATGCCGCCCTGCGCTACCGCACGCAGGCGCCGCTGCTCGACTCGCTGATGTCGGAACTCGGCATCACGGGCGGGGACCTCAACGGTCTCACCTCATTCGGAAATAAAGGTCCGAAGGCGGACTAGTCCGTCAGGTGGATGCCAAGGACGGAATTGTATTCGTCCGGAATCTCGAAATAGGGCGAGTGGCCGCATCCCTTGAAGATGTGCAGGTGCGCATCGGGGAAGTGTGGCACGAGCCCTTCGAGCGCCGAGGGTGGCCAGATGGCGTCATTCTCTCCGGCGAAGATAATGACCGGGCAGCGGACCTCTGAGAGCCGTTCCACCGGGATCAGCGATTGCGGCCCGAACACGGTCTGCGCCATGGCGGGGTCGAATGGCGTATTGAAGGCGCCGAGCTGCTGGTAGAGGTATTCTTTGGCCGGTTCGGTCTGCCCGAGCTGGGCGCCTAGGGCGACCGAGGCCGGGCCGCGGGCATCCATCTTCTTCTGGCTATCGAGGAAGGACTGCATCGCCGGCGGGTGCGCGATGCCGGCCATGGTGCAGCCGAGGATGAGGCGCTCTACCCGGTCCGGATGGCGCAGCGCGAGGCGAAGGCCTGCCCAGCCGCCGAGCGATTGGGTGACGATACTCGCCTTTTCGAGCCCGGCCGCATCCATCGCGGCAAGGGCGCCATCGGAAAAGTCCGCATCCAGCGTTTCCGGCGTGGATTTCGGCGTGCGGCCAAAGCCTGGCAGGTCATACGCAACGCAATGATGCGTCTTCGAGAAATAGGCTAGCTGTTGCCACCATACGGCGGCATTGCCGCCCGCGCCATGGATGAACAGAATTCCGGGCCCTTTGCCCGATGTGATCCAGTGCGGTGTGGTGGTCATGGTATCCCCCTTGATTTGTTTATGTGACGCCGGCGGCCTTCCAGGCATCCTTGGGCCAGCGGCGGTGTTGCCAGAACCATTGGCCGGGATAGGCGCGAACCTGTCCTTCGAGGAAGGTGTTGATGCGCGCAACCGACTTCAGGATGTCGGCGTCCTGGTCGCCGGTGTCTTCGGGCACATAGGGCTCGTGGAACTCGATGCGGAAGCGGGCGGGGCCGGTGCGCGTGGTCGAGACCGGCACGATGGGAACCTGGTATTTCAGCGCAAGACGCGTCGGGCCGGGCGCCGTCATCGCCTCGCGGCCGAAGAAGGGGACGGGGATGCCTTCATTGAATTTCTGGTCGTTCATCAGCGCGATGGGCGAGCCCTTGGCGAGGGCGCGCATCAGTTCGCGCGTGCCGATGCCCTTGGGCGCGTTGATCTCGGTGCCGTAATCATGGCGCAGGTCTGAAATGCGCTTGTCGATGTGGGGATTGTTGAGCGCCCGGTATGTCATCACGGCATGCGGGATGCGCTTGGTGATCGCGGCCGGCATGATTTCCCAGTTGGCGAAATGGCCGGAGATGAAGACCGCGCCCTTGCCGCTGTCGCGGATCCGGTCCAGCACGTCGAGGCCGACAATCTCCACCCGGCCGGACGTATACGGATCGATTTTTGGCAGGTGCGGCAGTTCGCCGGCGGTGCGGCCTGCAGATTCCCAAGTGTCGAGCGCGACGGCCTCAACCTGATCGTCGGTCCAGTCGGGAAAGGCCATGCGCAGATTGCGTTTGGTCGTCTTGTGCTGCGACAGGAGCGGGCCGATGCGGCGCATCAGCCAGCCGCCGAAGTCGGAAGCCTTGTCCGGTCCCAGCAGTTTCATCGGGCCCCAGTAGAAGAGATCCCAGGCAAGCGTCTCCAGCCGCCATTGCACGCGCTGCCAGAGACTGGCGCGGTTGTCGATGTCCTTGGGGCGGACATAGCCGGGCTGGGTTTCAGTTCCGCTCATGCCTTTACCGGGTCGAGGACGGGGGCAAGCAGCGCGATGAGCGCCGCTTCGTCCTCAAAGCGCGCTTCGACGGGAAAGGCAAGAATGCGCTCCCGCTCCGCGGCTGGCAAGCGGGCATGGTCTTTCGTCGTTGTAATGAGGCGCGCGCCGTGGCTGGCGGCGAGGTCGTGCAGGAAGGTGAGATTGCCGGGCGTGAAGACGTGGTGGTCGTCGAAGGGCACGCCCTCGCGCAGGTCCGCGCCGGCGGCTTTCAGGCTGTCGAAGAACTTGGCCGGTCGGCCGATGCCGGCAAAGGCGACGAGCGGGCCGGTAGGCGGCGCCGCGCAGGGCGCGATGGCGGCGCGCAGCACCGGCAGGCCGGATTTCTGCACGGGCGTCAGTTCCTTGCCCTCGCCTATCAGGATGACCCCTTGCGCGCGGGCAAGGCCATCGGCGACGGGTTCGCGCAGCGGCCCCTTGGGCAGGACGAAACCGTTTCCGAACGGCGCGGCGGCATCGATGACGATGAGGGACAGGTCCTTGGCGAGCGACGGGTTCTGGTGGCCGTCATCCATGACGATGAGTTGTACGCCTTCTGCCGCCATGGCGCGGGCGGCCATGGCGCGGTCGCGCCCGATCCAGGTCTCACCTGTGGCGGCCAGCATCAGCGGCTCGTCGCCGACATCAGCGGCCGTGTGGCGCGACAGGTCCACCCGCACAGGGCCGGGATGACGGCCGCCATAGCCGCGCGACAGGCTGGCGGCGCGCAGGCCTTTCTCTGTGGCGACCCGGCGGATGGCATCGACGACCGGCGTCTTGCCGACGCCGCCGACGGTGAGGTTGCCAACGCAGACGATGCGTGTGTCGACCTTCTCAGGTGTGGCGCGGGCAAGCTTGCGCCGGATGCCGAATGTGTAGAGCGCCGCCAGCGGCGTCAGCAGGAGGCGGGTGAGGGGGGCAGCTTCGCGCGATTTCGGATCAAGGCCCGCCGACCAGAAGTGCGGCGCCTTCATACGAGGTCTCTCCGCGCCGGAATGAGCGGCAGGATGGCTTCCAGCGTCACCTGCATCGGCGCATCGGCTTCATGGGCCAGCATGTCGAGCGAGGCCGTGGAAGGCGGGGCCATGGTCACCAGCGCGCGCCCGATGGCCTTCGGCGTCTTCAGGAGGCGCACAAGGCCGCGCGTCTCGAAATCCTTCATCATGCTGGCGAAGTTGAACACGTCCGGGCCGGAAACGACCGGCTTGCCGAGACGGATCGGCTCCAGCGGATTGTGGCCGCCGACGCCGGGCGCATGGCCGCCGCCGAGATAGACCGCATCGCTGAGACGGTACCAGAGGCCCATTTCGCCCATCGTGTCGGCCAGCAGGACGCGCGTACGCAGGTTCGGCGTCTCGCCCCGGGAGCGGCGGGCATAAGGGATGTTCTTCTTTTTCAGCATGTCCTCGATCAAGGGGCCGCGCTCGGGGTGGCGCGGGGCAATGATCAGGGCAGCGTCGGGCGCAGCTTTCATGGCGTCCAGGAACAGGACTTCCTCCTCCGCATGGGTGGAGGCGGCGAGATAGCATTTGCGCAGGCCCTTGAAGCCTTCATGGAAGCGCTGCAGGTCCACCTCGCCGGCGCCGGGCGGCGGCAGGGCGGATTTGAGGTTTCCTGCACAGGTCACCGGCTTGCCGAGCAGGTTTGCGAGGCGCAGCGCCGTGTCTTCATCGGCGGCCAGCACGACATCGAACCCGCCGACGAGATGACGGAAGGAATTGCGCAGGCGTTCCCAGCCGCGGGCGCTGCCTTCGGTCATGCGGCCATTGATCAGGGCGCGGCGCGCGCCGGCCCGGCCGGCTTCGAGAATCAGGTTCGGCCAGAATTCGCCCTCGCCGAAGATGCAGAGATCCGGCTGCCAGTGGCGGATGAAGCGGCGCGCCGTGCCGGGCGTGTCCATCGGGGCCATGGCGTGCAGGGCGCTGTCCGGCAGGATCGGCCCCAGCAGCTTGGCGGAGGTCTGGGTCTGGCTGGTGAACAGGAGGGTGACGTCCGGGCGTTCGGCCAGGATGCGGTTGCCGAGTTCGAGCAGAAGGCGGGATTCCCCGACGCTGGCCCCGTGCAGCCAGATCAGCGGCGCAGCCGAGCGGCGCGAGGGCAGGCGTTTCGCGTAGCGCTCATGCAGGCGCAGATAGTCTTCCTTGCCCTTCGAGACACGGCTGCGAAGGACGAAGCCGGCCAGCGGGGACAGCGCGGCAGTCAGGAAACGGTACGCGTGCAGCGCGGGGGTCATTGAAGGGCGTGTTCCGGTCTGGGGGCAGCTTTGCCAGCCGCCAGCATATCTGCGCGGTCGGTGGCCGCATCAAGTTGTTGCTGCAATTCCGATTGCAGGTCCTCCAGCGGAATTGTGCGTGCGGTATCGATGGGGGCGCCGAGCACGATGGCGCCTCGCGTGAACGGGAAGGGGATGATGAACCGGTCCCACGTGTCCAGCCGCCAGGCGGGCCGGACGGACAGGGCGTAGGGAACAACCGGCGTGCCGGCTCGCTGGGCAATCATGAGGGCACCGAGGCTGACTTTCTGGGCCGGTCCGCGCGGACCATCAGGCGTAATGCAGACTGCGTGCCCGTTGCGGAGCATGCGGACAGCCTGGGCGATGGCCTTCACGCCGCCCTTGTCCTTGTTCTTCTTCTTGTTGGCGGCCGAGCCGCGAATGGCGTGGAGCTGGAGATGGTCGATAGCGCGGGCGACGGCCTCCCCGTCAGGGGAGAGGGAGATCAGCATCGCGCCCGTGTTCACCCGGTCCTTCCAGCCGCGGATGAAGCGGATCCAGCCCGTCGGCAGCAGCATGATCCGCGAATGCCAGGCGGCGATGACAACGCCGTCATGGTCGCGCCAGACCTGGCGGGCGTCGCGGTGGACCTCCACCTTCCAGCGCACGGTGCGGGCGACCAGCTCCATCCATGCCCAGATCAGCCATCCCAGCAGGGCGGCGACAAAGGGGGAGCGGAGCAGCGATTTCATCGGGCGGCTTATAGCGCGGTTTGCTGGCCGGGCCACGTATTCAGGCACGGGAAACTGACACGGAACTGACAGGTGGCCGGGGAAGGAATGGTGGGCGATACAAGGATCGAACTTGTGACCCCTGCCGTGTGAAGGCAGTGCTCT
>JAGQRO010000215.1 GCA_020425315.1 Hyphomonas sp. | reverse complement strand
ATGACCCGGTCTATGGCGCGCGCCCCTTGAAGCGCGTGATCCAGAAAGAGCTGCAGGATCCGCTCGCCCGGCTGTTGCTGGAAGGGCGCATCCATGACGGCGAGACGATCGAGATCGGCGTCGAGGGCGACCAGCTCTCCATCAATGGCGTGCCGAACGGCTTCGCCAAGGGCGCCGCGGCCCTGAACTAGGGGCCGCGTGAGGGCAGGGCGGGCCCGGTTCCGGATGCGAACTGGGCCTGCCCGACCTTGCCGCGGATCGAGTCCACATCGAACATTGCCGCCCGGAACGCATCCATTGTGACGGGCTCGTCCGTCAGGTCGCGGCCGGACGGGATGGACGGCATCATCGGGTCCAGGAACATGCCATTGCGGCGGATCTCGTAATGCAGGTGCGGGCCGGTGGCCGATCCGGTGGAGCCGACATAGCCGATAATGTCGCCGCGATTGACGCGCTGGCCGGCCTTCACGCCGGGGCGGAAGGCTTTCATGTGCGCATAGACGGTCTCGTATCCGCGTTCATGCCGGATACGGACGACCTGTCCATAGCCATCGCTCCAGCCCATGAAGGCAATCTCGCCATCGCCGGCGGCGACCACTTCGCTTCCCTCGGGCGCGGCGAAGTCGACGCCGCGATGCAGGTGGGGTTGGCTCGAAATCGGGTGCACGCGCGGGCCGAAGCGGGAATTGATCGGCACACGGCCAATCGGGAAGCGGTTCAGCATCGCGCCGCGTGAGAAGCCATTGGTGCGGAAGAAATCGTCGCGGCCCGTATCGGCCGGCGTGAACCGGTACCAGGCATCGCCGCCATAAAGGCCGCTGAAGCCGGCATAGCGCAGGCGTTCCATGCCGAGATAGCGGCCATGCTCGTCCTCGCGCGCATCGAACACCAGCTCATAGCGGTCACCGGCCTGCGGCAGGCGGCCTTCGCCGGGCGGCGGCAGCGTGCCGGCAAACGGCGCGGCCTGGTCCGGCGTGCCGCCCTGGAAGCGGATCGCGGCGGCGAGCGTGGTGGTCAGCGTGCCGCTGACGAAGCGCGGGCGGATGAACACTTCGGCGTTCAGTTTCGCGGCCGTGAAGCTACCATCGCTGTGGCGCGAGGCCACCAGTTGCAGGGAATCCTTTGTCAGGATCGAGACCGAGGCGAGCGGCCAGGTCTCTTCCGGTTCGGCGGTCGCCTGGAAGAAGGCCGAAACCTCCGTGCCGGGGGCGAGGCGTGCGCGCCCGATCAGGCCCCTGGCCTTCAGCGCGCCGATCGCGTCGGTGGCATCGCCGGGCGCCGCGCCCAGCACTTGCAGAACGTCTTCAAGGCTCGTCGCCGCGGTGATCTGGCCGGTGCGCTCCTGCACCGTGCGGGCAGGGGCCTCCTCGCGCAGGTCCAGGAAGCGGGCGGCGAGGGTGGGTTCCGGTTCCGGCAGGCGCGGGCCCTGAACGTTCAGGAACAGGCCCGCCATCAGCGCGGCGAGGCCAAGGCCCGACAGCCATTCCGCCAGCCGCAGACGGGCATGGCGACGGTTAACGCGCGCTGTCTTTCTGGAGAGTGTCCGATCCATGCCGTTGCGCTCCGCCTGCCCGGCGGATGGCTGTTCCAGCCCACCGGGAATGTCCTCCGGTGGAAAACCAGCAAAAAGCGCGCCAGACCGGCCATTTCGGCCGGTCCGGACGTTGGAAATCGGATGGAATCAGGTCGTCAAAGGCCGGGTAGATCAGGGCGAGGGCGGGTTTTCCGACAGCGCCACGGTCATCAGGGCGGCGCCCTTGTCGGCCCGGATGCCGTCGATTTCGGCCTTGCGGATGAGGAATTCGGCCAGCATGTCCGGGCTTTCGGCCAGTTTCCGGCCGGTCGGCAGCTTCAGCTTCATGGCATTGACCGGGGCGCCCTTGATATAGACCTCATAATGCAGGTGAGGGCCGGTGGAGGCGCCGGTGGAACCGACATAGCCGATCGTGTCGCCCTGGCGCACGCGCTTGCCGGATTTCAGGCCCCGGGCATAGCGCGACAGGTGCGCATAGGCCGTCTTGTAGCCATTGGCGTGCTTGACCACGATATAGTTGCCGTAGCCGCCCTTGCGTGCGGCCCATTCCACCGTGCCATTGCCGGCGGCATAGACCGGCGTGCCGGTGGGGGCGGCGAAATCGGTGCCCTTGTGCAGGCGGGTATAGCCCGAAATCGGGTGGCGCCGATTGCCGAAGGAGGACGAGATGCGGGCGCCATTGATCGGCGTCTTCATCAGGAATTTCGTGGCGCTTTCGCCATTCTCGTCGAAATAATCGGTCTCCCCGTCATCCGACGGCGTGAAGCGGTAGAAGGCGCGGGTCAGCGCTTGGCCCTTCAGGGCCGCATAGACCAGGTTTCCGGACTTCACCGGCTTGCCGGCCTCGTCGGTGTACGTCTCGTACACCATTTCGAAGGAGTCGCCGGGGTGGATTTCACGTTGGAAATCAACGTCATAGGCGAATGTGGACGCGAAATCGACGACCTGCTGGTCGCCGGCGCCCAGTTGCAGGGCGGCGTCATAGATCGAGGTTTCGATCGGCGCGGCGATGCGGGCATGGTTCTCCGACAGGCGCGCATTCAGCGCCGCGGCGGTCCACTTGCCGCCTCCGGCCGAGGTGATGAACAGGTTCCGGCCGGGTTCGGCCTTCACGGTCAGGGCGCGCAGATGGCCCTCTTCCAGCATGACTTCGGCCTCAAGGCCGGGCAGCAGGCGGCGCGGATCGATCAGCTCCTGATCGTACAGCGTGTGCAGGGCGGCGGCGGCCTCATCCGTCGGCGCGCCGAGGCGGGTGACGAGGCCGGTCAGCGTTTCGCGGCGCTGCAGGCGGCCGGCCTCATGTGTCACGGCGGGGCCGGGGCCGGTGATTTCGGTGGCGGTCAGCAGGGTGGCGGCCAGCGGCGGCGGGGCAATTGCGGCCTCGGCAGTGCCCGGGGCGTTCGAGATGCCGGGGCCGGTGGCCATCAGGCCGACCAGGACCGAAACCGCACCCAGTGCGCCAAGCGCCACAAGGCTTTTCATGCCGCGCGACAGGGTGCGGCCCGCAACGGGCGCTTCAACTGCCGGATTCTGGGTGTCTTGCTCCACGCAAGTCCCTCCTTACTTCGCCATCCCCGGATCCCTGCCTGCAACTCTCATGCAGACGGACGATAATTCGCCAAATTTTTATCGCGTTGTCCTGTTAATTATCCAGAAACGCGAAACATAAGGAATGCGCCATTCCGGCATGGAAATAAGAACCAAAACCACCGGGATGCAAGTTGGGTGAGGCAGTGACGGCCCCAGATGACGAGTATTTAAGCCAATCGGAGCCTGATGCGGCCGCGCGCCGTTTCGGCCGGTTGCGTGTGATTCTGGCGGCCATTTTAGTGCTCGTTCTGGCGGCGCTTGCGGCCGGCTGGATCCTGCGCAAATCCGTGGCCGGACGGGCACTGGCGGGCTGGTGCGAGGCGCGCGACCTGGTCTGTACGGCAAATTTTTCCCGTCTCGATTCGGATGGCGCGACGCTTACCGGCCTCACCATTAGCGGGCAGGGGCAGGTGGCACTGGCCGCCGATGAGGTCGATGTCAGCCTGACCTGGCCGCGCCTGTTCACCCCGCGCGTGACCGGCGTTTCGGTCGATGCGCCGGTGGCCCATGGCGCATTGGCAGAGGGCTCGCTCAGCTTCCACGGCCTCGAACGGCTCGCCCGGATGGGTGGCGGCGGGGGCGGCGCAATGCCGGTGCTGGACATCCGCAATGGCCGCATCCTGATCGACACATCTGCCGGGGAACTCGGCGCAGATTTTTCCGTCAGCGGAGCATTCCCGCAGCAGGGCGAATTCCATCTGGTCACAAATGCCGCCCGCCTCGACGAGCCGCAGGGCCGTGTCGAATGGCGCGAGGGCGTCATCGATGTGACGGCGGATGCGGGCCGCCTTGAGGGCAATCTCCGCTTCCTGGTCGACACGATGGAAACCGACGATGTCGCCGTGCGCAATGCGGAGATCACCGGCCTTATCGAATCAGGCACCAGCACGGATGCGCCCATCCGTCTCGTCTGGGAGGCTGAGGCCGACACTGTCCGCGCGGCCGGGTATGAGGTGCAGGCGCTTGTTGCCAGCGGACAGGCCGCGGCGCCGTCCGTTCCCTCGGGCAGTGTGGACGCATTGATCGGCCTGCTGACAGTGTTCGATGTCGAAGTGTCGGCGGGCCCGGTCTCCGGCGCCGGCCGTTCGGCGGGCAGTCTCTGGGCGGAAGCCTCCCTGAAGGCAGGCGAGGACGGCCTGACCGGCCCCGCCGCGTTCACCCTGACCGATGCGATCATGCCTGAGATCAGCGCGGGCCGCGCCGAAGCCAATGGCACCGTCTCGCGTGACAGCACCGGCCGGCTCGCCTTCCGGGCCGATCGCGCCGCGCTGACAGGCGCGGCTGTGCCGGCGCAAGTTGCGGAGGGCTTTGTACAGGCGATCCGCCTACCGGCGCCGCTCACCGAACATGGAACCAGTCTGAAAGCCGCGCTCGTGCGCGGCCTGTCTAGCTTCGAGCTGACGACGGCCGGAACGCTCAGCCTGGACGGGGAAGGGGTGCAGGTTTCGTTGGATGCAGCAACGCAGGCGATCGCCGCGAGCGGGCTGACACTGGATGCTGCGCCGCCCGCCGGGGCGCCCTGGTTCGCCTATGGGGCAGGGAAGGTCGCCCTAGCGGGTGAGTTCAGCGCCAGCGGTGGCGGCTTGCCGCAGAGCCGGATGGTCCTCGACCGGCTTGAGACCGGCAAGGACGCTCTGACGCTCTCGGCACGGACGGTTTCGATTGCGCCCTGGAGCGTGGGCGGCGCGCGGTTCGGCGCGGACCTCACCTCTCTGTCGGTCTCCCGGGAAGAGGGCCTCTCCTTTGAGACCGAGGGCAGCGCCTTCATCTCCGGCCGCGTCTTCGGGTTCGATCTCTCGCCCTCGCGGCTCACCGGCGGCATCGTGGCGGCGAACACGCAGAAGGGCTGGCAGGCTGCCCCGCTCGGCGCGCCATGTCTTGCCTTCGCCACCGAAGGCGTCGGCATCGGCACGGTAACTTTTGCCCCGGCGCGGCTCAATCTCTGCCCTCAGGGCGGCAAATTCATGGTGCCCGGCCGCGATGGCGGGCGGCTGGACCTCGGCAATCTGTCGCTTCCTTTTCAGGCAAACTCCGTATCCGGAACAGCGCACCTTCCACGCACGGTGCTGGACTGGAAAATGAAACAGGGCCTTGCCCTCACCCTTGGCTCCCCGAACCTGTCCCTGCCGATGGATATTGGCGAACGCACGCTGACCATTGACGGGGCCGGGCCGGAATTGCACTTCGTTTCCACCGGCAAGGGCGCGCCGCGCCTCACTGCAGATCTCGGCGCCACCGAATTCGGCGGCACGCTGGTGCCCGCGCGCCTCTCGGCGGAGGCGATCAGCTTCGATGGCACGACTGGCGCCGGCGGCCTTGCCGGCGATATTCTCGGCACCGGCGTCGTGGTGCGCGACTTCCGCGACGACCCGATGTACCAGCCCTTCACCGCCGACATGGCTGCGCGCCTCGATGCCGGCCGCCTCACCGCGAGCGGCCCGTTCAGCCTGAAGGAAAGCGGCGTCGAGGTTGGTGATTTTACCCTGGATATCAATGTCCTGAAGCTGGACGGTACGGCGCGGGTTGCCTCCCGCGCACTCGATTTCCGCAAGAACGGGCTGCAGCCGGTCATGCTGTCGGAACGGCTGCGCGGCGTCTATACCGACGCCGTCGGCCGGGTCGAGGCGGTCTCCGATGTTACCATCACCGGCGGCAAGCTGGCCGGCACGGCGGGCATCACCGCGTCCGGCTTCGGCTTCCAGACGACCCGCCTTGGCCGGGTGGAAGGCATCAACGGACATGTTCAGTTTGCAGACCTTTTCGCCCTTGAGACCGAAGAGGCGCAGGTGCTGAATATTGGCGGGCTCAATCCCGGCGTGCCGCTGCGCAGCGGCCAGATCGTGTTCGCCTATTCCGGGGCCGATGGCCTCGCCGTGGAGGCGGCGAATTTCCCCTTCTCCGGCGGCACGCTCGCCCTGTCTGCCTTCACCTGGAAGCCCGGCGCCGAGACCCAGCATATCGAGGTCGCCGCCTATGGCATCGATCTTGGCGATCTCGTCAGTATCCTGAAATTACCCGAACTCGAAGCCTCCGGCACCGTGTCGGGCAGGTTCCCGATCGATTTCGAGCGCACCAAGGTGCTGATCCGCGATGCCCGCCTGAAAGCCGATCCCGGCGGCGGGCGCGTCGCCTATCTTGGCGATGCCGCCGACGCCGCTGCCAATTCCAGCGCCAATGTGCGCCTTGCCTTCGATGCGCTGAAGGATTTCGACTTCACTGTCCTGGAAGTCGGCCTGAACGGCAATGTGGCCGACCGTATCGCCATCACGCTGAAGCTCGCCGGCAAGAGCCGCCGCGACATCACTTATGGCCAGAATGCCACGCTCGGCCGCGGCCAGCCCTTCGAATTCGAGATCGCCGTGGATTCCGCCCTCGCCGAACTCTTCCGCTCCAGCCAGTTCTACACCAACCAGCAGAAGCTGACCGATTTCGTGGTCAGGGAAGTGCTGGCCGAGCGGGGCGTGGAGGTCGAGGAAACTGAATAGGGCACAACGCGCCCCTCGATTGACGTTAAGCTGCGCCGTGGCATGGTGGCAGCCGGAAAAGGAGGCATGAACCCCGCATGACCCTGAAACAGACCCTGCTTGCCGGCGCCGGATTTGCCGTAATGGCCGCCTGCACCCACACGATCAGGATCGAACCTTCGGACAAGCCGATCAAGATCGATCTCAACATCACCCAGGAAGTCCGCATCATCCTCGACAAGGAAGTCGAGGAGCTGATCGCGGACAATCCGGACCTGTTCTAGCGGAGTGAGGAAACACGCCATGACATCCCTTCGCATGTTCGCCGCTGCCTCCGCCTTCGGGCTGGCCGCCCTGTTCGCCGCCCCGGCCGCCTCGGCGGGCGATCCGATGATCGATGCCGCCATCGATGCCGGCCAGGTGGGCGAGACGATTGACGGCCTGCTGGGCGTGGTGGTGGCCGATGCCGACGCCGCGCTGGTCCGCAAGGTCAACGAGATCAACAATCGCCGCGCCGCCGTCTATGCCGAATTGGCCGCCGATACCGGCACCACGCCGGCCCAGGTCGCGCGCCTGACCGGCGAGAAGCAGATCGCCAAGCTGGACCCCGGCGAGTTCTACATGGACGAGTCCGGCATCTGGAAACAGAAATAGCGCCTTTGCGCGCGGGCGGGCGGGGCGTAAGGTGGCGCCCATGTCCCGTTCTGCCATTGCCATCGCGCTTGCCTGCCTTGTCGGCCTCGTCATCGTCCTGGCGCTGGCGCCCCGCTTCTGGCCGGGCGGCGGCACGGACGGGATCAGCGGCCATGGCTGGATCGCCTATATCGCCGGCGGCGTGCTGACGCTCGCCCTGTCCGGCGGCCTGTTCTTCCTGTCTTTCCATTCCAGCCGGTCCGGTTTCGACGATATCGACCGGCCCGAAGATCCCTCGTCCTGAAGGCTGCAACCTGTCGTGGGTTTCACGCCTGCATTGATTGACAGGAACGGCGGAGCACCCAATCCTGCCGCCAGCTGATCACATCCACAGGGCTGTCCATGTCAACGATCGATCCTGCGCGCCTGGCGGCGTTCATTGCGTCGCGTATCTGTCACGATCTCGTCTCGCCGGTTTCCTCGGTGACCAATGCGCTCGACCTTCTGGCAGAGCCGGGCGAGCACGAGATGAAGGAGCAGGCCAAGGCCCTGCTGCAGGAGGGCGCCGACAAGGCCGCCGCCCGCATCCAGTTCCTGCGCTATGCCTTCGGCTCCATCGGGCT
>JAGQRO010000214.1 GCA_020425315.1 Hyphomonas sp. | reverse complement strand
GCCTCACCGAAGACGGCAGCCTCGACATGGCGGACCTGGCCGCCGCCATCGGGCCAAAGACGAAATTCGTCGCCCTGACCCATATGTCCAACGTGCTGGGCACGGTGACCGACATGGCCGAAGTCGCCCGGCTCGCCCATGCGGCCGGCGCGCAGGTGCTGGCCGATGGCAGCCAGGCAGCGGTGCACATGGCCGTGGATGTTCAGGCCCTCGGTGTCGACTGGTATGTCATGACCGGCCACAAGCTTTACGGCCCCTCCGGCATCGGGGTGCTCTACGGCACGGCCGAGGCGCTGGACCGGGCACGGCCCTATCAGGGCGGCGGTGAGATGATCGAAATCGTCACCCGCGACCGCGTCACCTACAACACAGCCCCGCACAAGTTCGAGGCCGGCACCCCGCCCATCCTCGAAGCCATCGGGCTTGGCGCTGCCCTGAACTGGATGCGTCAGGTCGATGCGGGCGCGGTGCATGCCCACGAGATGACGCTCTACCACCGGGCCGTAGAGGGCCTTCGCGGCATCAATGGCCTGCGCATTCATGGCGAAGCGCCGGGCAAGGGCGCGGTTCTGACCTTCAGCCTGGAAGGCGCCCATCCGCACGATATTGCCCAGATCCTCGACCGCTACGGCGTCGCCATCCGCGCAGGGCACCATTGCGCCCAGCCACTGATGGAACATCTGGGTGTCCCCTCGACAGCGCGGGCCTCCTTCGCCATCTACAATACCGAAGCCGAAGTGGATGCCTTCCTTGAGGCGCTCGCCAAGGCGCGGAAAATGCTGGTATAGGTGCCCCTGATGGCCGATGACATGACCTCCCGGGACGTAGACGCTGCTGCAGATGCAGCCGGCGGCGCGATTCCTCAGGACGAACTGAACCAGATCACCGATGCGCTGATTGCCGCGTTCAAGACCGTGTTCGACCCGGAAATCCCGGTCGACATCTATGAACTCGGCCTGATCTACAAGGTGGACATCGATGACGACCGCAAGGTGGACATCGAAATGACCCTGACGGCGCCCGGTTGCCCTGTGGCCGGTGACATGCCGGGCTGGGTCGAAACTGCTGCAAGGACAGTAGAAGGCGTCGACGATGTCGAGGTTCGCCTCACCTTCGATCCGCCCTGGGATCCGTCCCGCATGTCCGATGAAGCGCGACTCGCGCTGAACATGCTGTAATTGAACGGAAAGGGCTCAGACCCTATCTTTGCCCCATGGCCAGACGACCCAGACCCAAGCCCGTGAAACTCTCCGACACCGCAGCTGCGCGCGTGAAGGAAATCATGGCCGAACGCGGCGCAGGATACCTGCGCGTCGGCGTCAAGAATGGCGGCTGCGCGGGCATGGAATATGTCATGGACTATGCCACCGCGCCCGAACCGCTGGACGAAGTGGTCGAGGACAATGGCGTCACCATCCTGATCGATGCGAAGGCGGTCCTGTTCCTGCTGGGCAGCGAGGTCGATTTCGAGGTCACGCCCCTGCACGAGAAATTCGTATTCCGGAACCCGAACCAGACCGATTCCTGCGGTTGCGGCGAGAGCGTGACGATTGTCCCGGTGGCGGCTGAAGACTAGGCCTTCTTGAACGCGCCGAGGTCCGAGAGGGTCGGGGCGGCTTCCATTCCCTTCGGCGGATCCGGAATTAGCGTCGCGCGCACCGGCGGCTTGCCGGTCGATTCGGCAACGAGTTCGGCTGTGCGCGCCTCCACGGCCTCGGTCAGCCGGGCGAGGAATTCGTCCTTGGGCAGGTCCCAGGGAATCGGTTCGAGGAATTCGATGATGGCGGTGCCGGGCGTCTTCTTCATTTCCTGCTGACACCAGAACAGGCCGATATTGGTCGCCACCGGCACGACCGGGGCCTGCATCGCCTGCGCCATGTGCCAGACACCGGGCTTGTAGCGAAAGTGATAGCCGATCGGGGCCAGGTGGCCCTCCGGATAGATCAGGATGCGCCGCCCGTCCTGTTTCGCCCGTTCCATCCCCTCGCGCAGGGAGGCCGCCTTGCGTTCGCCGCCGCCACAGGTGTCTATCACGATGGCGCCCAGCTTGCGCAGGATGCCGCCGACCAGCGGGAACTTTTCCAGATGGTCCCCCGTGACGAAGGCGAGGTCGCGGATTTCCGGGTAAACGAGAAACCCGTCACCCCAGCTCTGGTGCTTGCCGGCGACGACAAAGGCGCCCTCCGGCAGATTGTTCCGTCCACGCACTTCCTTCTTCACGCCGCCGATAAGCCACAGCGCCAGGTTCACCGCCCGCGTATAGCTGCGGATGATCATCCGCACCGGCGTGTGTCCCGGCAGCATCAGGAAGGGCAGGGAGGCCAGCACATAGATCACTGACAGGATGTAGTAGACGAGGGTGAACACAAATCCGCGCATGGCCGGGGCCTCCTGTTTGAAGGGTGCGGGTGTCAGGATTTCAGGACCGCCACGATGGCGTTCGCCATGGCGGCGGCATGTTGCGACAGCGGGCCGGGAAGGCGGTTGTAGATCTTGTTCTGGCCGGCCTGCATGACCACACCCAGCGCCATGGCGGCCTTCAGCGCCGGGTCGCCTTTCGGAATGACGCCATCCTTCATTAGGGCGGTGACGATCTGCTCGGTGATAGAGACCGGGTCGTCCTCGCGCTTCTTGTCGTAAGGCAGGTAGCGGTTGAGCGAGACGAGGTGAAAGGAGAACAGCAGGAAGTCCTCATCCGCCAGGGCGCAATAGGCGGCAACGGCGGCGTGCACCTTTTCCTCAAGACTGCCATCGCCCGACAGGGCTTCCTGCATCATCAGGCCGAGGCGGTTGTGGGTTTCCATGAACAGGCTGACCGCCAGTTCGTCCTTGCCCTTGTAGTGGCGATAGAGCGCGCCTTCGGAGACGCCGGCCTTTTCGGCGATCTCGCGCGTTGTGGCGGCGTCGACGCCTTCATGGATGAAAAGCTTGAGCGCAGCCCGTTCGATCTTCGGGCGTGCATTGCGGGCCCGCGGCTTCTTTTCTATCGTCTTTTCGGGGCTCGGGTTTCTGGCCATGCAATCCTCCTCAGCAGCCCATCAGATAGCATGACCCTTGTGCATTCGCAAGTGAGTAATCGCTAACTAATTGGCCGGAACTGCTTGTTTTTCCTGCGTGGCCCGCATCTTGCTGCCTCAGACCCGAAATGCGCGCCGGCACTGTGGAGCCGGGCAGCAAACGCGTATGCCGAGCATGAATGTCATGGCCGAAACAGTGGGTATCAAAGCGAAACCTCTCCAGGTCTCGGTCCTGAAAGACCGGTACCAGACGTCCTTCATGAGTCCGCGCCAGTCGCGCCACCAGATCCATGCGCGCCGGTTCGTGCCGTTCAACAAGCTGGTCAATGCGTATGACGGATTTACCATCCTGCCGCCTTTCCTGTCTCAGGATCTGGTGCATGCGCACAACCGCATCCCGCTTGGGGCGTCGCGGATGATCTGCTCGTTCGAGAGCGATATTCCCCGCCGTTTCGGCCTCGCGGACGACAGCCTCCTCTACGCGGCGATGATGCGCGAGATTTCGAGCAAGCGGTGCCGGCGCCTGGTGGCCATGTCCCACTTTGGCAAACGCACGGCGCTGGCCGCGCTGGAAGGGCGTCCGGAATACGACCTCCTGAAGTCCAAGATGATCGTGCGGCACCCGAATGTCCGCCTCGGCACGTCCGGAGACCGGATGGCCGGCGATGACGGTTCGAAACTGGTGGCGACGTTCCTCGGCGGGCATTTCGGCCGCAAGGGCGGCTGTGTGTCGGTCCGCGTGGCGCAGAAGGCGCTGGAGAAGGGCCTGCCGATCCATATCAACATCGTCTCCTCGCTACAGATGGGCGAGAGCGTCTGGCTCGACCCGACCGAGCCGGACTTCTTCGCGCCCTATGTCGACGGGCTGGACGCGGCCAACATCACCTTCCATCAGGGCCTGCCCAATGCAGAGGCCCGCGAGCTGCTCGGCCGGTCGCACTTCGCGCTCCTGCCGACGTTCGGGGACACGTTCGGCTTCTCGGCGATTGAGGCGATGGCCGAATACACGCCGGTGATCGGCACGCGCGCCTGTGCGCTGCCGGAGATGGTCTCCTCGGGCAATAATGGCTTCCTCGTGGACCTGCCGGTCGATGAGAACGGCAGCTGGGTGCGGCCAGACTATACCGAGCGCGGCACGCCGGAATACGCAGAACACTACCGCGCCTCGATCGAGACGCTCGCGGATGAAGTCCTCGCGGTGCTGGAATCGATGATCGGCAAGGCCGATGACCTCGCCCGCCTGCGGGCCAATGCACGGCGTACCGCCGAAGAGATGTACTCGGCCGAGCGCGCTGGTGCGGCCTGGGACGCGCTCTATGAACGTGTGGCTGCGGAAGACATCGACCAGCCCGTCACCCTCGATCCGGAGAAGGACTTCTCCGCCCCGGAATCGCCGGACTACCTGTTCCGCTAAGCCCGGCCGCCGGGCCGTTTGCCAAACCACCCTGATTGGCATTTAGTGGGCTCTCGCATCGGGAGGACGCCCATGAGAGTTTTGCGAGCCATCGGCCTAAGCGTGGTTCTTGCGGGATGTGCGTCCCAGTCTGCAATCACCGAAGAAGCAGGCGCCACCGCGGCACAGGCGGCACCCGCGCCGCAACCGGCAGCGGCGGCAACGCCCGCGCCAGCACCGCCGCCGCCCTGCAGCACGGACGAATATCACGATTTCGATTTCTGGATTGGCGAATGGGATGTCTTCGGCCCCAATGGCGCCCAGGCCGGCATCAATTCGATCCAGCCCGCCGAATCCGGCTGCCTGCTGATCGAACACTGGACGAATACCGGCGGCGGCACCGGGCAGAGCTATAATTTCTACGATCCGGGCATCGGGAAATGGCGCCAGCTCTGGGTCTCTGCCGGGGCGGTGATCGATTATGCCGGCGGCCTGACGGAAACCGGCTCGATGCTGCTGGAAGGCGAGATCCGCTATCATGGCGCCGGCGGCACCGCCAATTTCACCGGCGAGTGGACGCCGAACGAAGACGGATCGGTGACCCAGCATTTCCGTCAGCAGAATGCCGAGACGGGCGACTGGTCCGACTGGTTTATCGGCACCTATGTGCGCAAGGCCGATGAGGCCACTGACGTGGAATAGGGCGCCTCAGGCGCCGAGATCGATGCGGTAGCTTTCGATCACGGTATTGGCGAGCAGCTTCTCGCACATTTCCTTCACGCGGGCCTCGGCATCGGCGGGGCTGAGGCCGTCTTCGAGGTCGAGTTCGATCACCTTGCCGATACGGGCGCCGGCCACTTCCTTGTAGCCCATGCGGGCCAGCGTGTCGGCCACTGCCTTGCCCTGAGGGTCGAGGACGCCGGTCTTGAGTGCAACGTGCACGGTGGCTTTCATGTCCGGAAGTCTCCTGGCGGGTGGCGAGTCGCGCTCGCTCTAGCCTGATTTCATGGCGATTGGAACAGCAGGAGCAGGATCAGTACAGCCGCCAGCACCGCTGCGCCCAGAACGAAGGGCACCGCTTCCAGTCTCTTCATCTGGGCGATGCGTTTCTTGAACTCGGCCGTGTCGTTGACACGCGGGAAAGGCTCGTCCGGCACGTCCTTGCCGAGGAAGGCGCAGAGCGGCTCCCAGCCCTGCTTGGGCTCAAACACCAGCAGGCGTTCCGACGGAATGGTCGCCTTCACCGCCGCTTCGTGTTCTTCGAACACCTTGCGGGCATATTCATAGTCTTCGAACCGGCCATGGAACACGCGGCCCCAGACCGTATTGTCCACCATACGGGTGATCGTCTTCACCTTCGGCACCAGCGCCTTCATCCAGCCGGGGATCTTGGCGCTCGAAGGATAGATCGTTTCGCTCGCGCTCTTGTACCAGCTTTCAAAGCTGCGCGTCGTCAGAATCACCTTGGCTTCGGGATAATAGTCCGCCAGTTCGCGCCAGTAGGAGGATGAAGGGAAGTCCACGCTGGCCTCGAAGCCTTCGAAGACAGTGTCCCAGCCGGGGTCCTTGCCCTGGCCGATCTCGTCCCACATGCGCACCTGGTCCGGGCTGGGGAAGACTTCCATCATGTGATGGCATTTGACATAGCCCAGCCGCTCCAGCGCCGCCTTCATTGACAGCGTGCCTGTGCGGCCGAAGCCTGCTCCAATGACTTTGAGCGCCACTGGCCCCTCCCTCAGGAGGCGCTATTTGCCCCCATTGAAGCTGATCACATTGTCCGTCTCGCCCGACTCCTTGAGGATGCCGAGGCGGCGGGCAACTTCGGCATAGGCCTCCGTCACGCCGCCAAGGTCGCGCCGGAAACGGTCCTTGTCCAGTTTCTCGCCGGATTCGAAATCCCACAGGCGGCAGCTGTCGGGGCTGATCTCGTC
>JAGQRO010000213.1:3177-6639 GCA_020425315.1 Hyphomonas sp. | reverse complement strand
CAGATGTCGATCATCTCCTGCACTTCACCCTCCCCTTCGGAAGGAATCTTGCCGGCTTCCAGCGTCACCAGGCGGGCGAGTTCGGTCTTGCTGGTGCGTAGCTCTTCCCCGAACAGGCGCACGAGTTCGCCCCGGCGCGGGGCCGGCACGCTGCGCCAGATGCGGAACGCATCGCTCGCCTGGTGCAAGGCCCGTTCGATATCACCTGAGCCGGATGTGCGGACCCGGGCGATCACCTCGCCGGTCAGCGGCGTGTGGACCGCCAGGTCGCCCCCGTCGAGATCGGTTGCAGGAACGCCCAGATCCTGAAGCAGGGCGCGCGTCATATCGGCAAGGGATGTCGTCATGCCGGCTGGTCTAGCCTGCCGGCCGCCCGGGAGAAACCCGCCGGTTCACATGGCGGACGTGTTCAGACGGTCAGGCGTTGCGGCGGTCGATGATTTCGACCGGGATGAGGCTGTCGATATCCGCGCGGCGGCCACGGCGGCCTTCCTCGTCGCGGGCCCGCTCCATGTCCGGCGCCGCATCGTTCTTCTGCTGCATGCGCTGGTACTTGATATAGGCTGGGCCAAGCACGACCAGGAACAGGACGGGCAGGAAGAACAGGATCATCGGTACGGTCAGCTTGGCCGGCAGGGCGGCGGCCTTCTTTTCGGCCTCCGACATGCGCATGTCGCGGTTTTCCTTGGCCATCACGCGCAGCGCATCGCCGAGCGGGGTACCGTATTTTTCGGCCTGGCCGAGAGCCATACAGACGGCCTTGACGCCTTCATGGCCTGTCCGTTTAGCAAGGTTTTCATACGCCATGCGGCGATCCGGCAGGTAAGCAAGTTCGGCAACCGTGAGGGCGAATTCCTCGGCCAGTTCCGGCGAGGCTGTCCCGATTTCGGCACTTACCTTGTGGAAGCCCATTTCGATGGACATGCCCGATTCCACACAGATCAGCAGCATGTCGAGCGCGTCCGGGAAGGCGCGCATGATCGATTTCTGCCGCTTCTGGGCAAGGTTCGAGATGTAGATGTTCGGCGCATAGAAGCCGGCCGCCGCGCCGAACAGGAGCGAGCCGAACTTCATCGGCCCCTGCAGGCCGAAATCATTGACGAAGAACACATAGACGAACGTAATCAGCATACCAACGAAGGGCAGCGACATACGGGCAAAGTAGAAGGCCGACACCGGCCCCGGACCGCGCAGGCCGGCTTTGGCCATATTGGCCTGGACGTTCGGGTCCTCCAGCATGGTCTGCAGGTTCAGCTTCGACGAGATGTTGCCGATGGCGGACGTGTCCTTGCGGCGAAGTCCCTGCGGCACCTTGGCATCGAGGGCGGCGCGCGACTGCTTGCGCAGCTTTTCCCGCTGGGACGAGACCGCCTTCAGGCGTGTTTCCAGCTTGTCGCCCTGAAGATAGGGCATGAAGACGGTCATCGCCGTGCCGAAGACGGCCAGCGCCACCAAAATGGAGGCGAGCGTGGCGGGCTTCGTCAGGGCAAGGAGAATCTCGTACATCTGCGCCCGCCTACATGTCGAAATTGATCATCTTGCGCATCGTCAGGATGCCCGTGGTCATCAGCACTGCGCCGGCGGCGAGGCAGACATGGCCCGTCTCGTTGCGGAAGAGTTCGAGAATATAGTCCGGCGTCGACAGGAATAGCAGCAGGCCCACAGCGAAGGGCAGCGAGCCGATGATCATTGCTGATGCCTTGGCTTCCGAGGACATCGCCTTGATCTTCTCGCGCATCATCTTGCGCTGGCGGATCACGCTGGACAGGTTGTTCAGCGCCTCGGACAGGTTGCCGCCAGCCTTCGACTGGATCATCAGCACGATGACGAAGAAGTTCACTTCCTGCAGCGGGATGCGCTTGTAGAGATTGTTCAGCGACCGCTCTGTGCCGGCCCCCATGGCGAGGTTGTCAGCCAGGGTCGCAAACTCAGAGCGCAGCGGCTCCGGGCTTTCCTTGGCGATGATGCGGATACACTCGTTCAGCGGCAGGCCGGATTTCACACCGCGGACGATGATGTCGAGACCGTCGGCAAACTGGTTCAGCATCTTCTTGTGGCGGCCCTTGATGCGCCCGGCCAGCAGGAAGCGCGGAAAGCCGAATGCGCCGGCCAGGAATGCGCCAAGCACCAGCAACGGACGGCTCTTCAGCGAAATGCCGGCCACCACCAGGCCGTCGGCACCAGAGATGAAGACCATGCCGGCAATCAGCACGCCGAGGATCAGCGAGAAGATCCAGAATGCCGACACTGGTATTTCGAGACCGGCCTGGGTCAGCTTTGCCTTGATCGTCTGGGCATCGGAAATCTTGCGCTTTTCCTTGCCCTGCTTGCGCATGCTGTCCAGCATTTCCTGGGTCTTGGCGCGGCGCTTGGCCGCCTCGTCCATGACCTTCGCATTGCGGCCCTTGCCGGTAACGCTGGCACCGGCGCCGATGGCGCGCGCACGTTTCTTTGCAGCATCCGCCTGCCCGCCCGAGAAGGCGAACCCGACGCCGGCGATCGCCACGAAGGCAAGCACGGCAACAAGGATGGTCGACACGTCCCCGCCCATGCGTCAGGCTCCGAGTTCGTCGAGCGCGGCAGCGAGTTCCCGCTCCAAGCTGTAATAGGAGGCACGGTCCCAGAAGCGCGGACGGCCGACACCCGTGCCGCGATGCGTTCCGACGACCTTGCCGTTGCCGTCTTCACCCTCGATTTCGTATTTCAGCACGTCCTGAAGCACGATCGTATCGCCTTCGAGGCCGAGGACTTCGGTGATGTTCATGATGCGGCGCGAACCGTCGCGCAGGCGCGAAGCCTGGATGACGACATCGATGGAGCCGACGATCATTTCACGGATCGTCTTGGCCGGCAGCGAGAAACCACCCATCGTGATCATGGATTCGACACGGGAGAGGGCTTCGCGCGGGCTGTTGGCGTGCAGCGTGCCCATCGAGCCGTCGTGACCGGTGTTCATGGCCTGCAGCAGGTCGAAGGCTTCCGGGCCGCGAACCTCGCCGACGATGATCCGTTCCGGACGCATTCGCAGACAGTTCTTGACCAGTTCGCGCATCGTCACCTCGCCCGAGCCTTCAATGTTCGGCGGGCGGGTTTCGAGGCGCACAACGTGCGGCTGCTGGAGCTGGAGTTCGGCGGAGTCTTCGCAGGTGATGACACGTTCGCCGGGGTCGATGAAGCCGGTCAGACAGTTGAGCAGCGTAGTCTTGCCCGAACCGGTACCGCCTGAGATCAGGATGTTGCAGCGTGAGCGGCCGATGATCCGCAGAAGTTCGGCGCCGGACTCGCTGATCGACTGGAAGTTCACAAGGTCCGCCAGCGTCAGCTTGTCTTTCTTGAACTTACGAATGGTGAGCGTGGGGCCATCAATCGCCAGCGGCGGCGCAATGACGTTCACACGAGACCCGTCAAGCAGACGCGCGTCACAGATCGGCGAGCTTTCGTCGACCCGGCGGCCAACCTGGC
>JAGQRO010000213.1:0-3070 GCA_020425315.1 Hyphomonas sp. | reverse complement strand
TCGGCGATGTCGTCGCGTGCCAGCAGCGGCTCCAGCGGACCATAGCCGAGAACATCGTTACAGATATCGTCGAGCAGCTGTTCCTGCTCGGAAATCGACATCACGACATTCTTGATGCTGATGATCTCCACGACGATGTCGCGGATTTCCTCGCGAGCGCTGTCGGCGTCGAGCTGGGCGAGCTGTGACAGGTCGATCGTGTCGATCAGTGCGTTGAAGATCGTCGTCTTGGTCGCGTAATACTGCTCGGACTGCTGCGAGATCTGGCGCACGGGCTCCGGCTTGGCGGCCGGAGCGGGCTTGGGCTTCGGCGCGGGTGCCGCGGCCGGCTTGGGCGCGCCCTTTACGGCAACGGGTTCAGGCGCCTGCGGGCGCTGGGCCTGCGGGCGCGGCTGCGGCGCGGCAGCGGGAGCCGGCGTTGGCGCGGCTGCTGGAGCTGCGGTCGGGGTTGCCGAAGGGGAACGTTTGCCGAAGGCCATTTAGGTTCTCTCGCGAATGCGTCCTACTTTCCGAGAAGTTTCTTGATGATCGACTTCTGCGCCGGGGCGACGGAGCGGCCGGTGAGCAGGGAAGCCAGGTGATCGATCGCCTGCGACGACTTCGCCGCCGGATCCGTTTCGGAGATCATCTGGCCGTTGTTCGCCGCATTGCCGAACAGTTCCGGTTCGAACGGCAGCACCACTTCCGGCTCGACACCGATAGCCGCGCCGAAATCCTTCACCGGGATTTCCGGGCGCTTGGGCACGCCGGACATGTTGATGATGAGCCGCGGCGGATTGTCGTTCGGGCGCGCATTCTTCAACTGGTCGATGAAGTTCTTGCCGTTGCGCAGCGATGCAAGGTCCGGCTGGCAGACGATGATGACTTCATCGGAGGCCACCAAAGTGCGCTGCACCCAGCGGCTCCAGACGTGCGGAATGTCGAGCACGAGATACGGCACATTGCGGCGCACGCCCTCAATGACGAGCGCATAAGACTCGTCCGGAATGTCCATGATCTGGCTGATCGAGGCGGGTGCCGTGAACAGCGACAGGCGGTCCGTCGCCTTGGCCAGCAGGCGTTCGATGACGGCGTCATCGGCCCGTTCCGGTTGCAACAGCGCGTCGGCAACGCTCTGGCTCGGCTCCTGGTTGAAGTCGAGCGCCGTCGTACCGAAGGACAGGTCGAGGTCGACCAGCGTCGTGTTGACCTTGACGTTCTCGGCAAGTGCCCAGGCAAGGTTGTGCGCAATGGTCGAGGCCCCTACCCCGCCCTTGGCGCCAACGACGGAAATCTGCTTGCCGACGAACGGCGCATCCGGATCGATGAACAACGCCGAGATGGAGCGCATCACCTGAACCGGCTGGAACGGCGGTACGATGTATTCGCTGACGCCGCGGGCGACGAGTTGGCGATAGAGCGCGATGTCGTTGATGGCGCCGATCACCATCACCTTGACGTTCTCGTCGCAATGCTCGGCCAGCATGTCGATTTCGTTCAGCATCTGCGCCGACTTCGCGCCGGATTCGATCAGCAGAAGGTTCGGCGTCGGGTTCTGGCGCATGAAGTCGATGGCTGCCGGAATGCCGCCCGGCACCATGTCGATCGTGGCACGGCCCATGCGGCGGTCGCGGGCGCAGACTTCCATCAGCAGCCGCGTTTCCTCACGCTCATAGAACAGCTTGATCGAGATCGCCGGCAGGGGCGCATCGCCGCCATCGCCATCCGGCATCGAGAAGATCGGCTGATCCTGCTCGACTTCGCGGGACGGCACGTCCAGGTCGACCATGACCTGGGACTCGTCTTCCAGCTCAGGCGCCTCGAATACAGGTTCGCTGAACTCGGCTTCCGGTTCTGCACCGCCCATGGGCGATGTCATCTCCGGAGCCGCAACGGCCGGGCCGTCCAGCAGCGGATCGTCTGCAAAAACGTCTTCGAAGTCCGATTCCAGATCGTCTCCGAACAGAGCATTCTCCTTAGACATGGTTCTCCATTCCCTCTCAGATCTGCTCTTACTCTTTCACCGCTTCGGAAATCGTGCCCGATTCACTCTCGGACCGGGCCGAACCGGTGGACTCACCCTCGCGGAACTTCGCCAGGATCACGCCGCGACGCAGTGCGTCCCCCTGATCCAGCGGACGGGTGCCAAGCAGGTCAGCCGGATCGGCGATCATTGCCGCCTGGTTTGCCCGAATGGCACACCCAAGCGTCGGTAGTTCATTGTTCGACATAACATTCGAGAAATCGATGCTTGCGAGCGACGGACAGTCCGGCGCGATGGCGTCATATGTCTGGAAGGCCAGGATCATCGGCTCGGAGCGGCCGGATTCGGCACCATGATTGCTGCCGGCGATCTCGTCGTAGCTGACGCCGTTCTCGAAGGCGATGGCACGGGCTTCGGCGACGGCTTCCACGGCGAGCTGCGGGTTCGAGGACGAAGCCGGCAGCGACATGATCAGCGGACCATGGCCGTGGTCCCGATAGGCGGCCACGAAACCCATGATGCGGGACTTGTCAGCGCCGCTAAGCTCGCTCGCCTGCGGATGAATGCCGACTTCGAGGAATTCAGTACGCTTCTCGACGCGGATCGGGTGCCGGTCGAGCGCTGTCGCGGTCATATAGGAGTCCGGCACGGCGGTCGGCGCGACACTCGCACAACCCGCCAGGAGGCTGAGGCCGAGACCGGCGGCGGCGAGAGATGCGGCAGGTTTCAGGATATTGGTCACCTTCTGGTCCCCTATTCCTCGATGAAGCCCACGGGGGCACGATATTCGGAGGCTTCGACGGGCTCGCCGTCGCGGCCATATTGTTCGTTCAACTTGCCGAAGAAGACCGTTTTGGCGTCCGAGGCGTTGGCATAGCCATCGGCCGGAGTGCGCAGCTGGTTCTTCTGGGTCGGATCGACCAGATACGGCGTCACGATCACCACGAGTTCGGTCTCTTCCTGCAGGAAGTCGCGCGACTGGAAGAGTGCTCCGAGGATCGGCAGCTTCTTCAGGCCCGGAACCTGGTCGAGGTTCTGGCGCGACTTGGACTGGATCAGGCCTGCCATCATCATCGAGCCGCCCGACGGCAGTTCGATCACGGATTC
>JAGQRO010000212.1 GCA_020425315.1 Hyphomonas sp. | reverse complement strand
CTTCGCAGGACATCAGATAGGCAGTATGCGACACAGTTGTTCTCCGTCATTGTTCGCAGGGAACCGGTCTCCCGAGGGTTACGCCTAAAGTCGCAACTCCTCCGGCGAACCGGCGGCATCAGTCTCAGGAAGCGCAGCAGCCCGGGTCGCCAGCCATGTGCACCACGCCAGCCACCCCGAAATTCGCAAGCCTACTGCTTCATGATCCCGGAGAAATTTACACGAATATTTTAACAACTCGCTAACTTTTGGAGGGCGCCTCAACCTTGCACAAATTTCATCCGTGAGCGGCCCGCATCCACGCCAGCACACCCTCTCCCGCCGCCTTGCCGGTGGCGAGGCAGGTGGTCAGTTGGCGTCAAATCGATTGCGCCGCTTCAATATTCGCCAACATTTCCCGAATGAGGGGCGTGTCATGGCTGTACAGGACGACCAGCAATTCTTCCGGCCGGGTCAGCGCCACATAGACAAGGTTGCGGTCGCGCAAATCGTCGGCGCCAACCACGATGACGACACGTCGCTGAAGCCCCCTCGCACTATGGATGGTCGACACCGCAACGTCCGGCGACATTTCGGCCAGACGCTCTGCAATGGAGGCCCTTAACTGACGTGAGAATGACAGGATCAGGATATCACGCGCGGAAGCACGAACAGGCTTTCCATCGACGGTCAGCGCGCCTCGCAGGATGTCCGTAACAATCTCGACGCATCGCTGAATCTGCCCTTCCCGGTTCGGCGCGCGGAGGATGCGCGGCCAGGGACCATTCCTGGAACAATTGTCGGGACTGAGTGGCACCGACAATGGCTGATCCTCGTTCTGCTCTTCACGAGACACACAAAAACTGAAGGCCGCAGACGCGATCTCCTTTGTGTTCCGGTAGTTGCGCTTCAGGCGCCGTGTCCGCCCCTTGGCATTTATGCCGAGAGAACTCCAGACCGGCGGCGCCACGTCATAGAGATTCTGGTTTTCGTCGTAGCAAATAACGAGGTCGCCGTGCGCCGGCTCTTTCAACGCCATGACCGCGCATCGGAACCACGAAGCCTGAAAGTCCTGCCCCTCATCAACCAGGACGGCATCATACAATCCTGCTTCGCCATTGCCCGTCTGCATGATGTCGAGCAGACCCAATCCAAATCGTTCTGGGTCTGACTGATTGAACGGCGCGCCCTGTTCGATGGCCCATTGGCCAAACCGCTCAACCCGAACGTTTTCGAGGCCGAATAGCTGATGGGTTAGATAATCCTGCAGTGCCGCATTGTAGCATAGCAGCAGAACCGATTTTCCTGCGCCCGCAAGCAACCGGGCCCGAGCCAGGAGAATGATCGTCTTTCCGGATCCGGGAACGCCGTAGATGATCCGGTGTCCACCGCCCATGGAACGGGCCGCGCGTTCTTGCTCAATGTCCAGCAAGCGCAGTCCGTTTTGCTGGGGTGCTTCTTCAGCGGCAAAAAGACCTGGCAGGGTGGCTTCCGGGTGAAGGACGGAACGGACGAACGCCACCTGTGACGACTCCATCCGCCTGACGGGTATGTTCGGGTCGATGCAGTTTCGCATCGCTGTGAGCCACAATTGACTCGAATGCCCGATCGCATCCAGTTCGTCCTTGCATATGGTTGCGTGTGGCGGAAAAAAGTGCGCCCACGGACTAGCGTCCAGTTCACTACGGGTGATCGACGTAAGAATGACCAGGTGGCCGAAGGCGAATTTCAGATAGCCATTCTTCATGGCATCCGCATTGTTCGGATGGTCAGAACAGGCACTCATCAGCCTATTCTGGTATTCTCGCGCCTGCCGCGCCGGGTGGAGTGCGGCCTGCTCGCTTCCTGCCTGACGGTAGCGCATCTGGTGCTGGTCAACATCCACGATCCAGGAGAGCGGGATGCCCTTCACTTCAATGACCAGCACACCGACTTCCGGCACGATCAGAACAAAATCAGGATACCGCCTTCGAATGATCGGCTCATAGTAGATCAGAACGTCATCAGGCAGGCTCCTCAACGAGGCCGCAACAAATCTCTCCCCCTCGGACGAGTTATCCGGCAGAATTTCCGGAATAAGAATCGCCATTCGTTTGGTCCGCCATTTGGCATTTTTGTGAAGCGAACCATTCAACTTGCACGATGGCAAGGTTGAATGTGGCTGCTAGGCCGAACGGCGCAACCACGCCAGCACACCCTCTCCCGCCGCCTTGCCGGTGGCGAGGCAGGCGGTGAGGAGGTAGCCGCCGGTCGGGGCGTCCCAGTCGAGCATTTCGCCGGCGGCGAAGGTACCGGGCATCGCCCGCAGCATCAGCCGGTCGTCCAGCGCGTCCCAGCGCACGCCGCCGGCGGTGGAGATCGCCTCGTCCATGGGCGCCGTGCCGGTAAGGTTCAGTGGCACGGCCTTGATCGCCCGCGCCACGGCCTCCGGCGTGCCGAGCGCCTCGCGCGGCGTGCACTCGTGCATCAGCGCCGTCTTCACACCGGTCAGGCTCAGCGCCTTGCGAAGCCGGTTGCTGAGCGATTGTTTAGTGCCGGCTTTCGACAGGCGCCGCGCGATCTCGCCTTCGTCCATGTCCGGAAGCAGATCGAGCCAGAGCGTGGCGGTGCCCGCCGACTCCAGCTCATCGCGCAGCGCTGCCGAGAGCGTGTAGATCCCGCCGCTCTCGACGCCCCGCGCTGTGACGACGAACTCCTCCCGCGTCGACTGGGCGCCCACCGTCAGGCGCACGCCTTTCACCGGCGCGCCGGCGAACTCCGTCCGCATCCGCTGCGACCAGTCCGCGAGGAAGCCGCAATTCGACGGACGAAACGGCGCCAGTCCCACGCCGGTCGCCGAGAATACATCCGCCCACGCCCCATCCGAGCCGAGCCGCCGCCAGCTTGCCCCGCCGAGTGCGAAGACGGTCGCCGCAGGTGATACGGCCAGCGGCCCGGACGGCGCCTCGAACATGAGCGTTCCGTCCGCCGACCATCCCGTCCAGCGATGCTTCAGGTGCAGGCGCACGCCCTGCGCGCCCAGCCGGGCGAGCCAGGCGCGGAGCAGCGGGGAGGCTTTCATGCTGACCGGGAAAATGCGCCCCGAAGGGCCGGTATGGGCCGCCATGCCGAGGTCCGCCATCCAGGCGACCACCTCGCGCGGCCCAAAGTCACCGATCAACGCCCCAAGCCGCCCGCCCGGCGACACATACCGGCTCGCGAAGTCAACAATATCGCCCTCATGGGCAACATTCAGACCACTCTTTCCGGCCATCAGGAACTTGCGCGCGGCACTCGGCATCGCCTCGAAGAGGTCGACGCCGATGCCGGCGGCGGAGATCATATCGGCCGCCATCAGGCCGGCCGGCCCGGCACCGATCACGGCGACCCGGTCAGTCTTCACGGATGATCCGCGCCTTGCCGCGCCCCAGCGCCAGCGCCTTGATCGCGC
>JAGQRO010000211.1 GCA_020425315.1 Hyphomonas sp. | reverse complement strand
TACCTGCGCACCGGCAAGCGCATGTCGCACCGCCATTCTGATATCGTGATCCAGTTCAAGAAGACGCCGCATTCACTGTTCGGCGAGGGCAATGACATGGCCAACCGGCTGGTCATCCGCCTGCAGCCGGATGAGGGTGTGCGCCTGTTCGTGCAGATCAAGGAGCCGGGCCCCGGCGGCCTGCGCGTCAAGTCGCTGCCGCTGAACCTCTCCTATGCCGAGAGCTTCACCGTGCGCTATCCGGATGCCTATGAACGCCTGCTGATGGATGTCGTGCGCGGCAATCTCTCGCTCTTCATGCGCAAGGACGAAGTCGAGGCGGCGTGGACCTGGGTGGATGGACTGATCGAGGCCTGGGACCAGTCGGGCGATCCGCCGGAAGGCTATGTGTCTGGCAGCGACGGCCCGCTGGCCGCGGCCATGATGATGGACCGCGACGGCCGCGCCTGGTGGGAAGGACACTGATCGGATGCGCGGCGACCTCCGGAAATTCGCGACACGCGCAGAGGCGGCCGAGTTCGCCGGCGCCCTGATTTCCGGTGCGCTCGAAACAGCCGTGGCCGACAAGGGCCGGGCCAGCCTGTTCGTGTCCGGCGGATCGACGCCGGGGCCGTTGTTCGATCTGCTATCCGAAGCGGACCTGCCCTGGACAAATGTTACGCTTGGCCTGGTGGATGAGCGCTGGGTAGCGCCGGAAGATCCGGCCTCCAATGAACGGCTCGTCCGCGCGCGCCTGTTGAAGGGCAGGGCCGGGGCAGCAGGCTTCCTGCCGATGCGGACCATCGAGGAGTCCGCCGATGTGGCGGCGCGCGGACGGAACCTTGCCTATGCGCCCCATTGCGATCCGGCCGACATCGTCCTCTTGGGCATGGGCAATGACGGCCACACGGCGAGCTGGTTTCCGGGTTCCTCCGGACTGTTATATGCTCTCTCGCCGGAGCAGGATGAGAGCGTTGTGGCCATCGACGCGACGGGCTGCCCGGTCGCTGGCGAGAATGTGCACCGCCTCACGCTGACCGGCCCGGCAGTTGCCCGCGCGCGGCAGGCCGTGATGCTATTGTTCGGAAATGACAAGCTTGACGTTCTCGAACGTGCCTTGTCCTCCGATCCAACCGACATGCCAGTCCGGCATGCCATCGACAAACTGGGACCGTGCCTGACGGTCGTATGGGCACCTTAAGATGACAGACCTCCATCCGAAGATCGCTGAAGTCACAGACCGCATCCGCAAACGCTCTGCCGAGACGCGGGCCGCATATCTGGAAATGGTGCGCGCTCGCCGGCCGAAGAAATTCGCCCGCGCGCGGATGGCCGATTCCAATCTTGCGCACGCGTCCGCAGGATGCGCGGCCATCGAGAAGACGCAGCTTCTCGGCGGCGGCTGGCCGAACATCGGCATCATCACCTCCTACAATGACATGCTCTCCGCCCACGCGCCTTATGAGCACTACCCGCAGCAGATCCGCACAGCGGCGCGCGAAGTGAATGCGATTGCCCAAGTTGCCGGCGGCGTGCCGGCCATGTGCGATGGCGTCACGCAGGGCATGGAAGGCATGGAATTGTCGCTCTTCTCGCGCGACGTGATCGCCATGGCCTCGGCCATCGGGCTCAGCCATGACGCCTATGATGCGGCGTTGCATTTGGGTGTGTGCGACAAGATCGTGCCGGGGC
>JAGQRO010000210.1:5740-6114 GCA_020425315.1 Hyphomonas sp. | reverse complement strand
GCAGCCTCCGGTCAGCGCCTAGAGATTTGTACCGGCTCGGCTGAGATGCCGCCGGGACCTTTGTCCACAACGGACTCACGGGAGCCGCCCTCATCAGGGCGGCTTCTTTGATTCTGCCTCCCATGCATTTCGCGCTGGCGTTAAGGGTTCGCGCCGGGCCGCATTTCGGCTATGGCGGGCCGGTCTGACCCTTCGGAGGCATCCCCCCATGACCGTACTCACCCACAAGGCATCCGGCTGGACCATCGGCGCGGGCTATCCGCTCGCCGTGATCGCGGGCCTCAACGTGCTGGAGGATGAAGGCCTCGCCCTGGAGGTCGGCGGCGAACTGAAACGCGTTTGCGCCGCCCTCGGCCTGCCCTATGTGTTCAAGG
>JAGQRO010000210.1:0-5732 GCA_020425315.1 Hyphomonas sp. | reverse complement strand
GACAAGGCGAACCGCTCCTCGATCACGTCGTATCGCGGCCCGGGCCTGGAAGCCGGCCTGAAGACACTCGCCAGCGTCAAGGCAAAGCTCGGCGTGCCGATCTGCGCCGACCTGCACGAGCCCGGCCAGGCCGAAGCGGTCGCCGAGGTCATCGACATCGTTCAGATCCCGGCCTTCCTCTGCCGCCAGACAGACCTTGTCGTCGCCACCGCCATCGCCACGGCCAAGGCCGGCGGCATCGTACAGGTGAAGAAGGCCCAGTTCATCGCGCCCTGGGACACGAAGAACATCGTCTCCAAGATCGGTGAGGCCGCCGATGTCGGCGTCATCCTGTGCGAGCGCGGCTCGTCCTTCGGCTACAACAATCTCGTCGTCGACATGCTGGGCATTCCGGAGATGCAGAAGCTCGGCTGTCCGGTCACCATCGATGCGACCCATGCGGTACAGCTGCCGGGCGCCGATCCGCGCACCGGCGGGGCCTCCACCGGCGGGCGGCGTGACGGCGTGGCGATCATCGCCAAGGCGGCGATTGCAGCCGGCGCCGACGGCGTCTTCCTCGAATTCCATACCGATCCGGACAAGGCCCTCTGCGACGGGCCGAGCTGCCTGCCGATCAATGCGGCGGATGGCCTGCTCAGCATGCTGAAGAAATTGCACGAGGTGGTCTCGGCGTGATCCGATGACTCGCCTCCTCATTTTCAACAAGCCGTTCGGCGTGCTCTCGCAGTTCACCGACCGGGGCAATGCCGGCACGAAGCGGCGCACCCTGTCGGAATTCATCCATGTGCCGGACGTTTACGCTGCCGGACGGCTCGACCAGGATTCCGAGGGCCTGCTCATCCTCACCGATGACGGCGCGCTGCAACACCGCATCGCCAATCCGGCCAACAAGATGCCGAAGACCTATTGGGCGCAGGTGGAAGGCATTCCGGACGAGGCCGCGCTGCAGCAGCTGCGCGAGGGCGTGGCCCTCTCCGACGGGCTCACCGCCCCGGCAGAGGCGCGCGCCCTGCCTGAACCGGAGGACCTCTGGCCGCGCGATCCGCCGATCCGCTACCGCAAGTCGGTGCCAGATTCCTGGATCGAACTGACCATTACAGAAGGCCGCAACCGGCAGGTGCGCCGCATGACCGCCGCGGTCGGCCACCCCACGCTGCGCCTCATCCGCGTGCGCGTCGGCGACTGGTCGCTGGACGGCCTGCAGCCGGGTGAATTGCGCGAGGGAAAACCGCCCGAAAAGCCTTCACAGCGCAGCCGCGGCAGGCTACGTCACTAGGGGCTGGGCGGCGCCGTTCCTGAAGGGGAAGATCATGGAACGTTTCGCACCATTGGAAACCATCACGGCATGGTGGAACGACAATGCGCCCGGCTGGGCGCAGGACGCGCTCGCCTATCTCCAGTCGATCTGGAATGAAGGCGCCTATGGCCTGACCTATGGCCAGATCATCACGATCACCGGCATCATCCTGTTCTCGCTGATGGTGCGCGGCCTGTTCGCGCGAACGTTCGTTCGGTGGATCACGCGCCTTGCCGCCGGCACCAAGACCAAGATGGACGATGTGCTGGTGAAAGCCATCGCCACGCCGCTGAAAATCGTGCCGGTGATCATCGGCGTGTATGCCGCACTGCAGGTCGCCCGCATCGACCCGCAAGCGGAACTCTATGCCAACAAGATCATCCAGTCGGTCATCACGCTGGCCGTGTTCTGGACCCTGTCGCGCGCCGTCAACGCCTTCGAATATGTCTTCACCAGCCTGAGAGACACGCTGTCCCCGGCCGTCGTGGACTGGATGATCAAGGCGCTGCAGATCATCCTCATCATCCTCGGCTTCGGCGCGGTGGCCGAGCAATGGGGCATCGCGATTGCGCCGCTGATCGCGGGCCTTGGCGTGTTCGGCATCGCGGTCGGCCTCGGCGCGCAGGACCTGTTCAAGAACCTCATCTCCGGCCTGCTGATCATCTCCGAGAAGCGCTTCGTGCCGGGCGAGTGGATCCAGGCCGATGGCGTGGTGGAAGGCACGGTGGAGAAGATCAATTTCCGCTCCACCCTTGTGCGCCGGTTCGACAAGAGCCCGGTCTATGTGCCCAACAGCGCGCTTTCCGATGCCGCCGTGACGAACTTCTCCCGCATGACGCACCGGCGCATCAAATGGGCGGTCGGCGTCGAATACCGCACCACGGTCGACCAGCTGAAATATATCCGCGACGAGATCGAGGCGTGGCTGTGGAATGACGACCGGTTCGCCAAGCCTCCGGAAGCCGCCCTGTTCGTGCGCATCGACAATTTCAATGCCAGTTCCATCGACTTCCTGATCTATGCCTTCACCCACACCAAGAACTGGGGCGAATGGCTGGCCATCAAGGAAGAGTTTGCCATCGCCGTAATGGACATCATCGAAAAGGCCGGCACTGGCTTCGCCTTCCCCAGCCGGACAGTCTACATGCAACAGACCGATCCGCCGGAGATCATGGCCCCGCCGGCGCGCAGCGAAGGCGTCGAACGTGCGCGCCAGCTGCAGGAGCAGGCCACCGCCCGTCCCGGCATCGGCGAAGCCGACGACGACGGCTGATCAGGCGCTCTGTTTCAGGACGGTTCCATCTCGGTGCACGAAGCAGCGAAACCTGTCTCGCTGTCGGAGAACTCGGCCGTGTTCTCAACGATGTTGATCAGTCCCCGGAACGAGGCGCTGGAACATTCCGGGCCGACACGCGTGGACGAGCAATCCATGTATCCCGGGCCATCGGTGACGCCCTCGATGCGGATGCTGGCGGTCTTGCCCTCCTCGAACAGGGTGACGAGGGCGTCCGGCTGGTCACCGCAGCGATAGGCGATCTCGACACCGGGGCCGAGCAGGTTTTCCATTTCGGGCGGCGGCAGCACCGCGCCCGGATCCGGCGGCGGGCTCGGCCCGCAAGCGGCCATAAGACAGAAAACAGGCAGACAGATAGCGGACTGGCAGGAGAAAGTCAGGCGCATGGCGTGGGCTCCGGTTTGGCCCCCGCGCGGAGCCTAGCACGCTCCGGCCCGATCCCGAAGCCGGGGCGCCTTACGATCCGCTCACCTTCTCATAGACCGAAACGTGCATGCGGCTTTCGGCCGTGAACGGTTCGCGTTTCCAGCCGCCCCAGCGATGGGCAAGGCGCAGGCCCGCCAGCCGCGCCATCAGGTCAATCTCGGCCGGCCAGGCATAACGCATCACCAGCGGCACAAGACGCGTGCCGTCTTCGGTGATCCGCACGCGCTGGAAATCGAAGCGCTGGGCGACCGCATCATGCACCACGGCCTCCAGCAGCACGGATGAAAAGCCCACCCTCAGTGCACGCACCGATTGCTGCGCGCGCGTGCGCTCTGCATCCGGCACGAAGGTCTCGATCAGGAAAGTTCCGCCCGGCCGAAGGCTGGCGGCGGCATTGGCGAAACATTTCACCTGCGCTTCCTGGCTCGTCAGGTTGAACAGCGTGTTGAACACCAGGAAGGCATGATCGAATTCGCCCTCCGGCCGCATCTCCGCCATGTCACCGATGACCACCGGAAGATCGGCCCCGCCCGGCTTCTCGCGCAGCTTCGCCACCATGTCCGGCGAGGCTTCGATGCCGGACACGTCAAAGCCCCGCGCGGCAAGCGGCAAGGCCACACGGCCCGTGCCGATTGCGAATTCCAGAATGCGGGGCCCGCCCGAAAGCTCCGCAATCAGCTGGACTGCATCCTCCGTCGTGCCGGGATCGTGGAGGGCGTCATAATCCTCCGCGTTCAGCTCGCCGAAGGTTTCCGGCCCGAACTTCACTTCACCCACACGCCCGGCGCATTGGTGCGATAGCCGAGCGAGCGGTAAGCCGCATCGATCAGGCTCTGCCCGCGATCGTTGAGCAGGATGCCATTGCCCATCTGGTTCATCGTATAGCTGAAGGCGAGCCCGCAATCAGGGTCCGCAAAGCCGATGGAGCCGCCGGCGCCGACATGGCCGAAGGCGCGGTCACCCATGATACAGCTGGTGCCCGGCCCCATCTTGCGGCCGCGATTGTCCATCGACTTCATGAAGCCGGAGGCAAAACGCGTCGGGATCAGCAGCGTCGCATCGCGGTGCGTGGCGGTGGAGACCTGCGTCATCACTTTCAGCTGGTCGGAGGACACGAGCGAGCCGTCATCAATGGCCAGCGGCGTGTACATCGCCACCTGGCCGCGCGCATTGGAGAGGCCCCCGCCGCCGCCGATCTCGGCCGCCTGCATCTTGCGGTCGTTGAAGTCCCAGCCGCCGGTGTTCAGGAAGCTCTTGTGCTGGATCGAGTTGGGGTCCGTCATCAGCAGCACGCCGAATTCGGTGGGTTCGTCGCCGGGCTGCGGGGCATATTGCCGGATCGGGGCGATATGCACATCCTCCGTCTCCGGAAGGCCCAGCCAGAAGCGCGCCCCGGTCTTCGCCGCCACTTCATCGCGGAAGAAGGCGCCGAGCGACTTGCCGGAAACACGGCGGACAAGCTCGCCCACCGTCCAGCCGAAATTGATCATGTGATAGCCATTGCGCGCGCCGACTTCCCAGAAGGCCTCTTCATCCTCCATGCGCCGGATCATGTAGTCCCAGTCGGCAAAGCCGCCCGGCTTCACCGGATCACGCAGCGTCGGCAGCGCGCTCTCATGGTTCAGCATCATCTGGACGGTGGTTTTCTCTTTTCCGTTCTTTGCGAATTCCGGCCAGTACTCCGCCACCAGGGCGTCCGGCTTCAGTTCGCCGCGATCGATCAGGATGTGGGCGCAGATTGCCGTCGCAGCCTTGGAACAGGAAAAGACGATGGAGATCGTGTCCTCGCGCCAGGGATCGTTCGTCTCGGGATCGGCCATGCCGCCCCAGAGGTCCACCAGCGTCTCGCCATTCACCGACAGGCAGACCGACGCGCCGACCTCACCGCGCTCAGCGAAATTCTTCTCGAACTCGGCCTTCACCGCCTCGAAGCGCGGATCGCATTTGCCCTCAACGTTGGCAGCCATCTCCTGCACGGCCATGTCATTTCCTCCCGGTTGTTTTGCCGGGGAGCATACGCATGGCGGGCGCTGGAGGCGAGTGCGAAAAGGGCCGTACCTTCCGGCACGGCCCTTTGACGTCGGGTAAGACGGGAGAAGATCTAGGCCGTCGGCTCGGCGGTCGGGTCTTTCTTGGCCCGGCGCTTCTTCTTGCTCGTGTCGGCGACATATTTGAAGGCGAGCTTTTCCTCGTCCTTCTTGTCGATGTCGATATGCACCACGCCGCCCTTCTGCAGTTCGCCGAAGAGGAGTTCCTCGGCCATCGGCTTCTTGACGTGTTCCTGGATCGTCCGGGCCAATGGCCGGGCACCCATATCGGCGTCGAAGCCGCGCTTGGCCAGCCACTCGCGCGCCGCCTTGGAAATCTCGATGGTGACATTGCGGTCTTCCAGCTGGACTTCCAGCTGGAGGATGAATTTCTCCACCACACGGTCGATGATTTCCGGTGTCAGGCCGCCGAAAGTGATCACCGCGTCGAGACGGTTGCGGAATTCCGGCGTGAACAGGCGCTTGATCGCCTCGTCCTGCTCGTCATCCTTCTTGCCGGCGCCGAAGCCGATGGCGTTCTTGGCGGCGTCCGATGCGCCCGCATTGGTGGTCATGATGACGACGACATTGCGGAAGTCGACCTTGCGGCCGTTGGCATCGGTGAGGGCACCATTGTCCATCACCTGCAGCAGGATGTTGAAGAGGTCCGGATGCGCCTTCTCGATCT
>JAGQRO010000209.1 GCA_020425315.1 Hyphomonas sp. | reverse complement strand
CGCCGCCGCCGAAGCCGAGGCCGGCGAGCGGCCCGTAACGCAGCGTGTAGTCCACGAACAGCGAGGCCTTGCTCTCCGGCGTCACCGGCAGTTCGGCGCCGATCTCTTCCGGCGTGCTGCTCTCGGTGACTTCGCTGTCGGTGTAGCTGTAGGAGGCGTTGATCGACAGGGCATCATTGATCCGGCTGACAGCTTCGAACTCGATGCCGTTGACCTCGACCTCGCCGGTCTGCGTGCCGAACACCGGCGTCACGGACGGCGCCGTGCTGACGATATTGCTCTGCTTGATCTTGTAGATCGCGCCGGTCAGCAGCAGTTCATAGCCTTCCGGCAGGCCACGGGCGTCATATTTCACGCCGGCCTCGATCTGCTCGCCTTCGCTGGGGTCGAACTCCCGCATGGTGACGGAATCGGTACCAAGCACAGGCTCGAACGAGGTGGCGTAGCTGACATAGGGGGCAAAGCCGGAATCGAAGAGATAGTTCGCGCCAAGGCGATAGGTGAAGCTTTCCTGGTCCTGTTCGGTGCTGGCGGCATTGTTCTCGACAGTGACCCAGTCCTGGCGGGCCGACACGGTGAAGAACAGCTTGCCGAGACCGATATGGTCCTGAACGTAGAGGCCGGTCTGCTTCAGCGTCTGGTCATTGTAGGCGCTGGGATAGCCCGGCTCCAGCGTCGCCTGCGGCGCGTAGACCGGATCGAAGAGGTCAATCGTATTGGCGAAGATGAAGCCGTAATCGGCCTTGTTGTCGACCTTGCGATAGTCGAGGCCGGCAATGATCTGGTGGGTTGCGCCGCCGGCGTCCCAGTCGAGCGCGAACCGGTTGTCGGTCGCAACGCTCTCAACGGCCTCCTTGTAGGAGAAATTGTATTGCTGGACGGTGCGATAGTCGTCCGGCGTGCCGTCGAAATCGGCATCCACAAGACCGCCGCCGCCATAGATGCCGACGGGCGTGTCTTCCTCATAGTCGCTCCACTTGGTGTTCGAAGTGAAGCTGAGCGTGTCGGAGAAATTGTGGAGGAATTCGTAGCCGATCGACCATTGGTCCCGCTCAAACCGGCTGTTCGGATCGCCAAGGTTTGTCGAAGGGTCGATCTCGCCCAGCGGGTTCGGCAGCAGCGTGCCATAGACCGGCAGGAAGCCGTTCGTATCGCCCAGCACTTCATCGGACTGGAAATAGGCCAGGCCGATGAGCTTGGTGTCCGGGGAAATGTCAAACGTAATGGCCGGGGCGATCAGCGTACGTTCCGCGGACACGAGGTCGCGCTCGGCTTCGCGGTCGCGATAGAGACCCGTGAGGGAGTAGCTGACCGTGTCGCTGAGCGGCCCGGTCACTGTGCCGGCGATCTGCTTGTAGTCGTCCGAGCCGTACTTGGCCTGGATCTCGCCGCTGAACTCCTGCTCGGGACGGCGCGAGACCTGGTTGTAGAGGCCGCCGGGCGGCGAGCTGCCATAGAGGGCCGAGGCCGGCCCCTTCAGCACGTCGAAGGATTCGAAGGCATAGAGATCCACGCCGACGCTGTAGATGGCCGTCGAAACCGGCGCAGCGAGGCCGTCAATATACTGTTTCGGCGTGAAGCCGCGCACCGTGACAAAGTCAAAGCGCAGGTCCGGGCCGTAATTCTCGCCGAACACGCCGGATGTGTACCGGACGGCCTGTTGGGCATCGACAAAACTCAGAAGATCAATCTGATCGCGCGTAATGACCGACACCGATTGCGGTGTCTCCATCAGCGGGATGTTGGCCTTGTTCGCGGTGGCGCCGTCGGTCGGCACATAGTTCGGTGCAATGACGACGATCGTGTCCTGCACGCTGTCGGCCTCTTCGGCGCCTTCCTGCGCCATCGCAGCGGGCGCAAGCATGGCCAGACCCGCAGCACCGAGCAGCAGCGCTGCACTGAGCGACCGGCGCGGCCTTTTCTGCCGGGGCTCTGCCCCCATGGATGCTCCGGCGCCCCATCCGGCGCCTGAAACCTGTGCTTCGATCTGCTTCACCATGTCCCAAATCTCCCGCTTAGAAATGATAATGAGTTGCAGTTGCATTACATGCGGCAAGGGTGAAAGCAATGGACCACTTGCCGCAGATCAGCAGGCCGAACTCACCCGGCATTGCGTATTTCATTCGTAACATTGCAGGTGCGCGCTGTATTTCGGCTTCGGGTCATCCACTGGCTCTTTTTGGCCAATCTGACATCTGGCACCTGCTGGCGATGGCGCCGGACCCGATAGAGGCAATATTCGGCCCGGCACGCTATGGTTGGACTTCGGCCCCTGCCTTATCGTGCGAACGCTATAATGAGGCGGGAGGCGAGCCGTGACAGGCATCGCGACAAAAAACACTTGGCTTGTGCTGCACCGCTGGTTCGGGATCGTCACCGCGGCCTTCCTGCTGGTAGCGGCTGTGACCGGTTGTATCCTCACGGCACGCGTCACCATCGACAAAGCTCTGAATGCGGACCTTTTTGAATATGTGGGCGCGGCGGGCGACCGGCTCAGCGCCGTCGATGCCGTTGCGATCTTCGAGGCGGCGCATCCGGGCATCCAGGTGACCGGTTTCCCCCTGAACACGCCGCCGGACGAGAACATTCCCCTTTCCGTCACGTCGCGGCCGGGCGGGGCAGCGGTTCACGCCGACCAGGTCTTCATCGATCCTGCAAGCGGCGCCGAAATTGGCGCGCGCAGCACGGAGGCGGGCGTCTCCCGCCGCCAGTTCATTCCGCTGATGGCGGAACTGCATTTCAATCTGCTCGCCGGCGATGCCGGGCGGATATTCATGGGGTTCATGGCGCTCGGCTGGCTGATCAGCGCGGCGATCGGGCTCTACCTCACATTCCCGCGCAAACGGCCATTCCTGCGGAACTGGTGGCCACAATGGACCTACAGCCCGAAACGCTCTTTCGCGCGCCAGATGCTGGATATGCACCGCGCCAGCGGGCTCTGGCTCTTACCTTTCCTCATCGTCCTGGCCTTCACATCGGTCTCGCTCAATTTCTTCGGCGAGGTCTACTCCCCGGCGGTCACGACGATTTCTCCGCTGAAGAAATCCCTGTTCGACCAGGACATGCCCTTTCCGGACGGCACGACGCCGGACCTGTCCTACGCTGACGGGTATGAACTGGCCCGGGAACAAGCCGAAGTGAATGGCATTTCCTGGCAGCCGGCAACGATGCTCTATTATCCGAACTGGAACCTCTACGGCACCACCTTCTCGGACAATGGCGTCCTCAACTACAAGCATCTGGGGCCCATCTACTATTATTTCGACGCCAGTACGGGCGAATTTGTCCACGAGGTAAATCCTTACACGGACAGCGCCGGGCTGGTGATGATCCGCATCCTCTATCCCACGCACAGCGGTGAATTCGCCGGCGGCCTCAGCGTCTTCTTCATCTTCATCCTGGGGCTGGCGACGGCCGAGCAGTGCATCACCGGCATCTGGGTCTGGTGGAAGAAACGAAAACCCCGGATCGCGCAGAAGAAACTGTCGAAAGCCTGACGCGAACGGATGTCGCATGTCAGCCCCTTCAACTCACCAGCCAGCAAAGAGTAACCGGATGAGCGTTTCCGCCCTGGACCAAGCGAAGGACATAGAGCCCGCGATCCGCACCTTTATCGAAAAGACCTCGGCCGATGCCGCCGCCCTGTCGGGCGGCCTTGCCGTGTCACCGGCGCGCCGGCGTGAGATTGCAGAACAGGTGCGGGCGCCCTGGCGCGAAGGCGGCCCGGTCATGGCGCGCAGCGAAACCCTCGCGCTCGGCCCGGAGGAGAGTCTCCGGGTACGCATCCATGTTCCGGCCGCTGGCGCGGGCAACGGAACCCTGTTCTACCTGCATGGCGGCGGCTGGACGATCTTCAGCATCGACACACATGACCGCCTGATGCGGGAATATGCCGATCGGGCGGGCTGCGGAGTGGTCGGCCTCGACTACTCCCTGTCACCGGAGCACCGGTTTCCAAAGGCGCTGGAAGACATCGACCTCTGCCTCGCATGGCTGCGGGAGAATGGGCCTGCCCATGGCCTCAATACCGATCGCCTGGTGATCGGCGGTGACTCCGCCGGCGGGAACCTCTCGATGTCGACCGCCCTGCGCCTGCGCGACCGGGGAGAGCCGCTGCCGGCTGGGCTCCTGCTGAACTATGCCGCGCTCGACACTGAGATTCGCCCGTCTTACGCCCTCTATGACGGGGAGCCCTACATGCTGGAAGCCGATGAGATGAAGGCATTCTGGCTTGACTATCTGGGCGCGCCGGATACGGATAATCCTTATGCCCGGCCACTGCTCGCCGACCTTTCAGGTCTGCCGCCGACACATCTTTGCATTGCGGAATGCGATATCCTGCTTGATGAGAATCTCGAACTGGAACGGCGCCTGACGGATGCAGGCGTGGATGTTTCCGCACGCGTCTATCCGGGCGCCACGCACAGCTTCCTCGAGGCTGTCAGCATTTCCGAAACTGCCGACGAAGCCCTCGCCGCCGGCGCACTGTGGCTCGCCGGCATATTCCGCACATGACGTCGCCATTCGAAGACGTTCCTGCGGACGCCCTGGTCCGCTTTGTTGCAGAATACCCGCTGGCCTGGATTATTCCCAATCGCGCACCGGCGGACGCACTGTTGATGCCGGTCCTGTTGGACGGACCGGATCTGGACACCGGCACGATGCTCGGCCACCTGCCGCGCCGCGCACCGGCAACGCAGGCGCTGCAGGATGATGGATGCGCAACCCTCCTTTTCCTGGGTCCGAACGCTTACATTCCGCCATCCTGGATCAGCAAACCGGGATGGGCGCCGACATGGAACTTCGTGTCCCTGAAACTGTCCGGCACAATCGGAATTGATGAGACCCTGACCGAAGAGGCCGTGGTCCGGCTCGTCTCCCACATGGAAGACAGGGCCGGCACCGGATGGTCGGTGGATCGCATGGGAGAGCGCTTCCACACATTGCTCGGCGGCGTCATCGGATTCCGTATGCAGATCGAGTCCGTTTCTCCCCGGTTCAAGACGGGGCAGGATGAGAGTCCATCGTCACAGGAGGAGATCTTCAGCGCACTGGCCGACCATCCCCTGCAGGCATGGATGAAACGCCCCTGACTTCTGGCCCGATCAAGGGCGAATTAGTCCCTCCACAGAATGAGACCCACAGGCATTCCTGTTATGCCCACAGCAATCGGCAGAATGAGGGTCTCCGGAATGTCACTCCCCCTGAACCAACCCGTGAGGGATTATGCCCCCGGCTCGCCTGAGCGCGCTGCCATTGCTGCTGAGATCCAGCATCAGCGCGCCAATCCGCGCCGTATCCTGCCGGTTGTCGGAGGGCGCCGCATCGAAACCGGAAACACCTGTGGCATGTTCGAGCCGCACGCACACTACCGATCGCTTGGCACCTATGACTCCGCAGGCGCTGGTGAAGCAGAAGCCGCGATCGATGCCGCCTTGCGGGCACGGCACGACTGGTCGCGGATGAGCCCGGCCTCCCGCCGCGCCGTCTTTCTGCGGGCGGCCGAACTTCTGGCCGGCCCGTTCAACGCCCGGCTTGTCGCCGCCACCATGCTCCAGCAGAGCAAGACGGCCTACCAGTCGGAAATCGATGCCTCCTGCGAACTCATCGACTTTCTCCGCTTCAATGTGGCCTTCGCCGAACAGCTGGACGCGATTCAGCCGATTTCCAGCGGCACGGAACGCAACCGGCTGGAACAACGCCCCCTGGATGGCTTTGTCTTTGCGGCTTCGCCCTTCAATTTCACGGCCATCGCCGGGAATCTCTGCATCGCGCCAGCCCTGATGGGAAACACGGTAGTCTGGAAACCCTCCGAACGCAGCGTCTACAGCGCCGCATTCCTGATGGACCTGTTCGAGGCTGCCGGCATGCCGCCGGGCGTCATCAACATGCTGCCGGCGGATAATCCAGCTGAGATTGGCAACCTCGTCCTGAACCATCCTGCGCTGGCCGGTGTCCACTTCACCGGAAGCACGGCAGCATTCGACCGGATCTGGCAGACCGTCGGCACCAATGTCTCCGCCTACAACAGCTATCCCCGTCTCGTCGGCGAGACCGGCGGCAAGGATTTCGTTCTGGCGCATGCCTCGGCTGACATCGATGCCCTCACAACCGCGCTGGTTCGCGGCGCGTTCGACTATCAGGGCCAGAAGTGTTCTGCCGCCAGCCGGGCCTATATTCCGGAAAGCCTGTTCGGAGACGTCTGCGAACAACTCGCGGAAAAAGTCCGGTCCCTGACGGTTGGCGATGTCGCTGAGTTCCATCACTTCATGGGAGCCGTGATCGATGAGCGCGCCTTCAACGCGATCACCGGAATGCTGGACCACGCCGCCAACACGTCCGGATACCGGAAGATCGCCGGCGCGGAGCCGGACAAGTCAGAAGGCTACTTCGTGCCGCCAACCGTCATCGCCTGCGACGACCCGCTCTCGCGCCTGATGACGGAAGAAGTCTTCGGCCCCGTTCTGGCCGTGTATTCCTACCCGGATCACAGGCTGGAAGAGACGCTGGAACTGGTGGACACATCTACCCCGTACGCACTGACCGGCGCCATCTTCGCGCAGGACCAGGGCGTGATCGATACCCTGTCAGGTGCGCTGCAGGACGCGGCCGGCAATTTCTATATCAACGACAAGCCAACCGGCGCCGTGGTCGGCCGCCAGCCTTTCGGCGGCGGGCGCCGCAGCGGCACAAATGACAAGGCCGGCAGCGCGATCAACCTGCTCCGGTGGAGTTCCCCGCGAACCGTGAAGGAAACACTGGTCCCGGTCCACGGCCACCTCTATCCCCACATGGCGGAATGATCGAACCGCCACGGCGCCATTGTCATTTGCGGAGATCAGCATACCCGACGGCGCCATCGCGGCGCGGATCCGCGGCCCCTGTCCAGCCGCTTTCTTCAAGCGCAAGGGCATGGACCCCGCCAAAATAGGCGTTGAGGCCATTCTGAATATAGGTGTCGCTGGGTGTTACACTGTCGAGGCCGAGCCGGGCGATATCCAAGCCCTCCACAGGCACTTCCTGATAGACATTGTCGCGCCCGTCGCGTTTGTCGACGGCAACATGGACACGGGGCGCCGCAACCGATTGCTCAATCCCCTGGCCGACATCGAACCAGTGACTGACAGTTTGCGCGACGGTCGAAATGATCCGCTCACTTCCCGGGCTTCCGAGCACCAGGATGGCCTCGCCATTGCGGGTGGCGATGGTTGAACTCATCGACGAATAAGCCATGCCGCGAGGCTTCAGCGAGAAGGGGCGCCCGGGTTCCAGATCGAAGGACTGCATATAGTTGTTGTAGAAGAATCCGAGTTTCGGGCTCACCACCTTGGATCCGAAATAGGAGTCGATGCTCGCCGTGACGGAGACGACCATGCCGTCCCGGTCGACCACGCTGAAATGGGTCGTCTCACCACCCGGCGGAACAAACCCTTTCACCAGCTCCACGGCGTTTTCCTGCGAAAGCCGCGCCGCAATGTCTGCTTCATAGTGCACAAGATCGGATTCAGGCATGTCGTGCCGGGCCCGATGCGCGCGCGCCAGCGCCTGCACCAGAAGGTCGGCGCGGCCGGCGTCTTCCGCCGACAATCGATCCGCCGGTATTTCGTTCAGCATGCTGAGCGCGAGCAGCATGACCCAGCCGCCCGCCGGCGGCGGCAGCGAATAGACCTCAGCGTCGCGATAGTTCGTCTTCAACGGCGCCATCACGACCGGGTCCGGCGTGGAGGCCAGATCTTCCGCCGTGATCCAGCCGCCATATGCCTGCATGTCCGCGACGATCTGGCGGGCAATCTCGCCAGTATAGAACTCCTCCGCGCCGAACTCAGCCAGGCGCCGAAGTGTTGCAGCGAGGACGGGCTGGCGCAGGACATGGCCCCGTGGCGGCGGGCTCCCGTCCGGCATGAGTGCAAACTCTCCTGCCGTAGACGACTTGCGAATGGCGTCCGCCTGTGAGGCATAGACCTTCGCGCGGAACTGGCCGATGACGAAGCCGCCTTCGGCAAGGCGCACCGAGGGCGCGAGAAGGGATGCCCAATCGAGCGTCCCGCTGCCATAGTGCCGATGGGCAAAATCCATCACCCGCACGGTCGACGGAACTGTCATCGACCGCCAGCCGGTGACGAGATCCGAAGGCTCCACCTGATCCGGAAGATTGCCGGGTGCAAACGAAGTCCCATTGATGACGAGCGGCGCTTCGCCGGGCCGTTTCAGAATGATCTGGGTTTGCCCGCCAATCCCCGACATTGCCGGCTCGGTAACGCCGAGCGCAAACTGCACCGCCACAGCGGCGTCGATGGCATTGCCGCCGCGCTCGAGGATCTCGACGCCCGCCGCGGTCGCTTCCGGCGAGGCAGAAGTTACAACGCCCGCCGGGCCGGCGAACGCCGATGACACGCACCAAAGGCCGGCAACCAGGGTGGCCGCGATATGCCGCCTCATGCCGGCTCCTCCAGCAGGAGATGCATGGTCACTTCAGCAGCGACCCTTGCCGTCTCGTCGATTTCCGGAAGCGGCGTCGCGTCTCCGACTTCGTAAGTAAGCGCGGGGATCGAGTACGTCGTATGTATCCACGTCTTGGACGTGGGCAGGTCAGGATTGTGAGCGGCGTCCCGCTTCGGGGCCCGCGCGCCGAGATGGCGGATGAGCGCTTCGGACAGATCCCGCGGAAACCCGGCCCGCTCTCCGGGCACATCATCGGGCTGGGTGTACAGCGTATCAATCCGGGTGCCATGGAAATCGATTGCGACAGCGAGGTCTCCGAGCTGCGCCATCCAGTCCCGTGCCGCACGGGATTCTGCCTGGGTGAACGGCCCCCAGTCCCGGTTGACGTCCACGCCGCGCGTATTGTGGCGCCAGTGGCCGAGTGCGACTCCATCGGGATTGAGCACCGGGATGAGTTCCACACGGAAGGCCTGCCTGAACCGAACCGCAAGCGGGTCGTCTTCGAGCAGGCGGTTTACGAAGGCCTGCATGGCAATGGCGCCCGGAATTTCAGGAGGATGCTGGCGCCCGATCAGGACCAGAACGGGCGCGCCGTCGGCACCGAATGAGATGGCTTCAATCTCGCGTCCTGCTTCCGACGCGCCGATTGTCTGGCGTTCGACACCCGGATGGCTTTCCAACTCGTCCATCCAGGAGCGGTAGCGATCCAGATTAAACAATGGCTGGCCCGCAATCAGAACCCTGCCGGCCGCGGCGGGAGGGCGGATCGTTGCCCTTTTGCCTTCTCGCGAGGGTGTCGCTTCGAGTTCGGCCCAGGTCTCTCCGTCATCCAGACTGACCTTCGGCACATAGCGATGCCAGCCGTGAACATAGTTTAGTGAAAGCTCAAGCTCGCGGGGCGATGCCTGTTCGATGGCAAACGCATACCAGCTGCTCGGATTGATCGGTGTGTCTTCCGGGCGAAAGTAGAGGGCAAATCGCCGGTCGCCTTCCTGCCGGCAGGCCGAAAGCCGCCCGCCCTCGAAATCGCCGGAAAACTCAACCGCTTCATAGTGACAGACCGGGCCATCCTGAAATGCGGCAACTTTCTCCGCCGGAGCCGATGCACAGCCGGAAAGCGCAAGCAATCCGGCACCGAGACAAGTGATGGTCAAAAATCGCAAGAGGCACTCTCTTCCATGGTGGCAACCGCAGGCGCCCGGCGAGGCGCCTGCAGACATTTCCAGACAATTGAGTTCTGTCATTCGCTCTCCCCGAAAGCCACGCCCCCGGGGAGAACGACTATCTCTTAGAACTTCTTGCTGACATCAACATAGTAGTAGCGTCCACGGGACGAATGGTACTCGTTGAAGTATCCGAAGACCTCATCCGCCAGCGGCGGCTTTTCGTCGGACAGGTTGTTGATGCCAAACCTGAACGTGACATCCCGGAAGGCACCGGCCGCTTCGCCCGTCTCATACTGAGCGTAGGCATTCACGGTTGAGTACGACTCGATCTTCCAATAGTTTCCGTCTGCATCGACGCCCGGACCGGGCTCTTCGAACGAACCGATATAGTCGTAGCGCGCACCGGCTCCGAAGCCGCTGTCATGACGCCATGTCAGCGATGCGCTCATCCGCCATTCGGGCTGGCCGTCGATACCGAGAATGTCGCCTTCCTGCGACACGGAGATATCTGAAGAAACCAATCCGGATTCCACGGCGTCATTGATGAGCTGTGAGCCCGGCGAGACGCTGATGAAATACTCCTCCAGCTTCGTCGCATTGACCTTCAGCCCGAAGTCGCCGAACGCCGTATCGTCGAGATCATAGTAGACCGCATAGTCGATGCCTTTGACGGACTGGTCTTCATTGTTGTCGTAGGTATCGCCCAGATAGATGATCTGGCCCGGTTCATTGCCCTCAAACGACGTTCCCGCAAAGAATGCGATCTCGTCGACCGTCGGTGCCGCGCGGACCACGTTCGGGTTGGACTCACCCATCAGTCGCAACACAAGATCGAGGTCGATCTGGTTGCCGCCGCCGAAGACTCCGACAACATCCTGGCGCTCGATGTCCCACCGGTCGACCGTGACCGTGAGATTGTTCAGGAAGCCCAGCGACCCCGTCAGGCCGCGCGGCTCGAACACGAAACCGTAGGTGATGTTGCGATCTTCCTCGGGACCGATGTCATCGGCGCCGACGCGGCGCTCCTGCGTCGAGTTGGAGTAGCCGGTACAGGCGCTGAAGGTGGCAAATGTGCCGTTCTCGACGCCAGCCTGGCAGAAGACGTTATCCTGATAGGTGTTTTCGCGCGTGACGTCCTGATTGAGGACGATCAGGTTCGGCGCGCGGAAGCCTTCCGACCAGGCGCCGCGGAACTTGAGCGCGTCGAACGGTTTCCAGGCCACCGCGACCCGCGGTTTCACACCGCTGGAGCCGAAGTCGGAATAGTCCTCAATTCGCGCCGCAAGCTGGATATCCAGCGTGTCGACCAGCGGGATGTTCATGTCCGGGCTGACGAGCGGGACAGAGGCCTCCACGAACGCTGCGAGAACAGTACGGTCGCCCTTGGTGTCGGGCGTGCCGCTTGTGTTCATGACGTCGGAATCGGTGGTGATGCCGGTGACGAGATCCGTGAAGGTGATCGTGCCGTCGAGGCGGTCATCCCGGTCTTCCTCGAACGTTTCGCGGCGGACTTCCACGCCGGTCGCCAGGCCGACACTGCCGCCCCATACATTGAAGAGTTCTCCTGTCGAAATCTTGAAGTCGGCCAGCGCCAGGCTGGTGCTGGCGTTCCGCTTCACATCGATCCGGAATTGGTCGAAGCTGGCGGGATCGTTCCCGGGCCCGTCACCTTCAGTCAGCAAGGTCTGGTTGCCGCCATTGAACATGTTGTAGGCGCTGGGCGTTTCGTTGAACAAGGCCTGCTGGAACAATGTCGACGAAATCCGGTTTGCCGTGACGTCGTTCGTATCTGCCCAGTTGTAGAGGATGGCGGTATCGAAATCCCACTTCGTGTCAAAGAGCTGGCCCCGAAGGCCCGTCAGCGCCCTGAAGGACGTGTTTTCAACATTGATACGACGAGGCCCGACATCGACCAGGCGGAACCGCCCGCCATCGACAAACACGGGCAGGCCCTCGTCCGGCACATTCGTCAGTCCCGGCAGTCGATTGGGGTTGAGCGAGCCGTCGGAGAACATCACCGGACCAAAGGGGTTCCAGTAATTGTTGGCCGGCACGACAATGTCGCCGCCCGCGATCGGGGACGTCGCTGACATGACCGGATTGGTCTCGGCATAATAGGCGCTGAACTCACTGTAGGAGCGCATGCCATTGTCGAGGTCATGGTTCAGGAAGGTATACAGGTTGAACCGGTCGCGATCGGAAATAACCGTGCGAACGCTCGCTTCGTTGTAGCGCAGGGTCGAATCCAGCGAGCCATCATCGATACAAATGCCCGGCGTTGCCAGATCGGTGGCCGTTGTGCCGAGGCAGCCTGTATAGCTATCCGGCTGCAGGTGGAACACACCGGACGCCGAGGTCAGGGTTGCGCCATTCTGGCGAACGCGCGTACCCGACGTCGTCATCAAGGTGAACTGCCCCCAGGGAGAACCGGTGTCGAGGTTGTTGAACGAGGTGTCACCCTCGAAGCTGGTGCCCTCGACAAACGGCATCAGGTTTTCCTGGCCGGTATAGTCGAGTTCGTTCGCAAACTGAGCATCCCGCTTCGCATACTCGGCAAAGAACGACACATTGGTTTTGCCGCCATTGAAGGTTTTTCCGCCCCTCAACTCGATGCTTTTTTCGTTCAGCCCGGTATTCTCTGCCCAGCCATAGCGGCCGGACACTTCGAGGCCTTCATAATCGTCCCGCATGATCATGTTGACCACGCCTGCGACAGCGTCCGAGCCATAGATAGCGGATGCGCCATCGTTCAGGACTTCCATCCGCTGGACACCCGCAACCGGAAGCGCGTTGGTGTTGACGGTCGTGACCGGCGTCGACAGCTCGACCTGGGTGCCCGGGTGGTTGACGACGCGGCGCCCGTTCAGCAGGACCAGCGTTCCGCTCGATCCGATGGAACGCAGGTTGATCGACCCGACATCGCCCCGGGCGGAGTTGACCGTGCTGGTATTGGAGTTGGAGAAGTTCGTCGCGCCCGATGCCGGCAACGACCGGATAAGGTCATCGCCGTCGATGGTTCCGAGCGTGGAAATGTCGTCGGCGGAAAGGACCGTTACGGGTAGCGCCTCATTAATGCGCGCCCCCTTGATGTTGGTGCCGGTCACGACAACCGTGTCCTGAACCAGTTCCGACCCATCTTGATCACCTGCCGCGGCAGGTGCCTCCTGCGCGATTGCCGGCAAGGCCAGGCAGGCCGTGCCGCACAAGAGAATTTCTCGAATGCTCAGACGACGGACAATCATTGCGATACTCCCCGAATTGCGGCGCCCCCTCGGCGCCGACTTGACGGAAGAAGTGTTAATCGGGTTGCGACGAAATGCAAACAATTTATGAATCGCAGAATTGTATTCGTTTTGATTATACTACCATCACTTTATTCCAGCGGACCGGACAGGCGTCGTTTCAGCTGGTCCGAACGGGCGGCCAGCATCCCGGAAAACTGGTCGACGAATTCGCGGGCCAGAATGGTCAGCCCTTTGGCCAGCGGATAGACGACATTGACCGGCATGACGTAATTTTCCGGCAGGGCGAGCAGGTCGAGCCCCTCATCGCGCTCTGTCATATAGAGCCCGGTCATGCCATCGACCACCGCGATCCCGCATCCCCGCCGGGCAAGGGCCGCGGCCATCTGGTAGGACTGGACGCGCAACTCCGGATCGATCGTCACCGATTTCGCCGACCCAAATCCCAGCAACATCCGGCCCAGTGGCTCGCTGTCTTCCAGACCGATCGCTCCACCGGAAAACACCCGCGCTTCGACTTCGATCGGCGCGGCGCCCGACATCAGGCCGCGCTGCGCCACGCAGACGACCTGCACCTGCCCGATCTCCGTGGCGCCAACAGATGCGGGTCTTGTGCTGGCATCGTAGACGAAGCCGAGGTCGAAGCCGTAGGCGGATTTGGATATCTCGGCGAGCATTTCACCGGAATGGCGCGTCGAGATCGTGAACCTTGTATCGGGCGCCTCTGCCAGATGGGCCGCCACCGCATCAGGCACCACATCGAGCCCCAGTGACGGGATCGAGACCAGGCGCAGGTGCCGCTGCGTCCCGGCCCGAAGACGAATGGCTTCGGATCTGAGGTCTTCGAGGGCCGCCTGGGCCCGCTCCGTCTCCTGCAGGAGCGCCGACGCCGCCTCGGTTGGCACCAGCCGTCCGCCCAGGCGATCGAACAGAAGGTAGCCGAGTTCGTCTTCCAGCTGTTTGATGCTCTTGGTGACGGCCGGCTGGGAGACGCCGAGCCCCTGCGCCGCGGCGCTTACGGTCCCCCGCGTCATGACGGCATGAAAGACTTCGAACAATCTGTATCGCATGGCACCACCCATAACATATTTTCATGCACATGAGAATTTGTTTCATTTGACGAATATCTAACGGTCGCGCAGGTTCCCCGCAGAGGGAGCGCCAGCCATGACAGCAATTCTGCACCGCAGTCCTGGCTCGAACCTTCCGTTCGCAGTCGCCGGAGAGGGCGTCTTCCTGATCGATGCCGACGGGAAACGCTATCTGGACGGATCGGGCGGGGCGGCTGTTTCCTGTCTCGGGCACGGGCACCCCCGCATCATCGAGGCAATCCAGCGGCAGGCCGGGACCCTGGCCTATGCGCACACCGCCTTCTTCACGCAGGCCCCTGCAGAAGCCCTCGCGCAATTCCTTTCCGACCGCGCCCCGATGCGAGAAGCCCGCGTCTTCTTCACTTCGGGCGGGTCCGAGGGTGTCGAAACGGCCCTGAAACTGGCCCGGCAATACCATGTCGCCCGCGGAGACCTGACGCGCACCCGGTTCATCTCCCGCCGCTTCAGCTACCATGGGGCAACGCTGGGCGCCCTGTCTGTTAGCGGCCACGCGGCGCGCCGCGCGCCCTATGAACCCATCCTCTCACCTTGCCGCTTCATCACGCCATGCTACCCCTATCGTGAAGCAGGTCCTGACGAGGACGCGGCCGCCTTTGGCCAACGCGTTGCCAACGAACTCGAAGCCGCGATCTTGGAAGACGGACCGGAAACCATCGCGGCCTTCATCGTCGAGCCCGTTGTCGGAGCCACGCTCGGAGCGGTCGAAGCCGTGCCGGGTTATCTTGCGCGCATTCGGGAAATCTGCAGCCGGCATGGCGTCCTGATGATTGCCGACGAAGTCATGTGTGGCATGGGCCGCACCGGAACGCTGTTCGCTTGCGCCCATGACACTGTCCAACCTGATATTCTTGTGGTGGCCAAGGGGCTGGCCGGTGGATACCAGCCGATTGGCGCCGTGCTGATGTCCGGCAGTGTCTACGATGCCGTCACCCATGAGAACCGGCGCTTCGAGCATGGGCATACTTATATCGGCCACGCGATCGCCTGTGCGGCGGCCCACGCGACACAGCACACAATCGAGGAAGAAGGCCTCCTCGATGCGGTTGTCGCGCGCGGCCACGCTCTGCGCGCCCGGCTGGCTGACGCGCTCACGCCGCTTGGCATTGTCGGGGAAATTCGCGGGCGGGGATTGCTGACCGGCGTCGAACTCGTGGAAGACCCGGCCACGAAGACGCCCTTCCCAAAATCCTGCAATCTGAATGCCCGCGTCAAGCAGCTTGCGTTCAAGGAAGGACTGATCGTGTACCCCGGCGGCGGCAGCGCCGGCAACGGCCTCGGCGACCACATTCTGATCGCGCCGCCCTATATCATCAGTGAGGATGAAGTCGACTGCCTGGTCGAGCGCCTGACGCTGGCCGTGAAGGCGGCACTCCCGGTTCCGGCCTGATGCGCGGGCGGTTGATCACCGTTGCGCCCAATGGCGCACGCAAGATGCCGGGCGATCATCCGAGGCTGCCGATATCACCAGAAAGCATTGCATCGGAAGCGAAACTGGCCGCCGACGCCGGAGCCGCACTGCTGCACCTTCATGTGCGCACGGCCGACGGCGCCCATTCCCTGGATCCGGCACTCTATCGGGAGGCCATTGCGGCCGTGCACGCGACCTGTGGCGATCGCCTGATGGTACAGATCACGACGGAATCTGCAGGCGTCTTCGGATGGCAGGAACAGGTTCGCGCCATCACGGAAACCAAGCCCGAGGCCGCCTCGATGGCACTCCGGGAGATGTGCCCGACAGACTCGGCATCAGACCGCGCCGCCTATGCAGATTTCATCGCCGACTGCCTGGCCGAGGGCGTCTGGCTGCAACACATTCTCTACAGCCCGGAGGAAGTTGCCCGGTTCAACCGGCTTCACGAAACCGGCATCTTTGGCACCGCTCCCTTCGTCCTGCTGGTCGTCGGACGCTATGGCGGCGGGGAAACCTCGACACGGGCTGCGCTGGACGCGATGTCATCTGCGCTGGCCTCCGGCATTGTCTGGGCGGCCTGCGCTTTCGGCGTCGCTGAAACCGATATCCTCGATCACGCCCTCGCGACCGGCGGCCATGTCCGCGTCGGCTTTGAGAATAATCTTCTCCACACGGATGGCTCGATTGCCGACAGCAATGCAGCCCGGGTGGAAAGGATCGCATCCCTCGTGACGGCACGCGGCCTGACCGTGATGGAGCGGAACGCAATTGCAGACGCGTTCGCGCTCCCGCAGCGCTAGGTCCGGTCAGATACGCAGGATCCGCCGCAACAAAAAAGGCCCGCCGAGTGGCGGGCCTTTCTGACTGAGCGGAAGCTGCCTTATCAGGCGGCAACCTTTGCCTTTGAGCCGGCGGGCGGGAAGCGATCGTAGAAGCCTTCGCCCTTGGCGGCCATGTCACGCAGGAGCTGCGGCGGCTCGAAACGCTCGCCATATTTCTTGGCAAGGCGGTCGGCCTCTTCGACGAACGGCTTGATGCCCCAGATCAGGTCGACATAGGAACAGCACCCGCCCGTGAACGGCGCGAAGCCCCAGGCGAGGATGGAGCCGATATCGGCGTCGCGCGCATCGGTGATCACGCCTTCCTCGAAGCAGCGGGCCACTTCGATAGCCTGGCGCACGAGGAACCGGTTGGTGAGTTCCTTTTTCAGCTCCGGCGGGCATTCGTCGACCTTGATGTCGATGCGGGTGTTGATGTCCGGCCACAGACGTTCCGGCCTGCCCTTCTCATTATAGTCGTAGAAGCCCTTGCCGGCCTTGCGGCCGACGCGGCCATTGTCCTCGACCAGCCAGGCGAGGAACATGGTGCGGTCATCCTTCTGAATGTCCGTCCCCATCGCTTCGGCCGTGGCGCGGCCGATCTTGAGAGCGGTGTCGAGACCAACGGAGTCCGACACTTCCAGCGCGCCCATCGGCATACCGGCCTGGCGGCCGACATTCTCGATGATCGCCGGCTTGATGCCTTCGACCAGCATTTCCATGCCTTCGCGCGTATAGGTGCCGAAGCAGCGCGAGGTGTAGAAGCCGCGGCTGTCATTGACGGCAATCGGCGTCTTGCGGATGGCGAGCACATAGTCGACGGCCTTGGCCAGCGTCGCCTCGCTCGTCTCCTTACCGGAGATGATCTCGACAAGGCCCATACGCTCCACCGGCGAGAAGAAGTGAATGCCGATGAAATTGGCCGGACGCTTCGAGGCCTTGGCGAGGCCGGTGATCGGCAGGGTCGAGGTATTGGTGCCAAAGACGGCATCATCATCCAGAACGGCTTCAGCCATCTGGGTGATCTTGGCTTTCAGTTCCTCATTCTCGAACACGGCCTCGATCACCAGGTCGGCGCCTTTGACGTCGTCATAGGAGTCCGTCGTGGTGATGAGGTCGAGGAGGGCTTCGCCCTTCTCTTTCGTGGACTTGCCGCGCGAGACATCCTTTTCGACGATGCGGCGGGAATAGTCCTTGCCCTTCTCGGCATTCTCTTTCGAGACATCGACCAGCACGGTCGGGATGCCGGCCTTGGCCTGAACGTAGGCAATGCCCGCGCCCATCAGGCCGGCGCCGATGACAGCGATCTTCTTGAACTCCGTCTTCGGATGACCGGCCGGGCGGTTGGCGCCCTTGCCCAGTTCCTGCATCGACAGGAACAGCGAGCGGATCATGGCTTTCGCTTCCGGGCGCTGCTGGGTGTTGATGAAGTAGCGTGTCTCGATGCGCAGGCCCGCATCGATCGGCACCTGGATGCCTTCATAGATGCAGGAGAGAATGTTCTTCTGAGCCGGATAGTTGCCATAGGTCTTGGCGTGCAGCATGGCGTTCGACATGGTGGCCACCTGGCCGGCGCCCGGAGATTTGTGCGGCACGCCGCCCGG
>JAGQRO010000208.1 GCA_020425315.1 Hyphomonas sp. | reverse complement strand
ACTGGCCCTTGAAGTCGATCTGCGCTTCGGCCGGCAACACGCTGCGCGCAATCGCCTGCATCTCGTCCAGCACATCGCCCAGCGAGGCGCCGGGCGCGAGGTTTGCGTCGATGGTGATGGCGCGCACCCGGTTGTAGCGGTTGAGCGTCGGGCTGTCGGCCACGGCAACGATGTTGACGAGGTTTGACAGCGGGATCAGCTGGCCGGTCGTGTTCGAGCGCACATAGATGTTCTGCACATCGTTCGGCGAATTCTGTTCCGAGCGCAGGCCTTCGAGGATGACATCATATTCCTCGCCATTGTCGACATAGGTCGTCACCCGGCGCGAGCCGAGCATGGTCTGCAGCGTGTTGCCGATATCGGACACCGTGACACCAAGGTCGGAGGCACGGTCATAATCGATCTGCACACGGTATTGCGGCTGGGTTTCCTTATAGTTCCAGTCAATATCCTCAAGGCCCGGATTGTTCGCGTCCAGGGCGTCGAGATAGGTGTCACGCCATTCGGCCAGCTGTTCATAGGATGGCCCGCCCAGCACGAACTGCACCGGCTTGCCATTACCCCCGCCCAGGCCGGAACGCATGATGGCAAACGCCCGGATGCCCGGCAGGTCCGACAGCTTGCCATTCACCTCCGCGATGATGTCATCGGCGGGCCGCCGGTCGGACCAGTCCTTCAGGCTGACAATGACAAAGCCCTGATTGAAGGCATTGGAGCCAAAGCCCGGCGCGCGCAGCAGGACACGGTTTACCTCATTGTCCGTATACGGCAACAGGCGGCGCTCGATCTCGTCCATATACTGGATCATATAGTCGAACGAGGCGCCCTGCGGGCCGGCGACATTGATGAAGAAACTGCCCCGGTCTTCACGTGGCACATATTCCTGCGGCAATGTGCGCACCAGATTCCAGGCCGCGCCGAACAGCGCGAGCAGGACGAAGCCGACCACAATCGGGCGGCCGATCAGGATGTCCAGCACCCAGGCATAGGCGCCGCGCAGCCGCTTGAACAGGAAGTCGACAAGCCGCGGCAGGGCCGAGGCAATGCCCGTGGCCGGCTTGTCCGAGAGGACTTTCGAGGCCAGCATCGGCGCCAGTGTCAGCGCCAGCAGCGACGAGAAGCCGACCGCTGCCGCGATCGTGATCGCAAATTCCGTGAACAGACGGCCGAGATCCCCCTGCAGGAAGGTGATCGGCACGAACACGGCGATCAGCACCAGCGTCGTCGCGATCACGGCGAAGCCCACCTGCCGCGTGCCGCGATAGGCCGCCACCAGCGGTGTCTCGCCATATTCCTCCATGCGCCGGTGGATATTCTCCAGCACGACGATGGCATCGTCCACGACCAGGCCGATGGCCAGAACCAGCGCCAGCAGCGTCAGCAGATTGATGGAGAATCCAAACGCCAGCAAAATGATAAAGGTCGCCGTCAGCGACACCGGCACCGTCACGGCCGGAATGATGGTCGAGCGCAGGCTGCCGAGGAACAGGAAGATCACCAGCGTCACCAGCGCGACCGCGATGGCGAGCGTCGTCCAGACTTCGCGGATCGAGGCGCTGATGAACACCGAACTGTCGAAATTCGTGGCGATGTACATGCCTTCCGGCAGGGACTTGTTGAGATCGGCGGCGAGGTCGCGCGCCGCCTTCGCCACGGCCACCGTGTTCGCGGTCGACTGTTTGGCGACGCCGATGCCGACCATGGGCACGCCATTGCCGCGGAACAGGTTGCGGTCTTCCTGCGTGCCGCGCTCCACACGGGCGACATCGCCAAGGCGCACGAGATAGCCGGTGTCGCCGCGCCCGATGACCAGATTGGCGAACTGTTCCGGCGTGCGGAACGTGCGGTCGATGCGCACCGTATAGGTCCGCTCGCCGGATTCGACGCTGCCGGCGGGGGCCTCGATATTCTCGCTGCGCAGGGCCCGCTCGATGTCCGCCACGGTCAGGTCGCGGGCGGCGAGCGCCCGCCGGTCGATCCAGATCCGCAGCGCATAGGCGCGCTGGCCGCCGACGCGTACGCGCGACACACCGTCCAGCGCCGAGAACCGGTCAACCAGGTAACGGTCGGCATAGTCGGACAATTCCGCCGTCGTCATCGAGTCGCTGGCCAGGTTCAGCCAGATGACCACGTCTTCGCTATTGTCCGCTTTCTGGATTTCCGGCGGGTCGGCCTCTGTCGGCAGATTGTTGAGCACCGTCGCCACGCGGTCGCGGATGTCATTGGCAGCGGCATCGATATCCTGGTTGACGGAGAATTCGATACTGATGGACGAGCGCCCGTCCCGCGAATTGGAGTCGATGAAGCGGATGCCGGAAACGCCTGCCACCCGGTCCTCGATGGGGCGCGTGATACGCGTCTCCACCACGCTGGCCGAGGCGCCCGGATAGTTCGTCTGTATGTTGACGATCGGCGCGTCGATGTCCGGATATTCGCGCAGCGGCAGGCGCATGAAGGCAACAATGCCGAAGATGATCAGCACCAGCGACAGAACCGATGCGAACACCGGCCGCTTGATGGATGTATCCGACAGCAGCACCGCAGCAGCCCCTTATTGCGCGTTGGAGGAGCCGGCCGGGGCCCCGCCGCCGCCCGTCTGCAGAACGGCCCGGTCGCGCACGATCAGCGGCGCCCCGTCGCGCACGCGGATCAGGCCGTCGGCCACGATGGTCTCGCCGGCGTCGAGGCCGGAGACGATTTCTACCCGGCCAGCCTGGCGCAGGCCTACCTGGATCTGGCGGCGCTCGGCCACCATCTGGCCGTCCTTGCGCGCGGCGACATAGACGAAACTGTCCGGCCCGACCGGCTCGATCGCGCCTTCCGGCACCGAGAGGGAGGTGCGCGGCTCGGCCAGCAGGGTCACTTTCATGAACATGCCGGGCTTCATCAGCCGGTCCGGATTGGGCAGGATCGCCCGCACACGGATGGAGCGCGTCACCGGGTCAATCGCGGCGCCGACCGTGTCGACTTCGCCCTCGAACAGGATGCCGGGCAGGTCATCGGTCTCAGCGGTGATCTTCGTGCCCTTGGCAGTCGAGCGCAGGAAGGTCGACGGCACGGAGAAGTCGAGCTTCATGCGGCTGTCATCCATCAGTTCGGCCACCACGTCGCCGGCCCGCACATAGGAGCCGACCGAGACCATGCGGAAACCGAGCACACCGTCGAACGGAGCGACCAGAACGCGGTCCTTCTGGCGCGACTGCACGGCGCGCAGCTGGGCATTGGCGGCGTTGAGGTCGCGCCGCGCCTCGTCCACGGCGGACTGGGCGACGGTCTTCTCCTTGGCCAGCTGCACCATGCGCTCATGGCGCTGGCGCGCTTCGGTGGCGGTCGCCTCGGCGGCATCGACCAGCGCGGCCTGCTCGCCCTGCGCCAGCGACAGCAGCGTCTTGCCCTGGGTGACCCGGTCGCCATCGTCGAAATAAATCGCGGTCACCCGGTCGGCCGTGTTCAGCGTCAGGTCCACCCGCTCGCGCGCTTCCAGCGTGCCGAGCGCCTCGATTCGCATCGAAAAATCCGTTTCCGCCACGGGCTCCACGAACACACTGGTGCCGCCGCCGGGGCCGCGCTGGGCTTCCGCCGCCGGGGCGCCTGCCAGGGCCAGCGCAGCCAACATGCCGCCCAGCGCCATGCGCCACGAATGGAACCGTCCAATTATCATCTCTACTCAATCCTGCAGGCAGCCGATGGCCACCTCTCCATATGCCAGATCCGGGCCCAAAGGCCCGGCGCCGAACACAAACGCCCAATCCTGCAAAGATAGGGCAAACCGGGCAATGTCCATACACGCTTGGCGGCTGGGAGACACGATTTCGTGAAGTGCCGGGCGTGGCACCAGTTGCGCCGGCCGCCGATCCCTGCAAGCTGGCCCCCGGAGCCATCCGGAGGATCGTCGACATGCTGGGCGCCATCGAAGCCGGAGGCACCAAGATCGTCTGCGCCGCCGGGCCGGTTCCGGGCCAGATCCATGCCCGCGAGACCTTCCGGACGGCCGCCCCAACCGAGACATTCCAACAGATCCAGGCCTTTTTCGGCCCTTATGCCGAGTCCGGCCAGCTGGAGGCCCTGGGCCTTGCCGCCTTCGGTCCGGTCGGCATTGCCCCCGGCGCGCCCGGCTATGGCCAGGTGCAGAAGACGCCGAAACCCGGCTGGACCGGGGTGGACTGGCTGGACGGGCTCGCCCCGCTGGCCTGCCCGGTCGCCCTCGACACCGATGTCAATGCGGCGGCGCTGGGGGAGCAGGCCCTTGGCGCCGGTCAGGGCTGCCAGACGCTCGCCTATGTCACGGTCGGCACCGGCATCGGGGCCGGCGTGATCCATCAGGGCCGCGCCCCTTCCGGCACCGGCCATTACGAAATGGGACACATCTACCCGCCCCGCAGCCTGGGCGACGTGTTCGAAGGCCTCTGCCCCTATCATGGCGATTGCCTGGAAGGCCTCGCCAGCGGCCCGGCCATCGCCGCCCGCTGGGGCACGGACCTCTCCAGCCTGCTGGCCGACCATCCGGCCCATGCGCTGGAGGCGGCCTATCTCGCCCAGCTGGCGGTGACGATCACGCTGACCCACATGCCGGAGCGGATCGTCTTCGGCGGCGGCGTGATGAAGACGCCGGGCCTGATCGACCGCGTGCGGGCGGAAACCCGGCGCCTGCTCGGCGGCTATGTCTCGCAGGGGCCCGCCAGCGGCGACCTTGGCGGCTATATCGTGCCGCCCGGGCTCGGAGAGGACTCCGGCATTACCGGCGCCCTCATCCTCGCCTCGCGGGCCTGACGCCTCAGAAGGTCGCCCGGATACCGACGCGGATGTTCCGCCCCGGCGCCGGCACGCGATCCTTCAGCACGCTGGTGGCGTAGCGGATTTCCTCATCGGTCACATTGCGCGCATCGACGAAGAGGATCGTGCCCTCGCGCCCCATGCCGAATTCGGAGAGTTTCAGCTCGCCGCGCAGGTCCAGCTGGGTATAGCCATCGGTCGGCAGTTCGCCGGAGGCGAGGTCGGTCTGATCGTCCGCCCACGTCACATGCGCCCCGGCGCCCCACAGCCGCCAGTCGGCCTTGACGCCGGCATTCAGGGTGAGCGGCGGCATCAGCGGCACATTCCCGCCATTGTCCAGCTCGCCGGAGACGAGATCGATGCTGCCATCGAGTTTCCAGTCGGCACCGAGCAGGCCTTCGGGCATAAAGGCCTCGCCATAGATTTCCGCGCCGGTGAAGGTCGCGTCATCCTGCAGGAACAGGAAGACCGGCACGCCGTCGACTTCGTCGACCAGGCCTTCGCCATGGTCCACTTCGCCGGGCGACAGGAAGATGAAGCCGTCGAACATGGTGCGGAACACATTGACGCCGAAGCTGGCATTGGCGCTTTCCCAGCGCGCCGTCGCTTCGAGGTTCAGGCCCTGTTCCTTGTCGAGGCCCATATTGCCGACTTCGTACTGCACCGTGGCGAGGTGGGCGCCGTCGGCATAGAGTTCGCTCTCGTTCGGCGCGCGCTCGGTGTGCGAGATCTGGGCGCCGACGAACCAGCCATTCTCCCAGTGCTGGTGGGCACCGGCGGACAGGCTCAACAGGTCGAATTCGGTGTCGCCGGCGGCATTGCCGCGCTCGGCGGATTCGATCCGGGCCCCGCCTTCCAGGCCGAAGCCGCTTTCCCAGTCGATGGTTTCATAGGCAAACGCGCCGAAGCTCTTGGAGGAGGTCGGCGTGATGAAGGATTCATCGCCGAAGGCGCCAAGGTCCTTGTCCGTATACTGCAGGCCGAAGGCGCCTTTCAGCAGGCCCAGCTGGTGGCCGGCTTCGAGACGGGCCTCGGTGCCATCCGTCTCATAGACGGTGCCCGGTTCGCCCGGCGCCTCGAACTCCGTATGCTTGTAGTCCGCAATTGAAACGGAACCGACGATTTCCGTGAGGAAGCCGTCCTCGAATCTCACGCCGCCACGCAAATCGTAGCGCGTCTGTTCGAGGTCGATGAAGGGCATTTCCTCTTCGTGTTCGTGCTCTTCCTCGCCTTCCTCTTCGCCTTCTTCCTCATGCTCGTGTTCATGATCGTGACCGGACAGGCCGTATTGCGCTTCCTGACGGCGCACGGCGATGCCGAGAAAGCCGTTTTCGCCGACCCAGGACGCACCGGCCGCCAGCGTGCTGGTGTCGACGAAGGAATTCTCCATCGTGCCGGCGACGTGCTCTTCTTCCTCGTGATCGTGATCTTCCTCGTCCTCTTCTTCCCCTTCGTGCTCTTCAGCCTCTTCGAGTTCGTGGAACAGGGCCGATTCCGCCATGCCGGGAATATCGTAATCGCTGAAGTCGCGGTCCGATGCCGTCAGGGTAAAGACGAATGGCCCAGCAACCGCCTGCACGCGACCGGACAGTTCCGAGCCCTCATTGACATCGTTGAACGCCGCGAAGAGGTCGGCCGAGAAGGGCTCGTCCGGTTTTTCCTCCGGCAGCAGGCCGTCGATCACATTGACCACGCCGCCGATCGCCTGGCCGCCATAGGCCAGCGCCGCCGGTCCGCGCAGGATCTCGATCTTCTCCGCATCGATGCCGTCGGCAGCGGCCTGGTGGTCCGGCGAGGCGGCGGAGACGTCGATCACGCCGATGCCATTGGTCAGCACCTGCACCCGCTCGGCGCCGAGGCCGCGCAGCACGGGGCGGCTGGCGCCGGCGCCGAAGAAGGTCGTCGCCACGCCGGGCTGGCGGTCCAGCGTGTCGCCCAGCGTCGTGCCCAGCACTTCCACAATGCCCTCACGGTCGATGGAGGTCGCATTGCCGATCAGTTCGCCTTCCAGCCGGTCCGGCCCCGGCGCGGTGACGATCACCGACTGCTGGCGCAGGTCCGTCTCGTCAGGATCGGCATGGGCCGCAAGGGCGAAGGTCGCGGCGGTGGCCGCGGAGGCAAGGAGGAAACGCTTCATGGGAGGGGAGCCTTCTGGATATGTTATACTGTATCACTTACCGGCTGCGCCGCCCGCGTCAAGGCGTCCCGTGCGGGAAGTTGCGGGTTTCGGCGGGGAGGCATCCGCGATAGTCAACGCAATCCGCCCCGCCAGCCGCCCAGGGCCGTCGCAAGGCGACCTGTATCGACCTCAACGGCAACCTCGCAGCCACCTCACAGTCACCACCTCACCGGCCCTTATCCCCCATGCTTATCACCCTTTCCGGCGTCCTTTCCGCTGACCAGATCGCCGAGGCCCGCCGCCTCGCCGGCGCCCTCGACTGGCGCGATGGCACCGAGACGGCCGGCCCCACGGCGCGCCAGGTGAAGCGCAACGAACAGGCCGACCTGACCAGTTCGGCCGGTCTGAAACTGAAGCAATTGCTGCAGGAAGCCGTGGAGAAGCACCCGGTCCTGAAGGCCGCCGCCCAGCCGCGCCGCTTCTCGCCCCTGATGGTCAGCCGCACCGGCCCCGGCGGCGGCTATGGCCGCCATGTCGACAATGCCTTCATGGGTCATGGCGACCGCCGCGTGCGGACGGACCTTTCGTTCACGCTTTTCCTCGCCGATCCGGCCACCTATGAAGGCGGCGAACTCGCAGTCGATACTGCAGCGGGCGAGCATGTCGCCAAGCCCGCGGCGGGCGACCTTGTCCTCTACCCGTCTACCACTTTGCACGAAGTCCGCCCGGTGATTTCAGGCGAGCGTCTCGTCGCTGTCGGTTGGATCGAAAGCGCCGTGCGCGATGCCGCCGCACGGGAAATCCTGTTCGATCTCGAAAACCTCCGCGCCAGCCTCGCCGCGCAGCATTCCCCGCAATCGCCGGAAATGCTGACGCTGGCCAAGTCCATCTCGAACCTGCTGCGCCTCTGGGGCGATTCCTGAGGCCCTAGTCCTGCAGCTGCCGCTCCAGATCGGACGATAGCGACAGGAGCCGCGCCTCGGCCACCTGCAGCAGCACGGCGGCGCGGTAGCGGGCAATCTGGGCATCGCGATAGGCATTCTCGGCGTCGAGCGCATCGACCAGTGTGCGGATGCCGGCCTCATGCTCTTTCTGCGCGCCTTCCGCGGCGAGTTCAGCCGCCGTCTCGGCCCGCTGCGCAGCGGCCAGCGACAGGCGCCGGGCCTCGATATCGCCCCACAGGCCCGTGACCGCTTCCTGCAGCTCCAGCTCCGCAAGGCGCACATCGGCAAGGGCCGCATTGCGGGCCGCCAGCGCCTCCCGCTTGCTGGCATTGCGCAAGCCGGACGTGACCAGAGGAACCTCCACGGTCACAAAGGCGCCGACATCGCTGATCGGGTCCTCGAAGAAGAAGAACACGTCCTCGCCGGTCGTCGCGCGGGCCTTGAGGGAGACCTTCGGTCCGAACCGGCCGGCCGCCTCCTTGATCCGGTGACCTGCAGACAGCTCCGCAGATCGCGCGGCGGCGAGGTCGGGATTATTGTCGAGTACGCGCACCAGCGTCTCGCCCATCGTGCCGAACTGGACGGCCATGGAGGCCGCCTCGGCCGTGCCGGCATCCTCAAGGCCGGTGAGGCGCGACAGGCGCGCCTTCGCCCCGGCCAGTGCCGCATGCGCGGCCTCAAGCTCGGCCTCGGACGAGGCGAGCCGGGCTTCGGTCAGTGCAATGTCCGTGCGCGTCACCTGGCCCTGGTCGAAACGGGCCTGCGTCTCCTGCAGGCGGATGGCGAACGTCTCCTGGCGCGCCCGCGCCACGTCAGCAGTGCGTTCTGCCAGCCAGGCAAGGGCATAGGCCTCGAAGGTATCGAGAACGGTGCGCTCGCGCGTACCGAGCAGCTGGTGGGCCGCAGCCTGGCGCTGCGCTTCGGCGGCATCCACGGCCGCGCCCAGCGCGCCGGACTGGAACACCGTCCACTCGGCCTGCAGGCCCGCCTGACGCGGCACCTGGCTGATCTTGTCGGCGGTGAAGTCGGTTTCCAGCACGCCCACCTGCGCCATGAGGCCGGCCTGAGGCCCGCGCCCGGCCCGCGCCGCGTCGACGCCCGCCTTGCTGCGGGCCACGCCCGCCTCGGCCCGGTCGATCGACGGGTCATGCGCCAGCGCCAGTCGCACCGCTTCGCGCAGCGAAACGGGCTGGGCCGACGCCAGCGGCGCGGCAAGGGCGATCAGGCTGGCGGACAGGCATGCCAGACGCCTCATTTGAAGGCGCAGCCAGACTGGAACCCGAATGCCTTGAAGATCATGGCCGCCGGGCAGAAACCGGTGAACGCCGCCTGGAACATGTTGAGACCGGCAAAGGCCGTCAGCAGGAACCAGTACGGCGAGACGAAATAGCCGAGCGCGAGGCTGGCCATCACGATGATGCCGGCAAAGGCGAAAACGGCGCGGTCGATGTTCATGTGGATTTCCTTTCTGTGGAATATCAGGCGCGAAGCCCGAAAACTGACTGGATCCAGCGCGCCAGGGCATCGCCCGTCTGCGCGCCGGCCTGGTTGGCGACCAGATCCCCGCCATTCCAGGCGAGGAGGGTCGGGATGCCCCGGATGCCAAGGGCCCCGGCGGCGGACTGGTTCTGGTCCGAATTCAACTTGAAGAAGCGGACCTCGCCGGACATCCGCGCCGCCGCGCTGGCATAGGCCGGCGCCATCATCCGGCACGGCCCGCACCAGGGCGCCCAGACATCCAGCACGAAGGCGCCGGTGTCGCGCGCCATCAGGCGCCCCAGCGTCTCGCCATCGATATCCACCGGCTCCGGCGTCGCCAGCGGCGTGCCGCATTTCCCGCACTTGCCGCCGGTCAGAGCCTTGCCGGCCGCGACGCGATTGGCTGCGTCGCAATGCGTGCACACCACCACCCGTTCCGCTGCCACTGCATCTGCCATGACTGCCTCCTCAGGCCTTCAGCTTGTGGGTTTTCAGCAGGTTCAGCGCGGCGTTCTCGTAGAAGGTCTCGGATCGGCCGGACTTCACCTTCTTCAGGAAGTACCGCTCGAACGCCACTTTCGCCGTGTGCACCCAGCCGCCGGAGACGGACCAGTTCACATTGCGCGGCGGGATCTGAGGCTGGGCAATGAAGGCGACGCCGCCATCGCCGAAATCGGCAATACAGATCGCGTTCCAGGTCGCCTCATGCGTCGGCTCCTTGCCACGCAGGATCTCGCCGAGATTCTCCGCTGTGGCCGTGACCATGGATTCGATCATGAACCCGGTCTTCGGCACGCCTACCGGCACCGGCGTCGGTCCGGTCGGCGGAATGGCGATGCAGACGCCAATGCCGAAGATTTCGGGGTATTTCGGATTGCGCTGGTGCTTGTCGGTGATCACGAAGCCGCGCGGATTGACCAGGCCCTCAATGCCCCGCACCGCCGGCACGCCCCGGAAGGGCGGCAGCATCATGGAGAATTTCTGCGGCAGCTCATGCGTCGCCTTGAGGGAGCCGTCCTCGTTGACTTCCTCAACGATCATCTTGTCGGCTTCGACCTTTTTCACGCGCGCATTGGTGATCCACTTGATGTGGCGGTCGCGCATTTCGCTTTCGAGCAGGCCCTTTGTGTCGCCGACGCCATCGAGGCCGAGATGGCCGATATA
>JAGQRO010000207.1:1987-2628 GCA_020425315.1 Hyphomonas sp. | reverse complement strand
AGATGCAGCGCCGCGCCCAGCGGGTTCGTGCCAAGCTCCGCAAGGTTGCTGAAGGCCGCCCGCGCCTGTCGGTTGCGCGCAGCCACAAGAACATCTCGGCCCAGATCATCGACGACGAGAAGGGCATCACGCTCGCCTCGGCCTCGACCCTGGAAAAAGACGTTCTGGCTGGTTCCAAGACCGGTGCTGATACCTCCGCTGCCGCACTCGTCGGCAAGGCGCTCGCAGAGCGCGCGAAGAAGGCCGGCGTTGAAGACGTCGTCTTCGATCGTGGCGGCTACATGTTCCACGGCCGGGTGAAAGCCCTGGCAGACGCTGCCCGCGAGGGCGGCCTGAAATTCTGAGGAGAGGCCAGATGGCTGAAGAGAAAGGCAGGGGCCGCCGTCGCGAACGTGATCGCGAAGAGGAAGTCTCCGAATTCGTCGACAAGCTGGTTGGCATCAACCGCGTCGCAAAGACCGTGAAGGGCGGCAAGAACTTCGGTTTCGCCGCGCTCGTCGTGGTCGGCGACCAGAAGGGCCGTGCCGGCTTCGGCAAGGGCAAGGCCCGCGAGGTTCCGGAAGCGATCCGCAAGGCGACTGAAGAAGCCAAGCGCAACATGGTCCGCATTCCGCTCCGCGAAGGCCGCACGCTGCACCATG
>JAGQRO010000207.1:1566-1832 GCA_020425315.1 Hyphomonas sp. | reverse complement strand
GTACAACATGGTTCGCGCCACGTTTGACGCCCTGAAAGAACAGTCCAGCCCCCGCACGGTCGCTTCCAAGCGCGGCCTGAAGGTGCAGGACGTGGTCGGCCGCCGCACCGATGGTGCGTCGGAAGCCGGCGTCATTGACGCCTAAGACGAGGGAAGGACAGCGCCATGGCAAACTCCAGACTCACCGTCCGCCAGACCGGCAGCCCGATCGGCCGCAAGCCTGAGCAGCGCCAGACGCTGATCGGCCTCGGCCTGAACAAGGTTGG
>JAGQRO010000207.1:0-1547 GCA_020425315.1 Hyphomonas sp. | reverse complement strand
CCAAGGAACTCGAAGACACTCCGGCTGTGCGCGGCATGATCCGCAAAGTGGCCCACTTGGTCGAGGTTGTCGGCGAATAGGGCTCCGGCCTGATCGCCCGCCGCCCTGCACCGCAAGACGTATCGGAAGATAGAACGATGAAACTCAACGAACTGTCCCCCGCTGAAGGCTCTACCAAGAAGCGCATGCGCATTGGCCGCGGCGTCGGCTCGGGCAAGGGCAAGACCGGTGGTCGCGGCGTGAAAGGCCAGAAGGCTCGTTCCGGCGTTGCCGTGAACGGCTTCGAAGGCGGCCAGATGCCGATCTACATGCGCCTTCCGAAGCGCGGCTTCACCCCGCGTGGCCAGAAGACGATGGCCTGGGTCAACCTTGGCCGCGTTGCCAAGGCTGTCGAAGCCGGCAAGCTGGACCCGTCCAATGTGACGGAAGAGACGCTGGTGGCCTCCGGCCTGGTGCGCCAGATCCGCGACGGCGTGCGCCTGCTGGCCAAGGGCGATGCCCCGAAAAAGCTGAACATTACCGTGACCGGCGCCTCCAAGGCCGCCATCGAGGCCGTCGAGAAGGCCGGCGGCAAGGTCACCGTCACGGGTGCCGCAAAAGACACGGCTGCAGAATAAGCAGCGGTTTTTTCCCGGAACCCCTTCACAAACACTGTTGCGCCGCCGATTTTGGCGGCGCACGCATTTCAGGGAGGTCGAGCGTCAGATGGCCAATGCTGCTGAACAGATGGCTCGCAACGTCAATCTATCGACTTTTGCCAAGGCCAAGGACCTTCAGAACCGGATCCTGTTCACCCTTGGCATGCTGATCCTCTACCGGCTCGGCACGTTCATTCCGATTCCGGGCCTGGACCCGTCCCAGTACTCGACCCTGTTCCAGAGCCAGTCGGGCGGCATGCTCGGCAATCTCAACATGTTTGCCGGCGGCGCCGTGGAGCGTATGGGCATCTTCGCCCTGAACGTGATGCCCTACATCACCGCCTCGATCATCATCCAGATGATGACGTCTGCCTCTCCCACGCTGGAAAAGCTGAAGAAGGAAGGCGAGGCGGGGCGCAAGCAGATCAACCAGTATACACGTTACCTGACCCTGGCGTTCGCGCTGGTTCAGTCCTTCGCCATCTCGTCCGGCCTGTCGGCTGTGCGGATCGACGGCATCGCCCAGCCCTTCTTCATCCTGACCGGCGTCGTCACGCTGACCGGCGGCACCATGCTGCTGATGTGGATGGGCGAACAGATCACCGCGCGCGGTATCGGCAATGGCGTTTCGCTGATCATTTTCGCGGGCATCGTGGCCGAGATGCCGAAGGCGATCTTCAACCTGCTCAGCCAGGCCCGTGCCACGTCGGTGAACATCGTGTTCGTGGTGGCGATTGCCGCCATGGTGATCGCGCTCGTCGTGTTCATCGTGTTCATGGAACGCTCGCAACGCCGGCTGCTGATCCAGTATCCAAAGCGCCAGCAGGCCCATGGCTTCGCGCAAGGGCAGAAAAGCTTCCTGCCGCTGAAGATCAACACATCCGGCGTCATTCCGCCGATCTTCGCCTC
>JAGQRO010000206.1 GCA_020425315.1 Hyphomonas sp. | reverse complement strand
TCACCATCCAGGCGGATGGCGGCCTCAACGAAGCCGACATCAAGAAGATGATGGACGATGCCGAAGCCAATGCCGGCGCCGACAAGGCCCGCCGCGAACTGGTCGAGGCGAAGAACCATGCCGAAGCGCTGGTCCACCAGACCGAAAAGCAGGTCGAGGAGCATGGCGACAAGGTGGGCGACGCCGTGAAGGACGAGATCGCCAAGGCGGTCGAGGAACTGAAGGCCGCCCGCGAGACGGACAATATCGCCGACATCCAGGCCAAGCATCAGGCCCTGATGTCTGCCGCGATGAAACTCGGCGAAGCCATCTATGCTTCCCAGCAGGAAGCCACGGCCCATGCCGATGCGGCCCGCGACGCAGCCGCCGATGAAGGCGGCGACGATGTCGTCGATGCCGACTTCGAGGAAGTCGACGACAAGCACTGATATTCAGGCACTGAACTTTTTTCCTCCCGGAAAACAGGAATCCCCGCCGGAGCGATCCGGCGGGGTTTTCATATGCGCGTCAGGAAAAGCGTCAGGCCGGCTTCGGCGCGTCCGGATCGATGAAGCGCGCGCCCGCCATCAGGCCGCGCTGCCAGCGCTTTTCGCAGGCATGGGTCTCGCTGGTGCCCGTCGCCGGATTGGCGATGGTCAGGTCGAACCGGTCCGGCACGATCCAGGGGTTTGCCAGTTTGAGCTTCACGCCGGTCGCCGACAGGTCGCGGATGAGGACGTCGATGGTCGAGGTGTGGCCCTTGAGCAGGATGCGCCCGGATTTCAGCACGCGCTGGCGCGCATGGGCGCGGTGTTCGCCCGCCGCGCCGCCTGAATCGCCCGTGGAATGCCGCTCAATGCTCATGCCAGATATATGACATGACTCTGGAGTTTGGTTCACGGGCTCTTGGTTAAGATTTCAGGTTGTCCTGTTAACCCGGAAACAGACGGCAAGTTGCCGGCAAGAACGGCGATGTAACGGCGAAGTTGCGCGAAACATCCGGGCCGTCAGAACAGGTCGCCCTGCTCCGGGCCGGTATTCATGCGCGGAGGCGGACCCCGGCGTGCCGATTCCGGCTGCATGTCCCAGGCCCCGTCATCTTCATAAGTCTGCAGCACGGCGCGGATGTCTTCCGGGCTCGCCGGCACTTCGCCCAGCCAGAGGGCCATGTCTTCCTCTTTCAGCACGGCGGGCATGCGCTGGTCCGGATCGGCGACGACGAAACGGGAGATGCCCTTGTTCGCCTTCGTCGTGCACATCACGAATTCAGACGTGGTGACATCCTCCATCGTCCGGATACGGAAGATCACCGCGATGGCAAGGCGCGAGCCGTCCTTCGGCCGGATGGTCCACTGCACCGTCTTGGTGCGGCCGGTGGGCGTCACCCGGTCCGGCCGGAAGGTCGGCACTTCCTGGCCCTCATTGAAACTGTTGACGATCAGCACGCCGCGACGCGCCTCGAAATGCGGGCGCCACAGGCGGGAGGTCAGCAGCTTGTCGTCGCGGGCGTGGATATGGTCCGGGTAGAGACGGCCATTGCGCTCGGCGGTGAAGCCCCAGCGCATCTGCGTCATGGTGCGCTCGCCGGCCTCATCGAGGTGCATCACCGGCGCCCAGCGCATCGGCGTCGCGGCGACTTCCGGCGCGTTCGACGGCCGGGCAATCAGCGGCTGGGAGAAGGAATGCACCTCCGCCCAGGTCGCCATCATGGTGAACTTGCCGCACATCTGGTCTCAGGTCCGGTCCTTGCCCTGCATATGGGCGCCCTCGCGGCCATCCCCGCCGGTGCCGCCGGGCATGATCGGGCGCGGCGCGTAGCCGCCGAAGGAGAGATGCCGGTCATACATGACCAGCGCCCCGGCGAGGCTGACATTGATGCAGAATTTGGTCGGGATCTTCACCACATGATCGCAGCGGGCGAGGATGCCGGGCGACAAATCCCCCTTCTCCGGCCCCAGGATATAGGCCGCCTGCGGAGGATGCCGGAAGGTCGGCAGCATCACCGCGTCATCGGTCAGCTCGATGCCCACCAGCTGGCAGCCGCGCGGCAGCTGCAGCGCTTCGATGCTGTCATATTCATAGTAGGGAATCTGCCCGGCCGTCTTCGACGTGTCGGCGGCATAGGCTTCGCGCAGCTGGTGTTCGGCATCGATGGAGAAGACATAGCTCGCCCCGAAGGCATTCGCCGTGCGCATCAGCGCGCCGAGATTCATGGCCTTGGAAATCCGCTCGGCCCCGATGGCGAAATAGCCGCGCACCGCTCAGAACACTTTCAGCACGGTGCGCATATAGGCGAGGCAGACGAAGAGAGCCATGGGCGCTGTATAGGTCACCC
>JAGQRO010000205.1 GCA_020425315.1 Hyphomonas sp. | reverse complement strand
CCAGCCCTCCTGCGGGCGGTGGCCGCCGACCATGTAGAGCCGGTCGAGCTTGCCGGCCTTCAGGAGGTTCGCCGCCTTGGCGATGCGCCCGGCCGCGTCGCGCTGGTTGTCGGTATAGAAGACTACCCCCGTGCCGCCGCTGAGGGCGCCGGACTGGTCCATGAACCGGGTCGCGCCCCAGAATACCAGCGTGGCCAGCAGGTCCAGGGCGATCAGCCAGAACAGGAGTTTGCGGAGCTTTCGCATCGGCGACCTATAAACCCCCGTTCCCGGCCTGTCGCCATGCCCCTTTTGCAGTGGTATCGAGCCAGGCGATGGCCGCGCTGGTGAGGTGCTGCGGCATCCGGTCGAGGGCGAACCAGCCCCAGCCGCCATGCTTTTCCGGTTCCATGATCCGGGGCTCTCCTGACACGATCCGCGCCTCATAGACCGGCGCAACCCAGTGGCGCCCGTCGCCCCGGTCAATCGTCTCGGCGATACAGGCAAGCCGTGTCAGTTCGATGACGATGCCCAGTTCCTCCTCTATTTCCCGGCGGGCTGTGTCTTCCGAGCGCTCACCGAAGTCGATCTTGCCACCCGGCAGGCCCCAGCTGCCGGCTTCGGGCTCGCGCAGGCGCTGGATCAGGAGGAGGCGGCCATCGGCATCGGTAATGGCCGCGCCGCAGCCGGCTTCGGGGCGTTGGGGAGAATCGGTCATGATGCGGCGATACTATTGCGCATCGCGCAGTCCGCCAGCCCGTCCGGCCTATCCGCGCTCCCCCAGCCCCCAGCGGATAACGTCCGCATAGTCGAAGGCGAGAGAGATGGTCATCACGGCGGCGGCGATGGCGATCCACTTGCCGGACCAGGTTTCCCGCACGCGCCATGTGTCCCGGCGGCGCAGCAGGTAGACGAGCGCCGGTGTCCAGAACAGGACATGGCCGAGGCCCAGCAGGCGGACATAGCCCATCTGGCTGTAGATGAAGAACAGGCCGGCTGCGCCCGCCACGAAGCTCGCCAGCACCCAGCGCGCCTCGACCCGCACGAAGCTGAACGCAAGGCCGCCGAGCGCCAGCACGGCGACCATCACATTCATCCAGACCTGCACCCATTGGGGCTGTGCGGCGACGTCGGCGTTCCAGGCCTCCATCAGCGCCGGCATGGCTCAGAGCTCCCCGAAGGATTTCAGGGCGGCGCGGGCAATGGGCTCGCCCCATTCCTGCACGAAGTGGCCGCCGTCCTCGATCATCATCGGTTCCGGGCAATTGCGGATCGTCTTGCGCAGGGCTTCCATGGCCGGCGGGCCCAGCACGGGGTCTGCGGCGCCCACCGCCATGAAGGCATCGCCGTCCCATTCGTGTGACCACCAGTGAGCCGCATGTTTCGAGATATCGACGCCTTCCATGTCCGGGCTCACCATCACCAGTTCCGGAAACCGGCGCACGCCGGCCTTGTAGGTGATGTCCGGGAACGGCGCGGCATAGGCGGCGGCTTCCTCATCCGACAGAACCGGCGTTCCGCGCTTCATCAGGGCGGCAATGTCCATGTCCGGCTGGGAGCGATTGAAGGCCTTCCAGGCGTCGAAGCCCGGCCCCGGCGAATTGCCGACGGCGATGGCGGTGTTCATCACGATCAGGCGTTCGAACCGTTCGGGCATGTCGGGCGGAATGGTCAGGCCGAGCAGGCCGCCCCAGTCCTGGCAGACCAGCGTCACATCGTTGAGGTCCAGCCGCTTGATCAGTTCCACCATCATGTTGCGGTGGAAGTTGAAGGTGTAGACGGTGTCGTCCACCGGCTTGTCGGACCGGCCGAAGCCCAGCCAGTCGGGCGCGATCACGCGGGCACCGGAATCGAGGAAGACCGGGATCATCTTGCGGTAGAGGTAAGACCAGCTCGGCTGGCCATGCAGGCAGAGATAGGTACGCACGGCATTCTGCGGGCCCTCGTCCACATAGTGCACGCGCAGGCCCTCATAGCCCGGCAGGTCGTCCACATAATGCGGCGCATAGGTCCAGCCGGGCAGGCCCTCAAAGCGCTCGTCCGGTGTGCGTTTAGCCTCAATGGTCACGTGATTTCCTCCCGCATTCAGCCCTGTCGGTTCTTGCAGCCGACATATTTGCGCGAAATCGGGCGGTTTGTCCCGCCCCCGGTTTGCGCTGCCCTGTTCTGTCGCTAGGATCGGCGCAGGGACGCGTGGAGTGAGCCATGGCAATGTGGATCCGGATGCTGGCGGTGATCGGGCTGGCCCTGTGCCTTGGGGGCATGGCGAGTGCCCAAACGAGGCGGGCCCTGATCGTCGGCGTTGGCGAATACAATCAGCTGACTGACCTGCAGAAGACCCATGGCGATGCCAATGGCTATGCCAATGTGTTCCGCAACAAGCTGGCCTTCGACACGGTCGAGTTGCTGGACCCGGACCGGGCGAAATTTTCCGAGGAGTTCGGCCGGTTCCTGGAACAGATCCAGCCCGGCGACGAAGTGGTGTTCATCTTTTCCGGACATGGCTGGTCTGACGGGTCGGAGAACTATCTCGTCATGTCGGATGCGCCCTATGAGGCGTCCGAATACCGGCTGAAGCAGGAGACGTTCGCGCTCTCCACCTCCATCCTGGCAGATATCCGCGCGCGCCGGCCGGGCCTGGTGCTGGCGATCATCGATGCCTGCCGGGACAATCCGTTCGACGCCGGCACGCGGTCCGGTTTCTCCCGGGGGCTGACCCGGATCACGTCGCAGCGCGGCTCCATGGTGATGTTCGCCGCCGATTCCGGCGAGCGCGCGCTCGACCGGCTGAGCGCAGACGATGCCTCGCCCTATTCGGTGTTCACGCGCGCCTTGCTGCCGAAACTGGAAGACCCGACCATGTCGCTGCAGGAGATTGCGATCTCTGTGAAGTCGGAAGTGTCGGGCCTTGCCCGCACCATCCAGCACGAGCAGCTGCCGACCTATTATGACGGCCTGACCGATCGGCAATGCCTGGCGGGCGAATGCTTTCCGCGCGGGCGCTCCGCCGGTGGCATTTCAGAGGATACCGAGGAGTGGCTCGCCATTTCGCAGGTCGCGCTCGGCACCACCGCAACATCGGATTCCTGTGAAAGCTTCCGTGATTTCGCGGAGCGCCATCCCGACAGCGTGTTCAGCCGCCAGGCCCGCAAGGTGGCCGGCTCCGACGCCTGCCAGCCGGATTCCGGCGAAGAAGAAATGACCGAACTCATGCCGCCGGAAGGTGCTTGGGACATGCGGCTGAAGGATGGGTTCTACCGTCTGAAGCTGATTACCTATGGGGCGGACCATTCCCCCACAGAATCCAATCCGCTCGAAAAGCCGGGCTTCTGCATATCTGCCGCCGCGCCGCCGAGTACGACGGCGTTCGTTACCTCCCTTGCCGGGGCGAATGGTTGGACCGATTGCGACATCACCGAACTCAGCGAGTTCGGCACGGATGCGCGTTCGACCACGTTCCGCTTCGCGTGCACTGCAGATGGGGCCCGCGTCTCCGGCCCCGGCGCGATGACGGATGGCGACGAATTCTTCGATATGAGCCTGGCGGTGGGGGACTGGATCCCGATCGACGCAGAGACCATACGCGGCACCTGGCGGATGACCGGCTACCGGGACGGCGAGAGCGGCTGCTGAGGCAAGACAGAAGGGCCGAACAGAAAAGGGATCGGGCGGATGGCGAAAGTGATTGGCGTGGGCGGCATCTTCTTCAAGTGCCGCGATGTGGAGGCGACGCGGGCCTGGTACACGCGCGTGCTGGGCGTCTCGATCGACGATTATGGCGGGTCGAGCTTCGGCCATTCCGATTCGTCGGCGCTGTTCCCGAACGGCGCACGCACCATCTGGGCCCCGTTCAAGGGCGAGAGCGACTATTTCAAGCCGTCCGACAGCGACTTCATGATCAATCTGATGATCGACGATTTCGAGGGCATGCTCGAACGGTTGAAGGCCGAGGGCGTGCCGCTGGAGGGCGAGCCCATGGTGGAGTCCTATGGCAAATTCGCCTGGGTGATGGATCCGGACGGGCGCAAGATCGAGCTCTGGCAGCCGATCGACTCCAATCCGGCGGTCTAGGCCCCAAAAAAGTGGCCGCCCGGAGGTCATCCGTGGCGGCCCGAGGAGAGGCTCTGGAGAGGTCGGCCCCTGCGAGAGTCTGTGGTCGGCTTACTTGCGGGCAGCCGACTTGCAGGCTTCCAGGTCTTCAGCCGAGAGCTCGGATTTGGTGTTCTTGAAAGCGACGATTTCGCCGGCTTTCTTTGCGATCTTCTTGCAGTCGTTGAGCGAGACCTTCTTGCGGTTGAGGTCGCCCGTGCAGACGGTTTCTTCGCAGGTCCAGACGGTGCCGACGACGGTGATGCGCTTGTCCTTGACGGGCTCAGCGGTTTCGAAGGTGAAGCCGTTGGCGAATGCGGGGGCGGCGAGGCCAAGGAAGACGGCGCCGAGAAGTGCGGAACGGAGCATGGGAGGATGCCTTTGCAATGGCGGCCTGGGAGGGCCGGTTGGGAGATCAGGCCGGGGAACGGTGGTTATCCCGGCCTGTTCCGAATATATACCACTGAAAAAATCGTCAAGTGTTCAGCTTTTCTGATTTTTCAGTTGAGGTGAGATTCAGTCCGCCGAAGCGACCGTGAAACGGGCCGGGGCCGTCTCGGCCGCGAACGCCGCGGTCAGCGACGGATCGTCGATATGGGCGACGGCCTTGGCCACGATGTCGGCCACGCAGACGTTGTCGACGCGGGCGGCGCCGGTCACCGGCACACTGTAACGGCAGGCGTCACCGGCCTGATCCTGCAGCGATTCCAGAACAGATTCGGCGCCGGTGGCCGTGCCGAGGGCAGCGGTGTCGTATTTCACGGCGATCTGCAGGGAGCGCTCCACTTCCGCCGTGGCGGGGGTGGCGATGGCGAGAGTTGCGGCCAGGGCGGCGGCGAGGGGGAGGAAACGGGAGGTCATGGGAGGAAACCTTCTTGCTGGTGCTACGGCTGGGGGATGCCGTGGTTTGAAGGATATGATCGCTGAATAATTTGTCAATCGTTCACTGATAACTTTTTTTCTCCCCATAGTTTAGGAGGCGTGTTGCCCCGGCGGCAGAAATTGCTGCGCCTGCAGAGACCGTTATGGTGGCGGGCAGACAGGCGCCCCGGAGCGCCCCGGCAGGAGGAGCGCCCCATGGACTTCAATATCCCCAAGGACATCGCAGATTATCTCGTCGTCCTCGACAAATTCATCGAAGACGAGATCAAGCCCCTGCAGGCGCAGGACGACAATGAGCGCTTCTTCGACCACCGGCGCGAATGGGCCCGCACCGATTTCGACAATGGCGGCCTGCCGCGTCCTGAATGGGAAGAACTGCTGCGCGAAGCCAAGCGCCGCGCCGACAAGGCCGGCCACCTGCGCTACGCCCTGCCGAAGGAGTTCGGCGGCCAGGACGGCACCAATCTCGGCATGGCGATCATCCGCGAGCACTTTGCCCGCAAGGGCCTCGGCCTGCACAATGACCTGCAGAACGAGCACTCCATCGTCGGCAATTTCCCGCAGATCCTGATGCTGCGCGACTTCGCCCGGCCGGATCAGAGACACCTCGCCGATGCGGCCCTCGCCGGCGAGTTCCGGGCCTGTTTCGGCCTGACCGAGCCGGATCACGGGTCCGACGCAACCCACATGGAAACCCGCGCCGTGCGCCACAAGAAGGACGGCAAGGATGGCTGGCTGATCAATGGCTCGAAAATGTGGATCACGGGCATGCACGTCGCCAGCCACATCATGCTGTTCTGCCGCACCAGCGGCGAGGATGGCGACGCGAAGGGCATCACCTGCCTGATCGTCCCGGCGCGAGATCCGGCCATCGAGATCGACGAATACATGTGGACGTTCAACATGCCGACGGACCACTGCCGCTTCTACATCAAGGACCTCTGGGTGCCGGAAGATGCCGTATTCGGCCCGCCGGAAGGCGGCCTCGCGCTCGCCCAGCATTTCGTGCACGAAAACCGCATCCGTCAGGCCGCCAGCTCGGTCGGCGCGGCGATGTACTGCATTACCGAAGCCATCAACTATGCGAATGAGCGCCGCCCCTTCGGCAAGGCCCTGTCGCACAACCAGGCGATCCAGTTCCCTCTGGTGGAACTCGCCACCCAGGCCGAAATGCTGCGCCTCTTCATCTTCAAGACGGCCTGGCAGATCGACCAGATGTCGAAGCCGGAAGTGGCGATCAAGATCTCCGACAAGGTCTCGATGTGTAACTATTACGCCAATCGGCTGTGCTGTGACGCGGCCGACCGGGCCATGCAGGTGCATGGCGGCATGGGCTATTCGCGCCACAAGCAGTTCGAGCACATTTACCGCCACCACCGCCGCTATCGCATCACCGAGGGCTCCGAGGAGATCCAGATGCGCAAGGTGGCCGGTCACCTGTTCGGCTTCATGGGGCCGAACAAGGGTGCGAACCGCAACGAACCGTTTGATTTCGCGGTACGGTAACCGGCCGAAAATTCTTCGCGCACGGCGCGAAGAGTTAATATCCGGGTAACCAAGTTAAAGCACTCCTTAGCCTGACAATTTGCAGGCTGAGGAGTCTTGCCCCATGTCTTTGCTCGAGCGTGTCGTCAGGGCGCATCGCTGCCGTTCGACCCATCATTTCATTGCACTGGATGCGCTGTCGCTGCTTTCCGGCAAGGACGGGGATGCCTGGAAATCGGTCTTCCTGGTCCATCACGAGCATTTGCTGGCCGGGGCCAAGGCGCCGGACCAGAAGTTCAAGGACTTCAAGAACCATGTCTGCCATGTGAATGAAGGCCAGTGGGGCGGGGCCCGCGACAAGGCCATGGAATGGTATGCCCGTTCGGTCGAGCTGCTGCGGGCGAAGAAGTGGAGCAAGGCGGCCTACGCGCTCGGCGTGCTCAGCCACTACTATGCCGACCCGATCCAGCCCTTCCATACCGGCCAGACCGAGGAAGAAGGCGTGATCCACCGTGCCGTCGAATGGTCCATCGCGAAGAGCCGCGACGACATCGATGCCCTGATCGCGGCAAACGGCTATCCTGAGATCGACGTGCCGGACGGTCCCGCATTCGTGGCCGACATGGTGCTGGAGGGCGCGACGCTCGCCAACATCCATTACGACACTTTCCTGGACCATTACGATTTCGACCGTGGCGTGGCCCATCCGCCGGCGGGCCTCGATGACACGCTGCGCGAAGCGATCGCCGAACTCGTCGCTTATGCGACGGCTGGTTTTGCGGAACTCATCCTGAAGGCCGTTGAGGAAGCCGCCGTCGCTCCGCCGAAAGTGCACCTCACCCTGCAGGGCTATATCGAGACGCTGGATATTCCGCTGCGCTGGATCACCGCCAAGATGGCCGACGCAGCCGACCGGTCTCTGGTCGAGAAAATGTACCGGGAATTCCAGAAGACCGGGAAGGTCGTGAAGACCCTGCCGGATGATGACAAGCTGATCCGCAAGCTGCATGCGAAGCAGGTGCTCCGTGTGCCGCTGAAGGAACTCGACGCGCAGGAGATCGCTCCGCTGGGCACGAAACATGTCCGCCCCGAGGGCGAGGAGCCTGAGGTGGAGGACATCGAGGAAGCCGTCGCCGAAGCGCCTGTCACTGCGCCGGTCGTTGAGGCGGAAGAGATCGAAGACGACGTCACTGTCGAGGATATTGAAGACGAAACCGTCGCGGACGAGGACGAAATTGTCGAGGACGAGATCGACGAGGCCGACTATTCGCAGGACGAAGAATACTCTGACGAAGAGGCCGACATTGAAGACGCCGACGAGGAAGAGATTTCCGACGAGGAAGATGAAACCGAATATGCCGAGGACGAAGACGAGTCCGATGAGCAGGACGAGGTAGAAGACTCCGAAGACGAGGACTACGCGGACGAGGAAGACGAAGTCGAGGATTCCGACGAAGAGGAATATGACGAGGAAGACGAGTTCGAACTCTCCGAAGATGATGAAGAGTATTCTGAGGAAGAGGTAGAGGATTCCGAGGACGAAGAATATTCCGACGAGGAAGACGAGACCGAATATTCCGAAGACGACGAAGCCTATGACGAGGAAGACGAGGTCGAGGACTCCGACGAGGAGGAGTACGACGAAGAGGACGAGTCCGAGCTTTCCGAGGATGACGAGGAATATGACGAGGACGCCGAACTCTTCGAAGAGGATGAGAGCGACGACGAGGAAGACGAGACCGAATTGTCAGAGGACGAAGAGTCCGATGATGGGGAGGAATACTCCTACGGCCTGACGCGCGAGGATGCCGTCGAGGACGCCCCGTCGATCGGTCCGAAAACCGCGAAGAAGCTGGCCCGCGTCGGCATCACGACGATCGGTGACCTGCTCGATTGCGATATCGACGAGACGGCCTTCCAGCTCGACGTGCACTATATCGACTCCGAGACGCTGCGCGACTGGCAGGACCAGACGCAGCTGATGATGGATGTGCCGGGCCTGCGCGCGCATGACGTGCAGATCCTGGTCGGCTCCGGAATCCGCACGTCGAAGGAACTGGCCGATGCGCCGGCGCGCACGCTGTTCCTGCTGGCCACGGAGTTCCTGAACTCACCGGAAGGCGAGCACATCCAGCGCGGCGAAGATCTGTTCGTCGAGAACGAAGTCGAAGAATGGATCGAGCGCGCGCGCGGCGCGGCCTGATCCTCAGAGCTTCGCGAAATCGCTGGTGAAATGCCGCATCATCGGCGGTTCCTTCACGATCTTCAGGCCACGGAGGGATGCCTTCGTGGCCTGAATCTCTTCGAACACTTCCACGATATAATCGGCATGTGACTGGGTGTAGACGCGCCGGGGCATGGCGAGGCGGACAAGGTCCATCCGTGCCGGTTCTTCCGTGCCGTCCGGCTTGCGGCCGAACATCACCGTGCCGATCTCGCAGCCGCGGATGCCGCCGGCCTCGTAGAGCGCGCAGGCGAGCGCCTGGCCGGGATATTCCAGCGGCGGGATATGCGCCAGGAAGGCGCGCGCATCGACAAACACGGCATGACCGCCGGCGGGTTTCACCACCGGCACGCCCATCGCGTCGAGACGCTCTGCGATATAGCTGTTCGTCCGCACACGGTAGCGTAGGTAGTCCTCGTCGATGATTTCCGTCAGGCCTTGCGCAATGGCATCGAGGTCGCGGCCCGCAAGGCCGCCATAAGTCGGGAAGCCCTCGGTCTGGATCAGCAGGGTGCGGGCACGCTCGGCAAGGGCGTCATCGTTGAGGGCAAGCCAGCCGCCGATATTGGCGAAGGCATCCTTCTTGGCGCTCATCGTCATGCCGTCAGCGACGGCGAAGGTGCCACGCACGATATCCTTGATCGAACGGTCCTTCTGCCCCGGCTCGCGCAGCTTGATGAACCAGGCGTTCTCGGCAAAGCGGCAGCCATCGATGAAGAAGGGCTTGCCATGGGCATGGGCGATATCTGCCGCGCCGCGGATGTTTTCAAGGCTGACGGGCTGGCCGCCGCCGGCATTGTTCGTGATGGTCATCATCACCGCCGGCACGGCATCGCCCTTTTCCTTCAGCAGCGCTTCCAGCGCGCCGAGATCCATATTGCCCTTGAAGGGATGATCGAGCGACGGGACTTTGCCCTCCGGAATTGGCAGGTCGACGGCTTCGGCGCCCATGGCTTCGATATTGCCGCGCGTCGTGTCGAAATGCGTGTTCGACGGGATGACATGGCCGGGCTTGGCGATCAGCGTGAAGAGGAGGTGTTCGGCAGCGCGGCCCTGGTGGGCGGGAATGATGTGCGCGAAATCCATCAGGTCACGGACGGCTGCTTCGAAGCGATAGAAGCTCGGCGCGCCGGCATAGCTCTCGTCGCCGGTCATCACCGCACCCCATTGCGCCGCGCTCATCGCCGAAGTGCCGCTATCGGTCAGCAGGTCGATGATCACATCGTCGGAATGCAGCTTGAACAGATTGTAGTTCGCCGCCTTCAGCAGGGCTTCGCGCTCCTCGCGCGTGGTCATGCGGATCGGTTCGACCGATTTGATGCGGAAGGGTTCGATGATGGTCTTCATGGCTCGCTCCTGGCTTGTCCTGTCCTGGAGGGTGCCGGAGGGCATCGCAGACAGGACAGTCTGCGCCGCGGTTGCCTTGTCCGGATGACGAGACCGCGCTCAGCGCCTGTTGCAATGGGCCGTATCTATCATTCCCGCGCCGGGAGGCAAGAGGCGGTTCAGGTGCCGCGCGGTTTGAGGCCCGCTGCGCGATAAATCGCATCGATGGCCGCCATGTTGGCGACGGCATCGGCCCCGCCGGTCAGCGGCTTCGCCCTGCCGGCCAGCACGTCCATGACATGGGCGAGCTGGTGGTCATAGGTCGTCTCGCCCGGCACGATGTCCTTTTCGATGCGCCCGCCGGAGTGGATTTCGATCTCATGACCGAGATGCGGGGCCACCGGGTTCACATATTTCAGCGTGCCGTTTGCACAGCGCACATTGAGCTCGACCCGGCGGCGCCGGTCGCTCGCCATGGAGGTGACGATCTCGCCGGTCGCGCCGCCCGGAAAGTCGAGCCGTGCATGCGTGGTCATGTCAACGCCCGGCCGCTCGCATTGGCAGGAAGCGGAGGCGATGACCGGTTCCTCGCCGGTTAGGGTGCGCAACTGGTGCAGGGGGTAGCAGCCAAGGTCCATCAGGGCGCCGCCGCCGGTTTCCAGCGTATGGCGCAACTCTCCCTCCCGATACGGGATCGACACGGTGAATTCGGCTTCCAGCGTGCGCATCTGGCCGAGCTGGCCGGAGCGGATGATGTCCAGCACCCGCAGGAAGGCCGGATGGAACCGGTAGTGGAACGCCTCGATCAGCGGCTGCCTGGTCCGGTGTGCGGCGTCCACCATGGTTTGCGCCTCGCCCGCATTCATGGCGAACGGTTTCTCGCACAGCACGGCCTTGCCGGCTTCGAGTGCGGCGATGGTGAGATCGGCGTGGCGGTGCGGGGGCAGGGCATTGTAGACGAGGTCGACATCGTCGCGCGCAATCAGCGCTTCATAGGAGTCGGAAACGCCGGCGATGCCGTGCTCTTCGGCATAGGATTTCGCGCGGGCGCCATCGCGCGCAGCGACGGCGGTGACGACACAATCGTCCCGGCGATTCGCAGGCTCGATCAGCGCCTTGGGAGCGATCCTGGCCGCGCCGAGTATCCCTATCCGGATCATGATGTTCCCCCGTAACCCGTCCATTGTGGCGGTGGCGCCACGCTTCGTAAACAGAACCGGCGGATTTGTTTACTTCCGGGCCTTCAGGGCATGCCGGGAACTGCATCCCGAGCGCGGTGGCCGCGCGGCAGTAACCAAACAGAAAGGCTGTCGAGGGTTAATGGATCATCCCAAGGCCGTTAATCTTAGGAGTGCCTTCGCCCATGCTAGATGACTTGACGGCGCACATCGCTAAAACCAGCGGCCTTGCGGACCCTATTGCAAAGCAGGCGCTGGGGATCGTCCTGAATACTGCCGACCGCCAGGGCTCGCCCCTTGCATCGGAAATGTTCAAGGCCATTCCCGGCGCCCGCGACCTTGCGGCCAGGACAGGCAAGGAACTCGGCGCGCCGACCGGAGACATCGCGCTCCTGATCGAGCGCACGCCCGGCGGAAAACTGAAAGTCGCGCGCGACATGATCGAAGCGCTGCAGGCCATCGGGCTTGACCATAAAGGCATCGGCGCGCTGCTGCCGGCCATCGCGCAGCACATGGAAGAGACGCACGGCCTCGCCGGGTTCGGCCACCTCGGCGACCTCATCGGGTCTGACCTCGATGCCATCGGCGCCGGTCCGGACAAGGACACCAAGGCCGCCTGAACTTTGGCCGCTGCCGCCTTGCAAAGGGCCGCCCTGCACGGGCGGCTCTTTTCATTTGAGGCAAGCCTGTCTATGTGCGGGCGCTGGAAACAGGGAGCAGCGGCATGACGCAGACAGCGGAACACCAGGCAGACGAAACGCTGGCACTGGGTCTCATGTCCGCGATCCGCAGCGAGGTGGAGCGCACCTGCGCACCGGGCGCTGTCGACCTCGTCTCTGTCACGATGGATGTGTCGGCCCGTGTGGAAGCGCCCGCCGACACGACCTTTGAAACCCGCATCGACCGGCGCACGCGCACCATCGCCTTTGCCGGCGGCTCTGCCCTTGTGGGCGGCAAGGTGATCATGACCGCGACGGCGGTCTACAGCATCCGCTCGGCCGGCTGAGCCTCGAACTCACCGCGGATGCGGGGCAGGGCTTCGGGGTGATGGTCCTGCAACCAGGTGATCATGGTTTCGCGGATGTGGCAGCGCAGGTCCCATGCCTTTGGCGAAGTTGACGCACTGGCGAGGGCGCGCAGCTGGATCGATGACCCGCTGGCATCAGTGACCTGCAGGTTCACGACCTGCCCGTCCCAGAGCGGTGTCTCCTTGCAGATGTCTTCGAGCTTTGAGCGGATTTCCCCGATGGGGGCGCGATAGTCCACCGACCAGAAGACGCTGCCGATGATCGAAGCAGACTGGCGGGTCCAGTTCTGGAACGGCTTCTCGATGAAATAGGAGAGCGGAACGACGAGGCGGCGCCAGTCCCACAGGCGGACGACGACATAGAACAGGCCGATCTCCTCGATCCAGCCCCACTCATTTTCCAGCACAACCGCATCCTCGATCCGGATCGGCTGGGTAAAGGCGATCTGCAGGCCGGCGACGAGGTTGCCCAGCATCGGGCGGGCGGCGAGGCCGATGGCGATGCCGGCAATACCCGCGGACGCGAACAGGCTGACGCCGATCTGGCGCACGCCCGGTATGACGGTGAGGGCCGCCGCAACGGTGACAATACCGGCCAGCACGATCCAGATCCGCCGCACCACATCCAGCCGCGTGGCGCGTTTGCGGGCTTCGAGATTGTCGGCCTCGTCCAGCTTCAGCTGCGCGAGGCGCCGCTTGATGAGAGCATCCACGATGGTGGAGATGGCCCAGCCGACGGCAAGGATGATGAAGACCGTGCCGATCGTGGCGGGCCAGGGCGCCATCCAGTCCAGTGATTTCCCGAACCGGTCGGCCAGGTGCGGCGCGGCAAGGCAGCCGGCCCCGGCAGCGAGGAACAGGAGGGGAGGCCTTGCGCGCTTCAGCCAGCGGATGCGCAGGGAGGCGTGAGCAGGCGGGATCGCGGCGCTCCTTTCTCGGCGGCTTGGGAAACAGTGTGGCGCAGTGGGGCGCGGTTTCAACCGCCGGCGCGGCATTCTGCGGGCCTGATCCTGCCGGTGCCCAAGACGCTGGCAGGCAGATGCGACCCGCTGCCACCCTCGTTCAGGGGCGCGTCATCTGCGATAGGGTCATGTGGGGCAAGGACTTTCCATCTGCCCTGTCATCTGGCAGCACATGCCGGACTTTTATTACTTCCAGCCAATGGAGCCCCGTATGAAGCTTTCCCGCCTGACCTCCTGTGCCGCAGCCGGCGCTCTCGCGCTCGTCCTTGCAGCCTGCGGAGGAGGGGGCGGCGGAAAGGCCGACGACGTGCCGACGCTGCGCCGGGGCATCTCGGCGAAGGTGGATACGCTCGACCCTCACAAATCCTCGGCCCAGTGGGAGAACATCGTCATCGGCGACATGCTGATCGGCCTGACCACCGATGGCCCGGATGCGCGCCCGCAACCCGGCATGGCGACACATTGGGAAACCAGCGACAATGGGCTCGTCTGGACCTTCCATATCGGGGACTACAACTGGTCAGACGGCACGCCGGTGACGGCGGGCGATTTTGTCTATGCCCTGCGCCGCATCCAGAGGCCGGAAATCGCCTCGCAGTATTCGTCGCTTCTCTACCTCATCAAGAACGCCGCGCCGATCAATGCCGGTGAGTTGCCGGCCGAGGAACTCGGCGTGCGCGCCATCGATGACAAGACGCTGGAGATCACGCTCGAATATCCGGCGCCCTACCTGCCGGGCATGCTGTCGCACTACACGACCTTCCCGGTGCCGCAGCACGCGGTGGAGCAATATGGCGACGCCTGGATCCAGCCGGACAATATCGTGGTCAACGGCCCCTACAAACTCGTCTATTGGCGCACTGGCGACCAGCTCGTGGCGGACAGGAATGTCGGCGGCTTCGGCGCGGCTGAGGCCTGTTTCAGCCGGGTGGTCTATTTCGAACTCGAAGACCTGACGGCGGTGGAGAACAAGATCCAGGCCGGCGACCTCGACATCAACAATGCGTTCGATGGCGCCCGGTCGGCGGAACTGGAGGCGAAGCTGCCCGGCTGGCCACGCACGACGCCCTCGCTGAACACGACCTACTGGACCTTCAACGGACAGGTCGCGCCGTTCAACGACATCCGGGTGCGCAAGGCGCTGGCCATGGCGCTCGACCGGGAGTTCATCGTGAAGAATGTGCTGACCCCCGGCTTCCAGCCGGCCTATTCCATGGTGCCGCCGGGCATCGACAATTACGACGTTCCGCACCCGGCCGTGGACTGGAAGGACATGCCGCGCGCCGAGCGCCTTGCAGAGGCGAAGGCTCTGCTCGAAGCGGCCGGCTTCGGCCCCGGCAAGCCGCTGGAGTTCGAATTCATCCATCGCTCGACGGACGACAACCCGAAAGTGGCGCCGGTGGCGCAGGCCAACTGGGCCGAGATTGCCCCATGGGTGAAGCCCGTGATCGTGAAGCAGGATACCAAGGTGCTGTATGCGCGCCTGCGCCAGTCGGACTTTACGGTGTCGGATGCCGCCTGGGTGGCGGATTTCGACGATCCGATCAATTTCCTCTACCTGCTGAAATCCGACACCGGCCAGCAGAACTACGGAAACTACAACAATCCGGAATACGATGCCCTGCTGATCCGCTCCAATTCCGAGCTGGACCTGCACAAGCGGGCCGAGACCTTTGCCGAGGCCGAGAAGCTGATGCTGGAGGACTACCCGATCACCCCGATGTGGTTCCAGGTGACCAAGA
>JAGQRO010000204.1 GCA_020425315.1 Hyphomonas sp. | reverse complement strand
TGGACGGCCATTTCGTGCCCAATCTCACCTTCGGCCCGCCGGTCATCGAGAAGCTGCGCCCGCACACGAAAAAGCCTTTCGATGTGCACCTGATGATCGCTCCGGTGGACCCGTTCATCGCCGCCTTTGCCAAGGCCGGCGCCGACATCCTGACCGTACACCCCGAGGCCGGCCCGCACCTTCACCGCACGCTGCAGGCGATCCGCGCCGCCGGCATGCGCCCCGGCGTCGCCCTCAATCCCGGCACGCCGGCCAGCGTGGTCGAGCCGGTGATCGGCGATGTCGACCTGATCCTCGTCATGTCGGTGAACCCCGGCTTTGGCGGCCAGGCCTTTATCGAAAGCCAGCTGCGCAAGGTGGAACAGCTGCGCCGGATGATCGACCAGTCCGGCCGCGACATTATCCTTGAAATCGATGGCGGCCTGAACGCCGAGACCGCGCTGCGCGCCATTGCCGCCGGTGTTACCGCAATCGTTGCCGGATCGGCAGTATTCAGCGGCGGCCCGGCGGCCTATGCTGACAATATCCGCGCATTGCGGCCGGGCGTTCACGCGTAGAGTTCCAGGATCGGACCCATTTCTGTGGCAGGTGGAGACAGCCAGTACCTTGCTGACAAGGCCCGCTCCGGACCTGACGATGCCGCGCTGTGGCGCCGCTTCCGCGGAACTGCAGGCGAAGACGTCAAGATCGGTGTCCTGCAGAAGCTGAAGCAGACGCCGCCGCCGGCGCACGGCTTCACCTTCCACCTTCCCGACACGGCGCCGCCCGACACGCTGCGCGGCGAGGCGATCCTCAGCGGGGTGTGGCGCATCGGCATGTCGCGGATGACGCTGGCGCCGGGCGAAGACCCGTGGACCATGCCGCTGCCCTCCAAGCATGTGGCCGATCGGCTGCACCGGTTCGCCTGGCTGCCGGACCTGTTCGCCCTTGGCGAAGACGGCGCTCAGCGCGCCCGGGCGCTGGTCGATTCCTGGATCGCCCAGCACGGCCGCTTCAACGGCTTCTCCTGGCGCACCGACCCGCTGGCCGCGCGCCTCTGGCACTGGCTGCGCTGCGGGGAAGACCTGTTCGACACCGGATCGGTAGAGGAACGCGCCGCACGGCTGGAATGCTTCCACCGGCAAGTCCGCTACCTCACCGAAATGGCCGACAGCGCGCCGGACCCGAAAAGCCGCTGGACGGCTGCCGTCGTGTTGCTGGTCGCCTCGGTCTGCCTGGACGACAGCCTGCATCTCGGCCAGGCGGTCAGCCGGCTGGATGCCGAATGCACCGCGCAGATCCTGCCCGATGGCTGTCATGTATCCCGCTCGCCCTCGCGCACGCTGGGCTGCCTGCTGCAGCTGCAGGCGCTGCAGGAATTGCTGGACCGGGCCGGCCAGCCGCGGCCGGACTACCTTGCCAAATGGATCCCCCGAATGGGCGCCATGGTGGCCTTCTTCCAGTGCAGCGATGGCGCCCTCGCCCCGTTCAATGATGGCGACGAGTCCCGCCCGGAAGTGGTGGAAGCGGCCCTGTCGTGCCTGCCCGGCCCGCCGCGCCGGTTCACGTTTGCGCCGAAATCCGGGTTCCAGAAGCTGGAACGCCACAGCCTGCGCCTGATTCTCGATTGCGGCGAGGCGCCCGGCACCCCGTTCGGCGACCAGGCCCATGCCGGAGCGCTCGGATTTGAGCTTTCGGACGGCCCGGCCCGGATCGTCACTTCCTGCGGATTCAGCTCTGAGGTGAATGTCGACTGGCAGGCCGCCGTGCGCCGCACCAGCGCCCATTCCACACTGATCCTGGCCGGACGGGACTCCGGCGCCTTCACCCTGAACGAGGAAACGCGCCTGCAATCAGCCAGCGGGCCGGAGGGCATTTCGGCCAAGCGCCTTGAAGAATCAGATGAAATCTGGCTCGACGCCCAGCATGGCGGCTACAAGGCCGGCCTTGGCCTGCTGCACCGCCGGCGCCTGTTCATGGGGGCCTCCGGCCAGCGCCTGACGGGGGAGGATTCCCTTGTCCGGCCCATATCCCAACCCGAAGCGGAAGACCGCAAGTTCATAAATTTCGAGATCCGCTTCCATCTGCACCCAACCGTGACAGCCCTGATGGGAAAGGACGCAATTCGCCTTATCTGCGAAAATGGGGCTGTATGGCGCTTCAAAACGAGTCATGAAGGTGCCAGACTTGAGCGGACGGCGTATCTCGCCCGCGGCGTGGTGGAACGTCCTGAGCAGATCGTCATCGCAGGCTTTGCGGATCCGAACAGTGACGGCAGGGAACCGCCTAACTGTGTCCGCTGGGCCTTTGTGAGGGAACAGCCGGCATGACGCCACAACAAGCTGCACGCCGCGCGATGATCCTCACATCGAGCTATGATCTCGCGGTGGCCGCGCTGGCGATGGCTGTCTCCAATCTGGTGGTCTGGTGGTCGGCCGAAGACCGGGGCGCCTTCCCGGTGGAATCGGCGGCGATCAGCGTCGCCGTATTCACCCTGTCGGTGGCCGTCGGCTTTGGCGTGCTGAAGATCCATACCCAGGTGTGGCGCCATATCGGCTGGCCGGACG
>JAGQRO010000203.1 GCA_020425315.1 Hyphomonas sp. | reverse complement strand
CATAGCTCATGCCCCAGCGCGGCTCGGTCTTGATGAAATAGGACTGGTCGTAGCGCACCAGCGTGCCGCCCTCGGGGCCCGGCACGGAATGGGGCAATGTGTAGTCGATGCGCAGGAATCGCTCGCCCACCGGGTCCAGCCAGGCGGTGGCGGCGAGGCGCTGGGCCGCCCAGACATCGTATTCGCCGTCATTGCGCGAGGGCGTGTGCCGGAAGGCGAGTTCCCACGCCGCGCCCTTGTCGTCCACCAGAACCTGCTGGCCGAGACTGGCGCGCAAATCATCGGGGAACAGCCAGCCATCGGGCGCCGATTCGGCGGCCCAGGCCGCGGCCACGGCCTCCAGCTCGTCATCGTCGCCGTCATGATCGAGCGCCTTCCAGCGCTCGGCGCCCTTCTTGCGCGGGTCGAATTCATAGAGGCGGGTGGCCGTGCCGGATTTCAGTTCCACGGTGAAGGCGGCCCTGAGCGTCTTGGGCGCCTCTGTTGCAGACAGGGCGGAGTCCATCGGACCCGTCCCCGTTGCGAGGGTGAACGTAATCAGCAGGTTGAGCATCATTCTGGCACCGTCCCGGGGGCTGCACTACGCCCCGATTGCGGCGTCTCTGCGGCGGCGGGGCCGGGCATGAGACTGACGCGGAGCACAGTGTTGGATGCCGCCCAGAATGGCCCGGCGAACATTTACGGGAGTTGAACGGCCCTGCCCGGCCGGCGCGAGGCGCCTACTCGTCTTCCTTGAGCGGCACGCCATAGAGTTCGAGGCGGTGATCGACCAGCCGGAAGCCGAGCTTCTTGGCGATGATCTCCTGCAATTCCTCGATCTCGTCGGAATGGAATTCGACGACTTCGCCGGTCTTCACATTGATCAGGTGATCATGATGCTCGTCCGGCACTTCCTCATAGCGGGCGCGGCCATCGCGGAAATCATGCGCCTGGATGATGCCGGCATCCTCGAACAGCTTCACCGTGCGGTAGACGGTGGCCAGCGAAATCGAGGCGTCCTGCGCGTTGGCGCGGCGGTGCAGTTCCTCGGCATCCGGGTGGTCTGTCGCCGTGGACAGGACCCGCGCGATCACGCGGCGCGGCTCCGTCATGCGGAGGCCTTTCTCGATGCAGAGTTTTTCGAGTCGATCCATGTACGGTTTCTGCCCTTACTGCTGCGGGAAGTCCAGTTTCAAACGGTCATTCCGGACAACGCTGTCAACGCCCGCCAGCCGGGCGAAGCGGGCAAGTTCCGCGTCCAGTTTCGCCGCCCGGGCCGATGTCCATTGCACGCCGGGCTCGGCCCAGAGATTGTCGACCGTCAGCGTGCCAGCCGCGCGGTCGGCCTTGGCCTCGATCCGGCCAACCATGCGGTCGCCTTCCAGCAGCGGATAGACGTAATAGCCCCAGATGCGTTTGGCGGCGGGGACGAAGATCTCGATCCGGTAGTCGAAGCCGAACAGGCGCTGCAGGCGAGCGCGGTCGCGGATCACGGGGTCGAACGGGTTGAGGATGCGCAGGCGCGACGTGGCCGCCGGGGCGCTTTCAAGGCGCTGTTCGATGTCCGGCGGGGCGAGTGCGTTGATCCAGGCGCCGTCATGGGTCTCCACCCGGACGGGCACGAGCCGTTTCTGGCGCCCGGCCCAGTCCTTCACTTCGGCCAGGTCGGCGGCTGCCCAGAAGCGCTGGATATCCCCCTCCGAGCCGAAGCCGAGCCGGCCGAGCGCCTCGCGACAGAGCCAGTCCACCTGATCTGATTCCGGCGGCTCATCGTCCCGGTGATGGGACGGGATGACGCGCTCGGTGAGGTCGTAGAATTTGGTGAAGTTCTCGCGGTGCGAGGTGGAGAGGTCGCCGGCATACCAGAGATAGTCGAGGCTGAGCTTGTGCGGCGGGCGGCGCCACATTTCGCGGGGGCCCTCGATCTTCGTGTCGAAGGCCTTGGTGGAGAGCGGGCCCTCATTGCGGATGCGCTCGACAATCGCGTTGCGGCCCTTCGCGTCCAGCATGCCGCGATGCCATTCCCAGCCACGCACTTTTTCCTCAAGGCGGCGGAACTGGCGGCGCCACATGGGATAGAACTCCATCGGGATGACGGAAGCGTCGTGGGTGAAATGCTCGAACACGCCGCGGTCTTTCCGCATCAGCGCGTCGAGCATGGGCTCGCGATAGTTCTGGTTGCGCGACCAGATGATGTGGTGATGGGCACGGGCAACGACGCGGATGGAGTCGAGCTGGACGAAGCCGAGGTCTCGGATGAGGGCGGCCAGATCCAGCGGGCCGGTGGGCGTGGCGGCAAGGCCCTGCGAGGCGAGCCACAGGCGGCGCGCATCGCGGTTGCGGATTTCGAGCGGGGCCCCCGTCATTGCCGTGTCATTCCGGGGTCATTCGAAGAGGGCCATCTGGCCGCCATCGGGATAGACGCCCTCGCGTTCCAGCAGCGCCTTCTTGGTGACCGTGCCGCCGGGGGCGGAGAAACCGCCCAGCCAGCCACCCGCGCCGAGCACGCGGTGACAGGGCACAATCAGCGGCCAGGAGTTCCGCCCCATCGCCATGCCGATGGCCTGTGCGCCGTTCGGCTTGCCGACGGCGGCGGCGAGGTCGCCATAGGTGACGGTCTTGCCCCAGCCGACCTTGCGCAGCGCCTCATAGGCGGCGCGCTCGAAGTCTGAATGGCGGCGCATGTCGAGGGTCACGCCGCTGAAGTCCGTCTCCTCGCCGGCGAGGAAGGCCCGCAGGGCCGCGATGATGCCGGCCACATGTGCCGGCACGTCGGCCTCGTCCACCAGTTCCGCGCCATGACGGGTCAGCCAGGCGAGGTCTTCTTCCCGCGTCTTGCCGGGCAGTTGCACGCCGGTCAGTCCGGCTTCGTTCCAGGCGATGCCGCAATTCCCAATTCGGGTCTCAAAGAGGCAGCCCAGCTCGAACATTGCACGAACACTCTCCGCATTTGGGACGAAAGTCCAGATATGGGAGAGAACAAAAGCAGATCAGCCGTGCTCAGCAAGGTGTGTGCCAAAAAAGGACAATGTGCGGCTCCAGGCAAGCCCGGCGGCGGCCGGATCGAAGCGGGGCGTGGTGTCATTGTGGAAGCCGTGATTGGCGCCCTCATAGACATAAACTTCGTAATCCTTGCCCGCCGCATCGAGGGCGGCCTGGTAGGCGGGCCAGCCGGCATTCACGCGCTCATCCAGCCCGGCGAGATGGATCTGAAGCGGCACCTGAAGCTTCGCGGCATCCTCCACCGGCGGCCAGCCGCCATAGAAGGGCACCGAACAGCCGAGCCAGGGCAGGTTCACCGCCATCTGGTTGGTCACCCAGCCGCCGAAGCAGAAGCCGGTCGTGCCGATCTTTCCCGTCGTGGCGGCATGATCCTTCAGGAACTCCGCCGCCGCGGAGAAATCCGCCAGCATGGAGGGGCCGGTGCGCTGCGATTGCAGCGTGCGGCCTTCATCGTCCGTGCCGGGATAGCCGCCGAGCGGATAGAGCGCATCTGGCGCGAAAGCGACATAGCCGGCCTTGGCGACGCGGCGCGCGACATCGCGGATGTGCGGGTTGAGCCCCCTATTCTCGTGCACGACGACGACACCGGGCAGCTTGTCCGCCCCGGCCGGACGCACGAACAGGCCCTGCATCTCGCCGGCGCCCTCGGGCGAGGCATAGACCAGCATTTCGGACACGAGGCCGTCCTCGTCTTCCGCCGTCTGCTGGGCCGAATAGTCCGGCATCATGCAGGCAGCGAGCGTCGACACGCTCAATCCGCCCACGGCGTATTTCCTCAGCCCCTCGAAAAAGGCGCGCCGCGACATGTCTCCATGGCAGTATCTGTCATAAAGGTCGAATGCGCCCTGCGGGATGTCTGCGGGCCTGATACCGTCTGCCATTGGGTCTCTCCTCCTGCCTCGCCCAAGATGGTAGCGCAGCTTTCGGGAATGGACAGGGGCAGGCAGATCACATTTGTGACAGGCCGAGATCCATCGACATCAGCACCGCGTCGGCCGGCAGTTCGCGGCCGCTGGTATAGTAACGCGGCCGGCGGCCGTCTTCGGTGAACCCCACGGCCTCATAAAGGGCGCGGGCGGCGCCATTGTCTTCGGCGACTTCCAGTGTCAGGCGCGAAATGCCGCGTTCGCCGAGGCGGGAGATCAGCCCACGGATCAGCATCGTGCCGAGGCCCCGGCGGCGAAATTCCGGCCCGGTGGCGATGGTGAGGATATCTGCCTCCCCGGCCACGGTCTGCGCCTGCACGAAGGCGGCAAGCTCCCCGCCCATTTCGATGCCGAGCGAAACGATGGAGGAATCGAGCAGCAGGCCGCGGAACGACACCGCGCTCCATGGATCGGAGAAACAGCGCATGTGCAGCGCGCCCATGCGCCCGGCATCGCGGGCATTGAGCACGAGCATGGGGAAGCTCATGCGCGCGGCTCCGGCAGGGTCGCGTCGGGCTCACGCGCATAGACCGGGGACGGAGGATGCGCGGCGGGGTCGAACACCTCGCCCTTCAGCGCAGCCGTGATGGCCGAGGGCAGGAGCGGGCGCATGTCCAGCTTCGCGGCCGCCTCACCGAGGGCATCGGCATTGTCCATGAAGACGGGCGCGTGGAAGCCTTCGAGCATCGGCAGGAGCAGGTCCAGTGTCACCTCGATCACCGGGGCGATGCCCTGCCCGGCACTGACGCCCTGCACCCACCAGGTCTGGTCCGGCGGGCGTTTCTGGCCGGCGAGGCAGCCGAGCGCGGCGCCCTCCATGCCCTGCGGGATGGCCGCTTCGAGGCTGGTCACGCCGACACAGGCGGCCTTCGTCACGAGGGCGAGGCCGCGCGCATAGGCCACGCCAATGCGGATGCCGGTGAAGCTGCCGGGGCCGGTGACGACGGCGATGCGGTCAAGGTCCGCGAAGGTCACGCTGTTCTCATCCAGCAGGCGCTGGACAAGGGCGGGCAGATGCTTGTCCTGGCCGCGCGCCATCGTCTCGCGCGCATCGGCGACGATTTCGCCATCGCGCACGAGCGCCGCCTCCATGGCGGTGAACGCGGTATTGAGTCCAAGGACCAGCATATTGTCCGCCTACAGAATGCGGCAGGCTTCCTCGAAGTCGAGGCGCGGGGAACGATCGAAGATCGTCGTGCGGTCGCCATGGCCGATATTGCAGATGAAATTGGATTTCCAGTTCGCCATCTCGCCGCCGGCGCTCTCGAAGAATTCCTTGTCGACGGCATCATTGGCAAAGCCCGACATCGGCCCGCAATCGAGGCCGAGGGCACGGGCCGCCAGCATCAGGTAAGCCGCCTGCAACGTGCCGTTCCGGAAGGCGGTCGGCTCCTTGATATGGTGGAACCAGTCCTTGGCGCCGGGATTGTGCGGGAAGAGTTTCGGGACCTTCTCGTGGAATTCCATGTCGTAG
>JAGQRO010000202.1 GCA_020425315.1 Hyphomonas sp. | reverse complement strand
GGCGGAAATCGGTCACCACCTGGTCGTTCCGGGACCGGGCCGTGTGCAGGCGCCCGGCCGGCTCGCCGACAATTTCCTTCAGCCGCGCCTCAACATTCATGTGGATGTCTTCCAGCTCGCGCCGGAACGGGAACGTGCCGTCGCGCAGCTCGTTCAGCACCTGGTCCAGCCCGGCCTGAATGGCTTCGTTGTCATCGAAGGAGATGATGCCCATTTCCGAAAGCATGTCGGCATGGGCGCGGCTGCCCGCCACGTCTTCCTCTGCCATGCGCTGGTCGATATCGAGGGAGGCGTTGATCTCCTCCATGATCTCCGACGGGGTCGCGGCAAAGCGTCCGCCCCACATTGTCTGGCCTTTGCCGGTTGTCATGGTCATAACCCTTCGCACCTGTAGAAAGACGACGAGCCAATGACCCGCTACGCCCTTGCCGGCCTCTTCATGGTCGGACTGATCGCGATTGTCTATGTGCTGATGAGCGCAGGGTCGGGAAAGCAGGACGCAAACCCCTATGCAAAGTTCGCAACCGGCCCGCTGACCAATCTGGATGTGAGCTCTGCCGGCGGTGCCGCGAGCGAGGCGGAATTCCTGGAAGCAGACGGATCGACGGGCACGCTGGCGGAATTCCGGGGCAAAACGGTGCTGGTGAATTTCTGGGCCACCTGGTGCCCGCCCTGCGAAAAGGAAATGCCCTCGCTCGGCGCCCTTCAGACGGCGCGAGGCGGTGACAGGTTCGAAATCGTCGCGATCAGCGTGGATTCACAGGAAGACCTCGACTATGCCGCCCGTCGTCTCACGGAGCTCGGCGCCGCCAATATCCCCCTGCGCGCGACCCCGCCGGACCGGGACAATTACGAGCTTGTCTATGAAAGCGGCGTGCGCGGCTTTCCCACTTCCATTCTCTACGGCCCGGACGGCACCGAAATCGCCCGCATCTCGGGGGATGTCGACTGGGCCTCCTTCGAGGCCGTGGGCTTCATCGATGCCGTGCTAGAGGGTCGATAGTTCAAGCTCGACGCGCGAGATCTGCGAGGCGAAGTTCATCACCGGCGCCGGCGCAGCCTCGGCCAATGGGCCCGTATCCGGCCACATGCGCACCAGCAGTTCGAGTTCCAGCTGCGCGCCTTTGGCGTCCTCACTGTCCAGCGAGGCGGCAAGCTCGCGTGCCGTCACCGCGTAGCCATAGGCCGTCTGGAAGCCGACTGCATCAGTGATCTGGTTCTCAAGGGAAACGCCCTCACGATAGGAGCTGAGACAGCGTTTCATCAGGAAGCGAACAAGGTCCGGCACATCGCCGCCGGCATCGGCACGCAGGGTGACCAGATTGGCGTCTGCTGCGCTCAGGAATTCCGTCGCATCACCTCCGGATTCCAGCGCTTCCTGGGCCGCAGCAATCGGAGCCGGATCGAAACCCGCAGCTTCCAGCCGGCCCAGTTCACCGGCCTCGAAGTCCGCGAGGGCGTTGCGGAGCTGGATTGCAGCATCCTCCGCTGCCCCCACCCGGGCAAGCGCCGTCGCTGTCGCCAGATGTCCCGACAGCAGCGCGGCTCGCTGGTTCACCGGCAGGAGAAGCGCTGGGTCGAGGGCTGCGCCACTTTCGCCCTCTCCGCCCTCGCCTTCGCCGCTCTCGCCAACTTCACCGGCCTCGCCGGCAATCACGGCCTGGCCTTCGCCGGCCTCACCATGTTCGTTGTTCTCGCCTTCCCCGCCGCAGGCAGCAAGGCTCGCAGTACCCAGCAAGGCGGCTCCGAAGCCAAGCCGGATCCAGGTCTTCGGGGTGTAGGTCATGCAGGCATTCCTTCAATGGTCGCTGCGCCAGCTAAGCCGGTCAGCATGCCAGTTGCAAGTGATTCTCAATGTGACAGGCCGTCCCGAAGTCAGCGGCTGGCAAGGCGGGCGGGCGCCTGCGGGGCACACCAGTCGGGCTTGGGCGCACCGCCGTCATAATCCCAGAAGGCATGGCTGCCGCCATCGATCAGCAAAGTCGCCAGATCCTGGCCGTCCAGGGAAAGGTCAACGACGCGCCGCTTGTAACGGTCCGGCCCGTAATCTTGTGTGACGGTCAGCGCCTTGCCACGGGTCAGGTCCAGTACGGCGGCCTTTGCGTCATAGCCGAGAACGCGTTCGACCTCGCATTTCGCCCCGCCGCGCTGTTTCAGCGAGCCGGTCTCTGGCGCGTCGATATTATGGAGCCGAAACTTCACCCCGTTCGCAAGGCGCCCGGAATCCCCGTCAGACCAATAGACCGTTCCGGATTCCGGCAGAGTTGCGCTATTGGCAGACTGCGCCGCGATCGCAATCCCGGCAGCAATTCCCGCAACAACGGCAATCCCGATGAACCATTCCTTGAGCCGGACCGATTGGGGCATTCATGCCTCCCTGCGAGATGCGGGAAGGCTCGGCGTGGTGGGTTAACGAAGGGTAAATGGCCAGCACGGAAGGCAAACAAAAACCCCGGCCTTGCGGGCCAGGGCTGTTTGGTCTGCGGCAGTGGCCGCGACAGGCTTAGACGAAGCCCTTGAACTTGTCCTTGAAGCGAGACACGCGGCCACCGCGGTCCAGCATCTTGCCGTCGCCGCCGGTCCAGGCCGGGTGCGACTTGGAATCGATGTCCAGCACAAGGCGGTCGCCTTCCTTGCCGTAGGTCGAGCGGGTCTGATATTCGGTGCCGTCCGTCATCACCACGGTGATGAAGTGATAGTCGGGATGACCTTCGCTTTTCATGGCTCTCGCCCTTCCATAAATCTCTTGTCGTCCGGGCCTTGTAGGTGCCGCGCATCGCCTTTAGGGGTGCGCGGGCATGCCTGCCGCCGGTTTGGAAGTGGCGCGTGTAACTGAAACAGGGCCCTTCCGCAAGGGGTCCGCGCACCCCAATTCCATGAGGGCTGCAGAGGGCTGACCGGATGGCTGATACCGAAACCCAGGACGTGATCGACCGCCGCGCCAGCGAGCCGGAAGGCGGCGAGGCGATCCAGCGGCCGAAGGGCCGCAGCCTGAAGCCGCTGCGCCTGTTGTTGCCCTATGCCGGCCGGCACTGGCGAACCGTACTCGTGGCCCTGATTTTCCTGATTTCGGCCGCCGCAGTCAGCCTGATGTTGCCCCTGCTGCTCGGCCGCGCTGCCGATGCCGGACGAGTGGCCGGCGGCGATCCGGAACGCCTGCTGGCCATCGTGGACCAGTCCTTCCTTTGGGTGGCCGCGGCGGCCATCGTGTCCGGCGTGCTGGGTGCGGTCCGGTTCTATTTCGTCTCGCGCTTTGGCGAACGCATCGCAGCGGATTTGCGCCGGGACCTTTACGCCCACCTCCTGAAGCTCGGACCCCGCTTCCATTCGAAGATGCGGTCCGGCGAGGCCGTCTCGCGCCTCACCGCCGACATCACCCTGATCGAGACCTTCCTCGGCTCATCGGCCTCCCTGGCAACCCGCACGATCCTGACCACGGTCGGCGCCGTCATCATGATGCTGGTCGTCAATTGGAAGCTGGGCCTCACCCTGATCGCCAGCCTGCCGATTGCGATCCTGCCCGTTCTGGGCGTCGGCCGCCGCATCCGCACCATGTCGAACCGGGCCCAGTCCCGCCTCGCCGAAGCCGGCGCAGAGGCAGCCGAAGCGCTCGACGCGATCGAACTTGTCCAGGCCTACAGCCGTGAGGATAGCCGGCTCGGCACCTTCTCCCATGCCGTGGAGGCGACCTTCGACGCCGCGATGAAGCGGATTCGCGCCCGCTCGGTGATGATCGTGATGTTCTCTGTGCTGCTGTTCGGCGGCATGACGGCGATGTTGTGGAACGGCGCCCGAATGGTGGCGACTGGTCAGATCAGTTTCGGCGACCTCGCCTCCATCGTGCTTTACGCGATGTATGCCGGTTCCGGCTTCGGCATGCTGGCGGAAGTCT
>JAGQRO010000201.1 GCA_020425315.1 Hyphomonas sp. | reverse complement strand
CTTGTCGCCTTCCTCGAAGAAGCGCGCCATGGCCCGTTTCTTCACCTCATAATCATGGGTGTCGATGTTCGGGCGCATCTTGATTTCTTTCAGCTCGGAAGATTTCTGCTTCTTCTTCGCGGCGGCCTTCTTCTTGCGCTCTTCAAAGCGCAGCTTGCCATAGTCGAGAATCTTGACGACGGGGACTTCCTGGTTCGGCGAAACCTCGACAAGGTCCATGCCTGCTTCGCGGGCGGCGTCGAGCGCGGCTCCCAGCGGCATCACGCCCTGCTTCTCGCCGTTTTCGTCGATCAGCAGGACCTTGGCGGCCCGGATGTCCTCATTGGTGCGCGGCCCCTTGTCCTTCTGGGGTGCGTCGGTGTCTGGTCTGCGAGCTATGGCTTGTCTCCTTCATGGCCGTTTACAGAATGGCTGAATATGCCTGCAGTTGCGGGCATCTTCAAGGCTGGGCGCAGTGGGCAAATTTTCATTCCCGGTCAAGCGGGAAGCACACTGAGGGCGAGGATCGAGCGCCACACCGTGTCGACTTCCAGCTCCGCCAGCGTCGGGGCCGAGTTGATGATCGGCGAGCGGGCACCGCGCGGGGCGGCATGATCGGGGTCGCTTTCATCGGTGGCGAACAGGGCAACGCCCGGCGCCCCGGCAATCGCGGCCATGTGCATCGGGCCGGTATCGTTGCCCACCACGAAGGCCGCCTTTTCCGCCAGGGTGACGATCTGGAACAGGTCCGTCCGGGTCACCAGGCTCTTGACCCGCTTCTCCTTCTTCATCAGCTCGAAGGCGATCTGCCCCTCGGCCTTGGACCCGATAATCGCCGGCGTCACGCCCGCATCGGCGATGCGGCGCGCCAGTTCGGCATAGCGTTCAATTGGCCAGCGCTTGGCCTCGCGGTGCTCCGAGGCGCCGGGGATCAGCAGCATGTAGGGTTCTTCCAGCCCGAAATAGGCCGGCTGAAGGCGCGGCGCATTGCGCAGCTTGTGGCGCACCCAGGAAAGATCCGGCTTCGGATAATTGTGGATGTTCCAGCGCCCCTCCGGCGCAAGCCCGGCAACGGCCAGCTGTTCGGCCAGCCGTTCGATGGAATGCATCTTCCCGCGCTCTGGATTGTCGTGGAAGAAGGCCGCCTTCTCATGATGGCCCGACCAGAGCGGCGCCTTGCCGACGCGGCTGAGCGCGGTGAAATAGTTCTTCGTCCGCCCGCTGGTCTGGAAGTCATAGATAATGTCGTAGTTCGACTTGCGGATCCGGCTGAGCAGCGCGGTCGTCGCCTTCATCGTGGCCGGGCGGCCGTCGGTCTCGACCCGGTCGAAATACGGGCAATGGGAGGCGAAATCCTCAAATGGCGGCGTCGTCAGCAGGGTGATGCGGGCGGAGGGATGGAACTCCCGCACGGCCTTCATCGCCCCGAGCGCCAGCACGAAGTCGCCGAGCGCGCTCAGCTTGATGACAAGGACTTCCTTCGCCGCAGCCCCCGGATTCACCGGACTCGCGACATTATTGGCTTTGGCCATTCCTACCTCTTCGGACCCCTATCCGATGAGGCGCTTATAGACGCCGAGCGTCGCGGCCTGAAGCCCCCGCTTGGAGAAATGCTGCTGTACGTGCGCCTGCCCCGCCTTGCCCATCCCGGCGCGGGCGGTGGCGCCAAGCGCCATGAGCGTGCGGATGGCTGCCGCCAGTGCCTTGGCATCGCCGGGCTCGACCCGGGCGCCGGTCTCCCCGTCGATCACGGTTTCCCGCCCGCCGCCATGATCCGTCACGATCACCGGACGGCCCATGGCCGAGGCTTCCGCTGCCACCCGCCCGAAGGCTTCCGGCCGGACCGAGGGGGCGAGCACGATGTCGGCGGCAAGATAGGCTGCCGGCATGTCGGCCTCATGCGAGGCGATCACGACCTGTCCGTCGAGATGGCGCGCCACGGCGGTATCTTCGATCCGGGTGACATAGGCATCGCGCCCCTGCGAATCGCCCATCAGCACAAGGACGAGGCCGGCGCGCTCCTCCGGGTCGAGATGGCTGAGCGCCTCCAGCGCCACGATCTGGCCCTTCCATTCGGTCAGCCGCCCCGGCAGCAGCAGCACGGCGCGCGGATCGCCGGCAAGGCCCCAGCGCTCCTTCACCGCGGCAATCCGCGACGGCTGAACCACGACCGGATCAAACACGGCAAGGTCCACGCCGCGCGGAATAGTGACGATCCGCTCGCGCGCCAGATTGTGCACCTTGTGCACATGCTCGGCGATCCAGTTCGAATTGGCGATCACCAGGTCGCCCTTTGCCATCACCGAATTGTAGCGGACCTTGAGGCCCGACGTGCCGGAATAGGCGCCGTGATAGGTCGTGACGAAGGGCACCTCCATCGCCTTCGCCGCGCCATAGGCGCTCCAGGCCGGGGCGCGCGAGCGGGCATGCACCAGGCTCACCTTCTCGTCCGCGATGATCTTCTTCAGGCGCGCCTCGTTCGCCTTCAGCACGAGCGGATTCTTGGACTTGGCGTCCATGCGGAAGAGTTCCCCGCCGAGGCGCTTGAACTCTGCCTCCAGCCGCCCGCCCTTGCTGGCCAGCAGCGCCCGGCCGCCCGCCTGAACAATGGCTTCGGTGACTTCCAGCACCGTGCGCTCCACCCCGCCCGCGGAGAGTTCCGGGGCGACCTGCAGGATCGTCAGGCCAGTCATGTCGGGAAGTGGTTCCAAGGCGGCACGCCATCCGTTCGCTTGACAGGCGAGACAGATGACGGAACGGGAGGGGAATGACAACCGAGCACTTCACCTCCCGCTGCGGAAGGCGCCTCGCCCACCGCCGCCATGCGCCGACGCGTTCCGACCTCACCTATGTCTGGCTCTGCGGCTTCAAGTCCGACATCACCGGCACCAAGGTGATGCGCCTCGAAACCTGGACGAAGGAACAGGGCCACGGCTTCCTCGCCTTCGACTATTCCGGCCATGGCGAATCCTCCGGCGCCTTCGAGGACGGCACGATTTCGCAATGGCGCGAGGATGCGCTCGACGCCATCGATGCGCTGACCGACGGGCCGCTCATACTCGTCGGCTCCAGCATGGGCGGGTGGATGGCCCTGCTCGCCGGTCTTGCCCGGCGCGAGCGCCTGGCCGGCATGGTGCTGGTCGCGCCTGCGCCGGATTTCACGCAGAAACTGATGTGGCCGGAATTCACCCCCCGCCAGCAGGAGGAAATCACCATCACCGGCCAGACGCTGCGCCCCTCCGAATATGGCGAGCCCTACATCATCACCCGCGCCCTGATCGAGGATGGGCGCGGCTGGGCGCTGCTCGACGGGCCGATCGACCTTGAGTGCCCCGTCCGCATCCTTCAGG
>JAGQRO010000200.1 GCA_020425315.1 Hyphomonas sp. | reverse complement strand
GGTCATCTGGTATGTGACCGACCGGGTGATCGAGCCCCGCCTCGGCAAGTGGCACCATGCGCCCGGTGCCGGCATCGATGTCGGCGACGAAGACGCGCCGCTGACACCGGAGCAGAAGAAGGGCCTGCGCTATGCCGGCCTCGCGCTGCTCGGTGTCTGCCTGCTCTGGGCTTTCATGACGCTTGGGCCGGGCACGCCGCTGCTCGATGACGGCCCCGGCACCGAAGGCAATCCGTGGTACCAGAAAGCCGGGCCCTTCTTCCGCTCTCTCGTGGCAGCGTTCCTGATCCTGTTCCTGGCGGCCGGCTGGGCCTATGGCGCAGCCGCCAACACGATCAACAATCACCGCGACCTTGTCGGCATGATGACCGAGGCGATGAAGGATCTCGGCTACTATCTCGTTCTGGCGTTCGCAGCGGCGCATTTCGTGGCGATGTTCAACTGGTCGAATCTCGGCCTCATCTCCGCCGTGCACGGAGCAGGCGCGATCCAGGCAAGCGGCCTGCCGCTACCGGTCGTGATCGGGCTGATCGTGTTGCTGACGGGGCTGCTGAACCTGTTCGTCGGATCGGCCAGCGCCAAATGGGCGCTGCTGGCGCCGGTGCTCGTGCCGATGCTGATGCTGCTGGGCGTCAGCCCGGAGGGCGCGACGGCAGCCTATCGTGTGGGCGATGGGGCGACGAATATCATCACGCCCCTGATGGTCTATTTCCCGCTGATCCTGATCTTCTGCCAGCGCTGGCAGAAGGATTTCGGCCTCGGCAGCCTGACGGCGATGATGATCCCGTATTCGGTCTGGCTGCTCTTGTCCGGTGTGATCCTGGTGGCCCTGTGGATGCTGTTCCAACTGCCGCTGGGCCCCGGCGCGCCATTCGACATCGCGATCGGTCCTGCCACCACGCCTTAGGCCGGCAGGGCAGGCCACAAAGGACAAGGCCCGCATCCGGTCTGGATGCGGGCCTTGTTGTTTCAGCTATGTCCGGAAGGACCCTAGCTGCGCTTCTTCGTCAGGAGGGTCTGCTTCATGCCCTCGATCTTGGCGATCAGGGCGGACGCCGAGCCATTGGTGCGGTCCAGCAGGGCGAGGAACTGGGCGCGCTGTTCGATGCCCAGCCAGATCAGGTTGCCATCAAGGTTCAGGGCCACGTCGACGACCTGGTATTCGCCGTCACGGGTCAGCACGCGCCAGCGCACATCCATGTCCTTGCCGTCATCGCGCTTGATCACGGTGTTGACGATCGAATCCTTTTCGGACCGGTCGACCGAATCCTTCACCAGCACGGCTTCGCCGCGATAGGCATCCAGTTCGTTCTCATACACGGCCAGGGCGTATTCGCGGAACACGCGCTGATAGTCGGCCAGTTCCTGGGTGGTGAAGCGGCGCGCATATTTGCCGATGGCGAAGTTCGCCACCGCTTCCATGTCTGTAAACTTGTCCATGTAGGCGTTGAACTTCGCCGTGCGCGCTTCGGCGTCCAGCGAGGGGTCGTTCAGCGAGGCCAGCACTTCACTGGCATTCTTCTGGACATAGGCTTCGGTGTTAGCATCCGCCACGGCCGGCAGGGCCATCGCGGCAAGCGCGGCCATAACGATTGCGGGGAGGGTCAGGCGTTTCAAGGGGGGCTCCTGCTTGCGGTGTGGGTCTTGGCTATTCGTCAAATTCGTCAAAATCTGGGAGATCTTCGTACAACTCCGCCTCATCCAGAGGCTTACCATTACGAATCTCTGCCTGACGCTGAGATGAATAGATCCGTCGCAGGGCAACATAAGGTTCGGGTTGGGCGTTCAATTGTTCGATCTGCTCGTCCAGCGCGACCCGGGCATTCAGGCCGCCGAGGACAGCCCGGCCGACCATGATCTTGTCGTCCAGATCGGGATCGCCGTCGAATTCGGTCCAGGTCAGCGGGTCGAGGGCGCGGTCGACGCCCATGCCAAGCGCATCACGCGGCGTGGTCGGGCCAATGAAGGGCAGGACCAGATAAGGACCGCTGTCGATGCCCCACACGGCCAGCGTCTGGCCGAAATCCTCGCCATGGTGTTCGACACCGAAATGGTCGGCCGCATCCCACAGGCCGGCAAGGCCGATTGTGGTGTTGATCGTGAAACGTGTGAACGTGTCGGCAGCCCGCGACGGCTCGGCCTGCAGCACATCGTTCACGAAGATGACGGGCGCTCTCAGGTTGCGCAGGAAGTCGCCGACGCGGTCGCGCGCGAATTCCGGCGTGACCGTCTCGTAAGCCGAGGCGGCCGGCCCCAGGGCATATTTGTCCACGCCATTGTTGAACGCGAACATCTGCCGGTTGAAGCCCTCATAGGGGTCTGGAACCGCGCCGGGGTCGGTCGGCGGGGGCGTCGTGGCACAGGCGGCAAGGCCCAACACGGCCGCGCAAGCAGTGTATTTTCCGATCATGGTCATGGTTCCGGATAACATGTCGGGGTAAATGGTCTCTTCGCAGGAGCGGTGCAACTCGCTCATTGCGATTCCTTTGCAGCGTTGCAAACGCGCCACCCTGCAGCGCTGATTGTATTGCCAAACATATAAATCAATGTTTATATGTTTTCCATGAGCTCGAAATTCGACCCGACACTGGACCGGCTGCGCGCCGCCGGAGAGGCGACTCGCCTGCGAATACTGGCGTTGCTGCGCGACCGTGACCTGTCGGTCGGGGAACTGGTGCAGGTTCTCTCGCTCAGCCAGCCGCGCCTGTCGCACCATCTGAAAGCGCTAACATCGGCGGGCCTCGTCGAGCGTATGCCGGAAGGGGCCTTTGTCTTCTACCGGGCAGCCAGCCGGGGTGCGGGCCATGAATTTCTCGAATCGCTGTTCGCGCAGCTGGGCGCCGAGGTGCCGGAATTCCGGCGCGACGCCGAACGGCTCGACGAAGTCAGCGCCGCCCGGGCCGCGTCGGCGCAGGCCTATTTCTCCGCCGTTGCCGAGAACTGGGACGCGATTCGTGCGCTCCACTATCCCAATGAGGCGATCGAGCAGGCGTTGCTGGAAATTGCCGGGCCGGGGCCGTTCCGGCGCGTGGTCGATTTCGGCACCGGCACCGGCCGGATGCTGGCCCTGTTCGCTCCGCGCGCGAAAGAGGCCGAGGGCATCGACCTCAGCCATCACATGCTGACGGTTGCCCGCGCCAATCTGGAGCAGGGCGGCGCGCCGGTGGCCCGCGTGCGCCAGGGCGATGTCACCGCCGTGCCGTTCGAGGATGGCTCGGCCGATCTCGTGATTATTCACCAGGTGCTCCACTATGTGCATGCGCCCAGCCGCGTGATCGCCGAAGCGGCGCGGATCCTCCAGCCGGGTGGACGGCTGCTGGTGGTGGATTTCGCCCCGCACGATCTTGAATTCCTCCGCTCCGAACATGGCCATCACCGTCTTGGCCTGTCGGAGGATGCGATGGCCGGCTGGGCCGGTGCGGCCGGACTCAGCCTGTCGCCCGCCCGCCAATTCGCGCCCCCGCAAGGCAATGAGCCCGGCCTGACGGTCAATATCTGGTCCGCCGTGAAAAGCGCGGACAGCCAGGAGTCAGCGGCATGACCAGCAATGCCCCCCGCGTTTCCTTCGAATTCTTCCCGCCCAAGAGTGACGCCATGGCCGCGCGCCTCTGGGAAACCGTCGAGCGGCTGGAGCCGATGGCGCCGGCTTTCGTTTCGGTCACCTATGGGGCTGGCGGTTCGACGCGCGAGCGCACGCACGACACGGTGAAGCGGATCGCGCAGGAGACCCGCCTGAAACCCGCCGGGCACCTCACCTGCGTCTCCGCCACCAAGGGGGATGTGCTGGCCGTGGCCGAACAGTACTGGCAGGCCGGCGTGAAGCACATCGTTGCCCTGCGCGGTGATCCGCCCGCCGGCATGGGCGCGAAGTTCGATGTCTATCCCGGCGGCTTCCGCGATGCGGTGGACCTGGTCGAAGGCTTGCGCGCGCATCGGCCGGAGCTCGGCAAGTGTTTCGAAATCTCCGTGTCCTGCTATCCGGAACTGCACCCGGAAAGCAAAGGCTGGGACGCCGAGATCGCCTATCTCAAAGCCAAGCAGGATGCCGGCGCCGACCGGGCGATCACGCAATTCTTCTTCGAGCCGGAGGTCTATCTTCGCTTCCTGGAGAAGGCCCGCGCCGGCGGCGTCACCATGCCGATCGTGCCGGGCATCATGCTTCAGCCGAACTTCCGGGGCCTGCAGCGGATCAGCGGCCTTTGCGGCGCGAGCATCCCGGACTGGCTGGCAGACCTTTACGATGGTCTCGATACGGATGAAGAAACGCGTGACCTTGTCACCGCCAATGTTGCCGCCGACCTCTGCCGCAAGCTGCAGGAAGAAGGCGTCGAGGACTTCCATTTCTACACGCTGAACCGGGCGGGGCTGGCGCTGTCCACCTGCCGCCTGCTCGGCCTCAAACCCCAACCTGCAAAGGCAGCCTGACATGACACGCCAGGAACGCATTGCGGCGCTGAAAGCGGCCGCGAAGGAGCGCATTCTCATCCTTGACGGGTCCTGCGGCGTGATGATCCAGCGCCGCGGCCTCGACGAAGCCGACTATCGCGGCGACCGCTTCAAGGAGGCGAAATATCCGGGTCAGATGAAGGGGAACAATGACATCCTCTGCATCACGCGGCCGGACATTGTGACCGATCTGCACAATGCCTATTATGGTGCGGGGGCGGACATTTCGGAGACCAACACGTTCAGCGCAACGGTCATTGCGCAGGACGATTACAAGCTCGATGCCGCCTCTGTCCGCGATATCAATCTGGAGGGCGCCAAGCTTGCCCGCGCGACAGCGGACGCCTGGACCGCGAAGGAGCCGCACAAGCCGCGCTTCGTCGCCGGCTCCATCGGCCCGCTGAACAAGATGCTGTCCATGTCGTCCGATGTGAACGATCCGGGCGCGCGCTCTGTCACCTTCGATGACGTGTATGAAGCCTACCGCGAACAGGTCCGTGCCCTGAATGAAGGCGGGGTGGACCTCTACCTGATCGAAACGATCACCGACACGCTGAACTGCAAGGCCTGCATCAAGGCGATCATGGACCTTGAGGCCGAGGGGCTCGAAAAGCTGCCCATCTGGATTTCCGGCACGATCACCGACCGGTCCGGCCGGACCCTCTCCGGCCAGACGGTGGAGGCCTTCTGGAATTCCGTGCGCCATGCGAAGCCCTTCGCCATCGGCTTCAACTGCGCCCTCGGGGCGGACCTGATGCGTCCGCACATCGCCGCCCTTTCGCGCGTTGCCGACACGCTGGTCGCGGCCTATCCGAATGCCGGCCTGCCCAATGAGATGGGCCAGTATGACGAGCAACCGGAACAGACTTCAGGCGAGCTTGGCGGCTGGGCTCGCGACGGCATGGTCAATATTCTCGGCGGCTGCTGTGGCACGACGCCGGAGCATATCGCCGCCATCGCAAAAGCCGTGGAGGGCGTGAAGCCGCATGTGCCGGTTGCGCATAAGCACACGCTGCGCCTGTCGGGCCTTGAACCGTTCGAGGTGGCCTCGTGACGAAGCCGCCCGCGGCCGAAGGCGACCTCTTCGTCTTCTACGGCCTCCTGAAACTCGGTGCCGCGGGGCAGCCGGCGGACTTGTCGCTGGGCACAGCGGGCGCGTTCGGCGCGCCGTGCCGGTTCCGCGGGCGGATGGTCGATCTTGGCGGCTTTCCGGGCGTGGTGGCGGGCGACGATCTCTGCCACGGCATCCGCTGGCAATTGAAGGACGCCGCCATCGTGGCGCCGATGGATGCGTTCGAGGATGTGACGGACGACCCCGCCACCAGCCTCTACATCCGCAAACGGATTCCGCTCTGCGACGATGCGGGTAATGAGACCGGCGAAACGGCGTGGGTCTACTGGTACAACCAGGCTGTGGAAGGCTTCCCGCCCGTCGCCGATGGCGATTGGCCACTGGATGCCGGGCGGATCAGAAAATGAGCGGCCTCGCCTATGATGCGGTGATCGATCCCGGCCGCAGGTCGGAGATTGAGCGCGGGATTCGCGACATTGAAGCGGCCAATCAGGTCAAAATTCTGTTCGCCATCGAAAGCGGCAGCCGCGCCTGGGGCTTCCCGTCACCGGACAGCGATTACGATGTGCGATTTGTTTATGCGCACACAGCGGACTCGTATCTCAGCGTCTTTGACCGCCGGGACGTGATCGAACTGCCCATCGAAGGAGACCTCGACATCAATGGCTGGGATATCCGCAAGGCACTGGCGCTCTTGCTGAAGCCCAATCCCGTGCTGCTCGAATGGCTGTCCAGCCCGATCAGGTACAAATGGAACGAAAGCGCCTGCCAGCCGCTGCTCGATTTCGCTCATGCGGTGGTCGCGCCCGGCGAATGCGTGCCGCACTATTACCATCTCGCCCGCCGCCAGTGGCAGCGCAATATTGAGGGCGAGACAGCCGTCAATCTGAAGAAATATTTCTATGTCCTACGTCCGGCATTGGCGATCCGTTGGGTGAGGCTTCATCCCGGCCTGCTTCCGCCGATGAATTTTCAGGAACTGGTCTCGCGGGTCGATATCGATCCGGGCCTCCAGGCTGAAATTTCGGACTTGCTTCAGGCGAAGGCTAGGGCGAGCGAGGTTGGCAGTGGGAAACGTATCGCTGCTCTGGACGACCTCATCGAGGCCGAACTGGCCTGGGGCGAAGAGAATTCCGGACAGAAGCATGTCACATCTGCTGCCGAACGTGCGATGGCGGACGAACTATTCAGGAAACTAGTGAAATGACCGGCTCCGCCTCCCAATCCTTCGTCAATGTCGGTGAGCGGACGAACGTCACCGGCTCGGCCGTGTTCCGCAGGATGATCACGGATGGGCGTTATGCCGATGCCGTGGAAGTCGCCCGCCAGCAGGTGGAGAACGGCGCCCAGGTGATCGACGTCAATATGGACGAAGGCATGCTGGACGGTGCCGAAGCCATGCGCACCTTCCTGAACCTGATCGCCGCCGAGCCGGACATCGCCCGCGTGCCGGTGATGATCGACAGTTCCAAATGGGAGGTGATCGAGGCGGGCCTGAAATGCGTGCAGGGCAAGTGTGTAGTCAATTCGATCTCCCTGAAGGAGGGCGAAGCGAAATTCGTGGAGCAGGCGCGCGCCTGCCTCTCCTACGGCGCCGCTGTCGTCGTCATGGCCTTCGATGAGACCGGACAGGCGGACACGAAAGCCCGCAAGGTGGAGATCTGCCAGCGCGCTTTCCGTGTCCTGACAGAGGAATTAGGCTTCCCGGCCGAAGACATCATCTTCGATCCGAA
>JAGQRO010000013.1:583-3095 GCA_020425315.1 Hyphomonas sp. | reverse complement strand
ATAAATAACTGACTGGTCAGTTATTTATAATGCGCAGAGAAATCTGTCAAGCGGCGCGGCGGCGATGCCTGCCGGGAAGCAGTTCGGAAACGGTCCGAAAATAGCCCGGACAGGCCCCGGAATCCGGCGCAAAACAGTCCGGAAAAAGGTCCGTAAACTGTCCGGAGGCTGTCCGGATGGGGCAGGAAAAGTCCGGAGGAGGCGGCCCTTGGTCTAGTTCAGGATATTGCGGGCATCGGCCGTGATCGCGGTGAGGAAATCGCTGAGGTGACGGATGCGGGCGAAGTCCTGAACGTCCTGGTGGACGACCAGCCAGAAGGAGCGGGTGACCTGAACTTCATCGGGCAGGACAAGTTTCAGCTCAGGATGCCGGCTGGCGATGAATTTCGGCAGGATGCAGAGCCCGGCGCCGGAGCGCGCAAGTTCCGTTTGCGCAAGGATGGAGGGGCTGCAGATGCGCGGCACGAGGCCCGGCAGGATATCCTCGAAATATCTGAGCTGCGGCGAATAGACGAGATCGTCGACATAGCCGATCAGCGTGTGCTGTTCGAGGTCTCGCGTCGAGGCGATGGCCGGGCGGCCTTTCAGGTAGTCCTTGCTGGCATAGAGGCGGAGGGAATAATCCGTCAGTTTACGGACTTTCAGGCGCCCTGCCTTGGGCCGGGTCAGCAGGATCGACATGTCCGCCTCGCGCTTCGGCACGCTGACATAACCTGACAGGGCGATGAGGTCGATTTCCACCGCCGGCCACTGGTCCGTGAAGTGCGACAGGCGCGGCGCGATGAATTGCGAGCCGAGCCCTTCGGGCACGCCAAGGCGGATGCGGCCCGACACGGTCTGGTTGCGCCCGGCGATTTCCTGGATGCCGATAGAGATGGATTCCATCTCCTCGATTTGGCGCACCAGCGCCTCGCCGAGGTCCGTCAGGACATGACCGCGCCGCGTGCGCTCGAACAGGGTCTGGCCGAGATCCTGCTCCAGCCGGCGGATGTGGCGGCTGGTGGTCGTGGCGTCCTGTTTCAGGGCGGCGGCGGCCGTTTCGAGCCGGCCCGCGCGGCTGACCGTCAGAAAGACCTTGAGATCGTCCCAGTGCATGAAATTTACCTGCAAAAATGCAGGTTAAACCTGCGATACTGTCCCTGTATCTCAGAAATCCGCTGAACTAAACTCCCACCAGAACAATACGGGAGAGCGCCATGCGCGAAGTGCATCATTTTGTCGGCGGCAAGACAGTCGCCGGCACATCCGGCCGGTTCGGCGACATCTACAATCCGAACACCGGCAAGGTTCAGGCGAAAGTGGCGCTCGCCACAGAGGCCGAACTGGACAAGGCCGTTGCCAATGCGGCCGCGGCCTTTCCGGCCTGGTCCGTCATGAACCCCCAGCGCCGGGCGCGCGTGATGTTCGAGTTCAAGCGCCTGCTGGAAGCCAACATCAACGAACTGGCCGAGCTGCTCTCCTCCGAGCATGGCAAGGTGGTGGCCGACTCGAAAGGCGACGTGCAGCGCGGCATTGATGTGGTCGAGTTCGCCTGCGGCATCCCGCACCTGCAGAAGGGCGAGTATACCGAGGGCGCCGGCCCCGGCATCGATGTCTATTCCATGCGCCAGCCGCTGGGCGTCGTGGCCGGCATCACGCCGTTCAACTTCCCCGCCATGATCCCGTGCTGGATGGCCGCCGTGGCGATTGCCTGCGGCAACACGTTCATCCTGAAGCCGTCGGAGAAAGACCCGTCGGTGCCGATGCGCCTTGGCGAACTCCTTCTGGAAGCCGGCGCGCCGGAAGGCGTGCTGAACGTCGTCAATGGCGACAAGGTGGCCGTCGATGCCATCCTGAAGCATCCTGACATCAAGGCCGTGAGCTTTGTCGGATCGTCCGACATCGCACAATATGTCTACGCCACCGGCACGGCGCACGGAAAGCGCGTGCAGGCCATGGGCGGGGCGAAGAACCACGGCATCATCATGCCCGACTGCAACATGGAACAGGCGGTGAAAGACATCGTCGGCGCGGCCTATGGCTCGGCGGGCGAACGCTGCATGGCGCTGCCGGTGGCCGTGACGGTTGGCAAGAAGACGGGCGATGAATTCGTCGAGCGGATGCTGGAGGCGGCCCAGGGTCTTCGCGTCGGCGTCTCAACGGACCCGGAAGCCCATTACGGCCCGGTCGTCTCTGCCGCGCACCGCGCGAAAATCGAATCCTATATCCAGATGGGCGTGGACGAAGGCGCGGACCTGAAGCTCGACGGGCGGGGCCTCTCCATGCAGGGCGCCGAGGACGGCTTCTTCATCGGGCCGAGCCTGTTCGACCATGTGAAGCCGGGCATGAAATCCTATCAGGAGGAAATCTTCGGGCCGGTGCTGCAGGTGGTGCGCGCGGAGTCCCTCGAAGAGGCCGCGGCGCTGCCGAGCAATCACCAGTATGGCAATGGCTGCGCGATCTTCACGAGTAATGGCCGGGCCGCGCGCGAGTTTGCCGCGCAGGTGAATGTCGGCATGGTCGGCGTGAACGT
>JAGQRO010000013.1:0-577 GCA_020425315.1 Hyphomonas sp. | reverse complement strand
TCCCGGTGCCGGTGAGCTATCACACCTTCGGGGGCTGGAAGCGCTCGGCGTTCGGCGATACGAACCAGCACGGACCGGAAGGCGTGAAGTTCTGGACGAAGATCAAGACCGTCACCCAGCGCTGGCCCGAAGGCGATATCGGCGATCAGGCCTTCATCATTCCGACGATGGGATAATTCATGTCTTACAGCACCATTACTTTCGAACATTCTGACCGCATTGCGCTGGTCACGATCAACCGGCCGGACAGCCTGAATGCTCTGAACCAGGAAGTCATGAGCGAAGTGGCGCATGTCTTCGGCGAGATCGACCGGAACAAGGACATTGCCGTCAGTATCCTGACGGGTGAGGGTCGGGCCTTTGCCGCCGGCGCCGACATCAAGGAGATGCAGCCGCAGAGCTTCTCCGACATGTATGTCGACGATTTCTTCGGCCTGTGGGACCGGTTCGCGGCCTGCCGCAAGCCGGTGATCGCGGCGGTGAACGGCTTCGCCCTCGGCGGCGGATGCGAGCTTGCCATGATGTGCGACATGATCATCGCATCGGAGAAGGCAAAGTTCGGCCAGCCGGAAATCAA
>JAGQRO010000199.1 GCA_020425315.1 Hyphomonas sp. | reverse complement strand
GAAAGGTCTGGAAGATCAGGAACATGGACATGGGCTGCAACAGGCCCGCCGAAACGCCCTGCATCGCCCGCGAAACGATCAGCATGCTAAGCGTTGTCGAGACCGCACCGAGCAGCGATCCGGCGATGAACAGGAACATGCCGAACACATAGGTTGCCCGCGGCCCATAGGTGGACATCGCCCAGGCATTGGCCAGCATGGCGATGGTGGAGGAAGCGAGGAAAGCGGTGGACATCCACTGCGCCTGGTCCTGGCCGAGGCCGAACGCGCCGATAATCGCCGGCAAGGCGACATTGATCGTCGTCGCCGCCAGCATGGTGGAGAGCGAGCCGGTCAGCATGGCGAAGAGGAGGAACCAGCGGTAGCCGGGCCCGAAGCGCGCGAAGCGTTCGCGCACGGCCAGGCCCGCCATGGCCGGAATATCGTCCGGCTGACCCTGTGCGCCGGCGAGCGGAAGCGTGCCGGCGGCCTCGCTCACGCGGCGGCCCCTTCCCCCGGTTTCTGCTTCTTGATCCGAACACGCACCATGGTGCCGGGGCGCAGGCGCACGCCGGCCGGGTCGACATCGATGCGCACGGTGATGCGCTGGGTAATCTTGGTGAACACGCCATTGGCATTGGGATTGGGCATCATCGCCGCTTCGGCCATGGTCGCGTCATGAATGCGCGTGACTTCGCCGGTGATGCGCTTGCCGGGTTCGCTGTCGGCGTGCACGCGGACATCCGCGCCGATGGCGACATTGCGGATATCGGTTTCCTTGATATTGGCGCTGACCCAGACGGCATCGGGATCATGCAGCAGCGCCATGCGGAAGCCGCGCAGGGAATGTTCACCGAGATCATAGAAGAGTTCGTCCACAACGCCGTCGATGGGGCTGCGGATCGTGTGGTGTTCCACCACCACCTTCTGCGCCTCGACACGTGCTTCGGCCTGTTCGAGGGCCGCGCGCAGCACGGCGAGGTCATGTTCGATCAGGCTGACTTCCTGGCCCTGGATGCTGGCAGTGCGCTGGTCGGCGACGGCGGTCTCACGGTCAGCCTCGGCGCGGCGTACGGCCTGGGCGGCGGTGTCCATCGCATTCTTCGCCTGGTCGAGCGCCGATTGCGGCACCAGGCCCCGGTTGAACAGTCCTTGCGTGCGCTCGTATTCGCGCTCGGCGGTCTCATAGTCGGACTTCGCTGCTTCGACAGAAGCGGTTGCCGACTGGGCCCCTGCCCGGCGGGCGGCAACCTCGCTGCCGGCCTTGGAGGAGGCGAGCCCGATACGGGCTTCTTCCCGCGCAATCTCGGCTTCGAGCCGCGCGGCATCGGCCTCGTATTCCTCCAGCGCGAACACGGCTTCGCGGTCATCGATCGTGTAGAGCACGTCGCCGGCCTTCACTGCGTCGCCGGACGAAACGGGCTTGGATGTGATGCGGCCGGAAATGTCGGTGGCGACGGCGATCATGTCGGCAGCGATACGGGCATCGGCAGTCGAGACATAGGCCGCCCGGTCGGCCATGAAACGGCTCAGCAGGAGCAGGGCCACCAGCGCCGCGCAGATGGCCGCGAAGAAGCGCCCGCGCGGGGTGGCCAGGAAGGCCAGGATCGCCGGACGCGCGGCCGCCTGTGGCTCGGCTTCGACCGGTTGGGTTCCGTCGCCATGGGGCACGTCAGTGTTTCCTCTCCAGCGTGTCCGGAAGCATCCGGCAGGCCTCTGTATTTTTCGTTACACTATTGAGGCCCCCTGCCGCAAAGGCAATCAAGCCCCTTCTGGCGAGACCGGAAACCTGCTGACCTTTGGGCAAATATGGCTATGGTCGCCGGGTCACAGGGAGGAATACCAATGACGTCAATGGAAGCGGCCGTACTTTATGCCGGCCTGTTCGTACTGCTGATGATGATCCTGAAGGGCAATGTCGGCCGGGTGCGAACCTCGGAAAAGGTCGGCTTCGGCGATGGTGGCAATGACGCCATGCAGCGGGCCATCCGCGTTCAGGGCAATGCGGTGGAGGATGTGCCGGTGGTGATGCTGGGCCTGATCGGCCTTGGCGCGCTGTCGGCGCCGGTCCTGCTGATCCACGGGCTCGGCGGCAGTTTCCTGCTTGGCCGGGTGCTGCATGCTTTCGGGCTCGGCGGATCCTCCGGCGGCAGCCCGGGCCGCATGTTCGGCACGCTGATCAGCGTCATCGTGATGCTGGTCACCGCCGGCGCCTGCATCTGGTATGCGGTGACCTGACGGCCCGGCCGGCCGGACTGCCGGACGCCAAAAAGGGTGACCTGATTTCCGGCTGTTTCCCGCCTTTCTAGGTGGAACAGTCTGAAGAAAGGTCACCCGCGATGCCGCGTCTTGCCGCCCTGCTTCTCGCGATCCTGTCGGCCGCACAGGTCTGCGCAGCTCAGGAATTCACCGCCGCCGAGGCGGAGGCGTATCTTGAGGAATTCACGCCGCAATGCGACCAGGGCGATGCAATCGCCTGCTACAATCAGGCTTATGTCCTGCACAATGCCGCGCCGCCAGCGCAGGATCTCAAACAGGCGCGCACCTATTATCTCAGGGCCTGCGGCCAGACCGTCGGGCTCGCCTGCGCCCAGTATGGCGACCTTCTGGTCAAGGGCCTCGGCGGGCCGCAGGACTGGATCGGCGCCCGCGATGTCTACAAGGTCGGCTGCGACCTCGACACGCCTGAGGCCTGCCAGGGCTACGGCCTGGCCATCCTCACGGCAGGCGATGGACAGCAGGAGCGCGACGCCGCGCTCCCGGCCCTGAAGAAAGCCTGCGAGGGCGGCATGACAAAAGCCTGCTACCATTATGGTGGATTGCACAGTCCCGACGGCACGCAGACCCCGGACATGGGGATCGCCAAGGACTACATGACGCGCGCCTGTGATGGCGGCCTGGCGAGGGGCTGTTATGCGCTGGGCGTCTGGATCTGGGACGGCTCCGATCCCTCCGGCACGCTCTCGATGGCCCGCCAGCTTTTCAAGTCCGCCTGCGAGGGCGATCTCGGGAAAGGCTGCTACAATTATGGCGTTACCCTTGACGAGGGCAAAGGCGGCGCGGTCGACGATGCCGGGGCACGCACCTATTACAAAAAGGCCTGCGACCTCGACGTCGCCGATGGGTGCAACAATTACAGCTACATGCTGCAGGTCGGCGAAGGCGGCGCGCAGGACCGGGCCGCCGCACAGCCCTTTATGGACAAGGCCTGCAGGCTGGATCCCAGCCGTGCAGGATGCTTCTGACGCGGGAAACCGCGTGCCGGCTGGTCAGGGCGCGGTGACGAGGCCGGCGAGACGGCTGGCGTCGCCGGCAAGGTTGCGCACCATGACGCGGGCCTGGTCCTGCGGGCCGGGAAAGATGAGCTGGTTCTTCGGCGTCACGGTAAAGCCGATCTCGCCGAAATAGCTGGGCGCACCGATCAGGATCGCCGCCGGCCAGCCGGCCGCCGTGCCCGCTTCCAGTGCTTCGCCGGTGACGGTGAGGCCGAGGCGGGAGCCGCGATGCGACGGGGCGACCGCCACGGGCCCATAGAATAGCGCCTTGTCGCGCGCCGGGCCCACGGACAGCGGCCAGACGCGGCAGACGCCGATTACCTTCCCGTCCAGCACGGCGACGCGGGAAACCTCCGGCAGCGAAACTGAATATTCGCGCAGGCGCTCTGCCGTCTTGGCAAAGTGGCCGGGGCCGAAGGTGCGGTCGAACAGGTCTTCGATCGCCTCGGCGTGCAGGGCTGGATTTTCAGCAATGATCTCAAGCATGGCGAGCGGCTTTAGGGCCGGTGCCCTGCCGGATCAAGCGCTTGTTGCCAGCTGCTTCAATATTTCACGGAACAGCCATAGGGCTTGGTGTTGGTCACTTCGACAGCCTCCCCTGCCGCCAGGCTGGTGAGGGCAGCGGTGACATAGTTCGTCGCCGTGCCGATGTCAGCGACATTGGCCGAGGGCTTGGAATCGATGGCGCCCTGATAGGCGATCTCGCCGTCCGGCGTGATGACGAACATGTGCGGGGTCGTCTTGGCGCCATAGAGGCGGCCGATATCGCCGGACTCGTCCAGGATGACATGCGCGGGCGCCGCGCCGCGGTCGGCGGTCAGCTGGTTGGCACGCGCACCGTCGGAATGGCCCTGCTTTCCGGGTGCGGATGAAATCACGGTCAGCCAGACAATGCCGTCATCGGCGGCGCCGGCCTGCAGGCCCTGCATGTTGGAAGGCGGTGCGGAATAATGTTTGCGCACGAAGGGACAGCCATCATTGGTCCATTCGAGCACGACCGTCTGGCCGGCATAGTCCGACAGGGAAACCGTGTCGCCATAGGAATTGACACCGGAGAAGCCGGGCGCATCATCGCCGGGCTGTGTGCCGGCATCGGCGGTTCCGGCGGTCGAGGCGATCAGGGCGCCGGCCGTCAGGATGACAGCGGCGGCCATGCCGGCGGCGAGGGACAGGTTCTGGCGGCTCAGCATCGGGGCATCTCCGTCTTGCGTCAGGTCGTCGGGCGTTTCGGAACTATAGCAAACTCAGGGCGCGAGCGGCAGTCCAGTCACAATCCCTTGAGTGAGGATTTCGGGCAGCACCTGGGGCTCGTCGCTGCCGGCCGGATACCAGAGATACATCGGCACGCCGGCGCGCTGGTGGCGGGCCAGTTCCTGTGCAATCTCCGGATCCTTGCGGGTGAAGTCCGCCACCATGAAGGCGACATTGTTGGCGTGGAAAAATTCCTGCACGGCCTTCGATTTCAGCGTCGTCGCCTTGTTGACCTGGCAGGTCGCGCACCAGCTGGCGGTGAAGTCAATAAAGACCGGGCGGCCCTCGGCGACACGCTGGGCCACCAGGGCGCGGCTCCACGGCTCGGCTTCATACTTGGCCGCATAGGCCGTCGACGAGCCGATGGCCGGGGCCGGCGCCATGGCGCGTTCCAGCGGGATGGCGAGGCCGGCGAGGATCGCGATCACGGCAAGCACGCGCGGCAGGGCCCCTTCCCGCTTCCACAGCCAGGCGGCAAAGGCGAGCGCGGCGGCGCCGGCCGCCGTCCAGGCGACAGCACCGGAGCCGGCAAGGTCTCCCAGCACTTTCAGCAGCCAGGCGGCGGTGAGGAACATCGGGAAGGCGAGGACCTGTTTCAGTGTCTCCATCCATTTGCCGGGCTTCGGCAGCAGTTTGTGCAAGCCAGGCGCAAAGCTCAGCACAAGGAAGGGCAGTGCAAGGCCGAAGCCCATGGCGAGGAAAAAGGCGAAGATGGTCAGCGGCGGTTCGCCCATCACCGCGCCAAGACCGGCGCCAAGGAACGGGCCGACACAGGGCGCGCCAACGACAGCGGCCAGAACGCCGGTGAAGAAGGCCCCGACATCCCCTTCCCGGCTGGCAAGGCCGGAACCAAGGTTCTGCAGCGAGGTGCCAAGCTCGAACATGCCCATCAGCCACAGGCCGACCGCGAACATAATCAGCACAAGGATGGCCACGGTCGGCGCGTTCTGAAGCTGGAAGCCGAGCGTTGTCGGACCGGTCGCCGCGCGGATGGCAACGACGATGCCGGCGAGCGCGGCAAACGAGACAAGCACGCCGGCGGTGTACCAGATGCCATGGCGCTGCACTTCGCGCTTCTCGCCGCTCGCCACGGCCGAGACCATGCCGACCGCCTTCATCGACAGGACCGGCAACACGCAGGGCATCAGGTTGAGGATCAGGCCACCGATCAGGGCGAGGAAGGCGAGACGAAAGGGGGACACCTCCTTCGATCCGGCCGGGCGCACGGGGCCGAGGCCCGTCGTGTCCGGCAGCGCGCCACCCTCGGAGGCGCTGATCTCATAACCCGTGCGCCGGCCGTCGCGCGTCTCCACCACGACAACGCCCTGCAGCGGCTTTGACGCCGCCGTCAGGCTGCTCGCCTTCAGCGACAGCGTGGCGCCGTGGCGGCCAAGCTCGGCGCGCTGTTCGGCGGGGTGGGAAATCTCGTGCTCGAACGGGAAGAAGCGGATCGACTCGACATCGCCGAAGCCGCCATCCATGCGCAGGCTGAGCGTCCAGTCCATATTGTCCTTCTGGACCTGCGCGGTGCCGGGGAAATCGGTATGGCTGCGCGCGATCCAGCTGGCGATGAGATCGCCATTGCGCACATCGGGCTCGGCCGCGTCCGTGTCGAGCGTCAGGGTGACACGCGCCGTTTCCGGCACGCACGTATCCTCGCAGATGAGATAGTCGGCCACCACGTCCAGCGTGACCGGGCGCAACACGCCCTGCGGAATGGTGACCGGGAACGGGAAGACGACGCGATCGTCATAGCCGTAATCCATGATCTCCCCTTCCACCACCGGCAGGAGGTGCGGCAACGGCCAGACGAATTCGCCGATATCGCCGGCGGGAATGTCGCTGGTGTCCTGCACGATCAGTTGTGGCGGCAAGCCGGCATCGCCGGCATTCACCCAATAGACATGCCAGCCCTCATCCAGGTCCATCTTGAGGGCGGCATAGACGGTCTCACCCGGCAGGGCGGAGGTCCGCTCGGAGATGAGTTCGACGCGGGCATGGCCGCCATCGACAGGCTGGGCCGCAGCCGGCAGCAGGACAAGAATGGCGCCGAACAGGGCGGCAACAAGGGCGGGCAGTCTCATCAAGGCGGGTCCGGAACTATGGATATCCAGCCCTTATGCCCGCGAATGGGTGAAGAAATGAAGGGCCTCGCGGAAGCGTGAATGGTCGCAGGCCCGCGCGTGACCGGCCCCGGCATCGCCGCAGAATCAGAAAGGGCGGCGCCTGTGCGGCACCGCCCTTCCCGTAAAGCCTTGCTGGCGGGCCGCGTCAGACGGCCGGCTGCGGCGCTGCCTGGGCCGCCGGGGCCGGCATGCGCATGGCGCGGCTGACAACGCCCTGCCAGTTCAGCAGCGAGACCATGTGGGCATAGATCGCCCCGATGGCGCCGGAATTGCGCAGTTCCAGGTATTTGTCGTCCGGCAGAGCGTTGAGACGCTCTTCGGAAACCGACCAGTAGTCGGCAATCTTCTGCTGCGGGCCGGTCGCGGCGCCGGTCTGGTCGCGCGGCTGGAAGGTGACCGACTTGGTCTCGAACAGGTCAAGCTCGCGCAGGACAGCCACGAATTCGGCCGTGGCGCGGCGCTGGCGTTCGAATTCCTTGCAGAATTCGATGGCGTCGGTGGTGAACTGGGTCGGCTGGCCGTTCTCGAAGAATTTCACTTCCGGCTGGTTGGTCACCATCGGCGCTGCGCGGTCGACGCACAGGATCAGGCGGTCAGACGCCTCATCGGCGGCGAAGACGAACGGATACCGGCGCACGAAAGTGGGGATGTAGTAGTCGTTCGGCATCTGGCCTTCCGGCGACACGAACACGTTCTCGCCCTGGCGCACGCCCATCACGGCGATCGGGGTGAGTTCCTCGCCGATGAAGATCAGCGGATAGCAGCCGGCGGCCAGGCCGAATTCCTGCACGGTGACCGGAATGGCATTGGCCGACGCCATGAAGGCGTAGGGATTTTCGATCTGACGCACGCCAAGGCCGGCATGGGCATCGGCTTGCAGGGGCTGGGGGTCCTTGTAGAAAAGGACGTTCCCAGAAAGGGCCGGTGCACCGGCTGCGGGAGGGGTGTTCACGAGGGTCTCTCCGATGTTCAGAACTTGGCCGGTTCCCTACCGGAAATAAGGGCTGGCCACAACCGGCGAACCGGCTTGAACTGCAGTAGGTACAGGGTGAAATATCTGTCATGATTCCAGCGCGTCAGACCGCAAACCTGCTTCGCCGTCGATGGCTTTCCGGCGTGGCTGCTGCAATTGCGCTGGCCGCCTGCGGGCCGGCCCTCGACGATGCGGGCACGCCCCGCCGGATTGCCCGGCAGGTGGACCAGACGCTGACCTCCATCGCCCGCACGGAACTGGCCGCCGATCCGGAACTCGCCACCCGCCTCGGCCTGACCGAGGACCAGGCCGGATATGCCTTCAACCGCTACCTGACAGACCGTTCGCAGGCCGCCTATGAGCGCCGGCGCGTGAACCGGCTGGAAATCCTCGAAGCCCTCGCCCGCACGCCGCGCCCGGCCGAAGGCAGCGCCCAGGCCCGCCATCTCGACACGGTGATCGCCGCCTATGACACGGCCGAAAGCCTGTTCGTGGCCGGCCACGGGCAGACCCGGCTCGGCGTGTCCTATCCCTATGTGATGGACCATATGCGCGGGGCCTATATCGACGTGCCGGACCTGCTGACCCGGTCCCACCCGTTCCGCACCGCCGCCAATGTGCGCGCCTATGTCGACCGGCTGGCCCAGTTCGCCGATGCCATGGACGATGAACGCCGCCGGCTGGACGCTGACGCGCAGGCCGGCATCCTGCCACCGGATTTCATCCTTGCGCGGATGGAAGCGCTGGCCTCCGAAATGGCTGCCGTTCCGGCCGAAGGCCATATCCTCGTCACCGCAATGGAAAGCCAGCTCGGCGGCGTCGAGGGCCTGGACGCCGCCGAAGCCGCAGAGCTGGTCGCCCGTGCCGGCGCACTTGTGCGCGACGAGATCCTGCCGGCCTATCAGCGCCTGGCCGACGATGCTCATGCGCTGCAGGCAAGCGCGCCGTCGGAGCCCGGCGTCTGGCAGCATCCCGATGGCGATGCCTATTACGACGCCGCGCTGGCGGCCTATACCGATGAGGGCATCTCCGCCGAGACGCTGCACGCGCTGGGCCTGGCTGAAGTGGAGCGGCTGACGGCGGACCTGCAGCTGGCCCTGTTCGATGCGGGCCTGACAGAGGGCAGCGTCACGGCGCGGCTGCAAATGCTGGCCACCCAGCCCGGCCAGGTCTATCCCGATACGGTCGAAGGCCATGCCGCCCTGCTGACCCGCATGCGCGAACATCTGGCCGAGGGCGAGGCCGCCCTGCCCCGCATTGTCAGCCAGCCGATCCGCACGCCGGTCGCCATCCGCGCGGTGCCGGAATTCCTTGAAGCCTCCGCCCCGTCAGCCTTCTATTCGGCCGCCACGGCGGACGGCTCGGCGCCCGGCACGTTCGAGATCAATCTCTCCGACATGACCGACTGGCCGGACTTCACGCTGGCGACGCTGGTCTACCACGAGACCGTGCCCGGCCATCATCTCGAAAGCGCGCTGACGGCCGAACAGGCACGCCTGCCGCTGATCCGGCAGATGACCTGGAATGTCGCCTATGGCGAAGGCTGGGGCGTCTATGCCGAGACGCTGGCCGACGATCTCGGCCTCTACGATGACGATCCGTTCGGGCGCATCGGCTATCTCCAGTCCATGCTGTTCCGGGCCGCGCGCCTTGTTGCCGATACGGGCATCCATCGCATGCATTGGAGCCGGCAGGAGGCGATCGACTATATGGTCTCCGCCACCGGCCAGCCGGAAAGCCAGATGGCACAGGAAGTGGACCGCTACACGGTCTGGCCCGGACAGGCCGCCGCCTATTGGGTTGGTCGCAAGCGCATCCTGGACCTGAAGGAACGGGCCGAGCGGGTGCTGGGCCCTGATTTCGACTTTGTGGAGTTCCACGATGTGATCCTGTCGGGCGGGCCGCGCCCCCTGTCGATCCTGGAGACCGATGTGGAGACCTGGTACACGGCCAAGATCCGCTAGGCGCGCACCGGGCCGACGGAAAAAATCTGCCTGAGACGCGAACAACCCCGCGACCGCCCCATTGTCGCCATCACTGTCTTACCATCCTGTCACGAACGGAACCCGGGTGGAGGACACGACATGAACACGAAAAACCTGACCTATATCAGCCTGGCTGCGGCGATCCTGCTGGCAGGCTGTGCCAGCCACTCGGCACCGGACGACGCCGCGCCGGAGACCGAAGTGGCGTATGAGCCGGTGATGGCGCCGCCGCCCGCGCCTCCGCCGCCCCAGATGGCCGCCGCCCTTGGCCGCGCGCGAGACATGGCCGGCGGGCTGATGATCGCACCGGAACCGGAATTCCGCGACCAGTATGAGGATGTCGATCCGAACCCGGTGAAGCTGACCAGCGAGGAGCCGGTCTCGACCTTCTCCATCGATGTCGACACGGCCGCCTATGCCAATACGCGCCGCTTCCTGAAGAGTGGCGTGCTGCCGCCGAAGGATGCCGTGCGCATCGAGGAGATGATCAATTATTTCGACTATACCTATCCCCAGCCCGAGGCCGGCAAGGATCCGTTCGCGACCTATGTGACGCTCTCCCCCTCCCCCTACGCGGAAGGCCGCGAGCTGATGCAGATCGGCATCCAGGGGCGCGACATCGACCGTGACGCCCGCCCGCCGATCAACCTGACCCTGCTCGTCGACGTGTCGGGCTCCATGCATTCGGACGACAAGCTGCCGCTGGCCAAGCAGGCGCTGAAGCTGATGCTGGAACAGATGGACCCGGCCGACACGATCTCCATCGCGGTCTATGCCGGCGCGGCCGGTGAAGTGCTGGCGCCGACGCCGGTGAGCGACAAGCGCAAGATCGTCGCCGCGCTGGAAGACCTGCGGGCCGGTGGTTCGACGGCGGGCGGCGAAGGCCTGCGGCTCGCCTATTCGCTGGCCGAACAGGGCCTGAAAGACGGCGCGGTGAACCGCGTCATGCTGCTGACCGATGGCGACTTCAATGTCGGCATTACCGATTCCGAACAGCTGGAGGATTTCATTTCCCGCGAGCGCGACACGGGCATTTATCTCTCCGTGCTCGGTTTCGGGCGCGGCAATTACAATGACGCGTTAATGCAGAAGCTCGCCCAGTCCGGCAATGGCACGGCGGCCTATGTCGACACGCTTTCAGAGGCGCGCAAGGTGCTGGCCGACGATCTCGGCGGCAACATGTTCCCGATTGCCGACGACGTGAAAATCCAGGTCGAGTTCAATCCGGCCCGGATCTCGGAATACCGCCTCATCGGCTATGAGACGCGCATGCTGGACCGCGAGGATTTCAACAATGACAAGGTGGATGCTGGCGATATCGGCGCCGGGGCCAGCGTGACGGCCATCTACGAGGTGACGCCCACCGGCTCGGACGGTGCGCAGATCGACCCGCTGCGCTATGGCACCGCGCCCGAAGCGGCAGGCGATGCCTCCGGCGAATACGCCTTCGTGAAGCTGCGCTACAAGCCGCCGGGCGAGGACGAGTCCATCCTCCTGACCCATGCCGTGACCGATGAGGACCGCGCCGCCAGCCTGGACAAGGCGCCCGAATGGGTGCGCTTCGCCACGGCTGTGGCCGGGTTCGGTGAAATGCTGCGCGGCGGGGAAAATCTCGGCGCCGGTTTCGGCTGGAAGGAAATCCGCAACCTTGCGGCCGGCGCGAAGGGCGAGGACGAGTTCGGCTACCGGGCCGAATTCATCGAACTGACCCGGCTGGCTGAAACGGCCGAGGCCCAGGCGGCACTGAACCGCCCGGGCGTCGACAATTAGGTCAGGCGGCGAGCGGCTCGGCGCGGGCCGACATGCAGACCGGGCTGAAGCCCTCCTCGATGTCGGCCACCATGCGCTTGCGCTCGGCGCCGTCGAATTCGAGCGCCAGGAAAACGGCCGTGGCGCCATAGCGCTCGGCCTCTGCCAGGGCCCAGATCGGCTGCAGGTCATGCGGCCGTCCGGT
>JAGQRO010000198.1 GCA_020425315.1 Hyphomonas sp. | reverse complement strand
ATCAGGGCCGATCCGGTCTTCACGACGATGCGTTTCGCGCGGGTGAGAGCCTCAGCTGTCATGGCGCGCAGCGATACATGAGTGCGGCAGTTGCCGGAAGGGGGTGCGTTGACAAGGCGCGCCCTTGGCCCTCATTGGAAGCAAAAGAGGAGTGCCCATGGCGCAGTTCAACATGATCCTGCTGACCCCGGAACAGGCCGCGGGCCACGACATTCTCGAGCATACGGCAGGCACGCCGGTACGCGAAGGCGGCGGCGACGAGACCTATCGCTGCGGCGCCTGCAAGACGGTCCTGCTGGTGGATGTGGCCCATCACGATGCCCATGGTGTGATCATCCATTGCGGCAAGTGCGGGCGGCTGAACACAGAGCCGCATCATCATCACCATTAGGTTCAGAGCGGCGACCAGGAGTCGTCCGTGTCCGGATTGGCGGCGGCTTCTTCCTCGGCCACAATGCCGAGATGGCGGGCGACCTCATAGAGCGCCGGCTTCACGCCCTCACCGGTGACGCCGGAGATGAGCAGCGGCTTGCCCTTGTAGGCCTTCTTCAGCAGCTTCGCCTGTTCGGCGACAAGTTCCGGCGTCAGCGCATCCACCTTGTTGAGACAGACGATTTCCGGGCGACCGGCGAGTTCGGGATCGTAGGCCTCCAGTTCATTGCGGATGGTGCGATAGGCCTTGGCCGGATCGTCCTGCGTGCAATCGATCAGGTGCAGCAGCACCTTGCAGCGCTCGACATGGCCGAGGAACCGGTGGCCGAGCCCGGCGCCATCGGCGGCGCCTTCGATGAGCCCCGGAATATCGGCCAGAACGAACCGCGCACCGGGGCCGAGATCGACCACGCCAAGGCCCGGATAAAGCGTCGTGAACGGATAATCGGCAATCTTCGGATTGGCCGCGGTGACAGCTGACAGGAAGGTGGACTTGCCGGCATTCGGCAGGCCGACGAGGCCGGCATCGGCGATCAGTTTCAGGCGCAGCCAGATCCACGCCTCCTGGCCATCCTCGCCGGGATTGGAACGGCGCGGCGCCTGATTGGTGGAGGATTTGAAGCGGAGATTGCCCCAGCCGCCATTGCCGCCCTCGGCCAGCAGAACGCGCTGGCCGACTTCGGTGAGGTCCGCGATCAGGGTCTCGCGGTCTTCCTCGAAGATCTGTGTGCCGACGGGCAGCTTCAGGACGACATCGTCACCCTTGCCGCCGGTGCGCTGCTTGCCCATGCCATGGCCGCCGCGCTTGGCCTTGAAATGCTGCTGGTAGCGATAGTCGATCAGGGTGTTGAGTCCCTCGACGGCCTCGGCCCAGACGTCGCCGCCGCGCCCGCCATCGCCCCCGTCCGGGCCGCCATATTCGACATACTTCTCGCGCCGGAACGAGACGCAGCCGGAGCCGCCTCCGCCGGACTTGATGTATACCTTGGCCTGATCGAGGAACTTCATCTGTTCTTCCTACGCTTTCCCGGCGATCCACGCCATATCGATACGCTCCACCGTCTCACCCCGGCCGAGGCTGAACATGCGCGAACGCCCGGCCGTCATGAAGCCGATCTTGCGCAGCACGCGGCCGGAGGCGGGGTTGTCATGGACATAACCGGAGGTGAGGGCGCGGTGGCCCTCCGATTCCAGCCAGCGCTTCAGCGTACCGGCGGCTTCGGTCATCAGGCCGCGGCCCCAATGGGTGGGGGCGAGCCAGTAGCCGATCTCGAAGGGCGAAGCCGTGTCGCGCCGGTGCGCGCCGGTCACACCGATCAGTTCGCCTTCGGATTCGAGGGCGAAGACATGGTCGGTATCCGCCGCGCGGCCGGGCACCAGGGTTTCCAGCCAGGTGCGGGTCGAGGCCTCGCTCTGCAGCGGTTCGACCCGGGCCAGCATCCGGTAGACGCGCGGATCGTTGACGCACGTCGTGATGCGGGGCGCATCGTCCATCCGCACGCGGCGCAGGGCCAGCCGCTCGGAGCTGAGGGTTTCGGTGAGCGGGGCTGAAGTCATTGTGTGTCCTCCAGATAGGCGTTCAGCGTGTCGGCACTGGCGGGCCAGTACATGTCGATACAGTCGACTTCCATCTCGCGGCCGAGACAAAAGTACCGGCTCTCTCCCGATTTCCGGAAACCGAGCTTTTCGAGCACACGGCCGGAGCCGGGATTGTCCGGGAAATAGCCGGCGGTCATTTCCCGGCGACCCTGGATGTTCACGAACCAGCGCATCACGGCGGCGGCGGTCTCTGTGGCGAATCCCTTGCCCCAATGGTCCGGGGCGACCCAGTAGCCGAAATCCACAAGGCCAGTATCGGCTGACTCGCCGCCGCCGGCCATGCCGACAAGGTCTCCATCAAGGTAGGCGCAGAAACCCGCGCTCTTGCCGGCGGCATTGGCGGCGGCGCGCTCGGCCTGGATCCGGCGCGTCTCCTCTACCGTCTGGGCGGGCGGGATGCGGCCGACATTGCGGTAGATGCGCGGGTCGTTGATGAGGCGGGTGAGCACGA
>JAGQRO010000197.1 GCA_020425315.1 Hyphomonas sp. | reverse complement strand
GGAACAGGTGGACGATCACGTCGCCCGTATCGATCAGCACCCAGTCGGCATTGGGCATGCCTTCCACGCTGGCAGCGCGGCCGGTCAGCTTCTTGGCTTCCTGGGAAAGATGGTCAGCAAGCGCCGCGACATGGCGGCCCGAACGGCCGGACGCGATGATCATGAAATCAGCGAGCGAGGACTTGCCTTCGAGATCGATGAAGAGGAGGTCTTCGGCCTTGTCATCCTCAAGGGCCTTGGCGAGCGCTTCGGCCACGGCACGGATGTCTTCAATGCTGGCCTGCTTGGCGGGCTGGAGCCGCGGGGCACTGGAAGTCAGGGGTTCGATTCCTTCTGTTGCTGGTGGGCGAATAATACCACGCCAGGCGAGTCTCAACCAGAAGAAACCGTCAGGGGGCCCAGACGCTGCAATTACAGCAGGCAGACCCCCAGAGATTCGCCTTCTGCCAGAATTTCGCCCTATCCACATGGCAGGAAATGCGCGAACGTGCCCTCAATGCCCATTAGAGTACCGGAGTTGCCGCCCATGTCCTTGCGCCTTCCCGCCCTCATGCTTGCCGCCACCCTTCCCCTGACAGGATGTGTCGTTGCCGCTGTCGGTGCCGGCGCCGCGGTCGGCGTGGCGGCGGTGCAGGACCGGACGATGGGCGAAGTGCTCGACGATTCCACCAATGGCGCCGAGATCAAGGCCAAGCTGATCTCCGATGACGCGGAAAAATTCGGCGAAGTGGATGTCGAAGTGGCCAATGGCCTCGTCCTTCTGTCCGGCCGGGTCAACGCGCCGGAAGACCGGGTGAAAGCCGAAAGCGTCGCCTGGAGCGCCTCGCGCACCCAGGATGTCGCCAATGAGATCCGGATCGAGCCGCCGGGCGGCTTCATCGCCAATGTCTCCGACGAGATCATTTCCGGCCGGGTGCGGGCCCGCCTGATCGGCTCGAAATCGGTCAAATCGGTGAATTTCAACGTCGAGACCTATAATGGCGTCGTCTACCTTCTGGGCATTGCCCGCTCGGCCGACGAGCTGCGCCATGCCGCCGAGGAGGCGAGCTATGTCAGCGGCGTCAAACAGGTCGTCTCCTATGTCCGCATCCGCGAACCGCGCGGAACCGTGCCGCCGGAACAGGTCCAGGTCCCGCAGGGCGATCCGGCCTCTTACCAAAGCGCCCCCGATACCTCATATGGGACGGATGCCGACGCTGAGCTGATCAGCGTGAGTTACTGACGGGACGCTGCGCACGCGCTCCCAAACCGGGGAGCGCCACATGGCCCTGCGCGTCGCGATCCAGATGGATCCGCTGGAACACGTCAATATCGACGGAGATACCACCTTTGCCCTCGCCGAAACGGCGCAGGCGCGGGGCATGGAAATCTTCGTCTACGAGCCGAAGGATATGAGCCTGGAAGACCGGCGCGTCACCGCGCGGGTGCGCCCGGCAAAGGTGCAGCGCGTCAAGGGCGCCCCGGGCGTGTTCGGCGAGGCGGTGACGCTGGATCTCGCAAAGGATGTCGATGTCGTCCTGATGCGCCAGGATCCGCCGTTTGACCTGTCCTACATCACCGCCTGCCACATGCTGGAACTGATCACGGAAGAGACGCTGGTGCTGAACGATCCGGCCGGCGTGCGCTCCAGCCCGGAAAAGATCCTGCCGCTGCTCTTCCCCGAACTGATGCCGCCGACCCTGGTCAGCCGCGACCCGGGCGCCATCGAGGCCTTCCGCGATACGCATAAGGACATCATCGTCAAGCCGATCTACGGCCATGGCGGGGCCGGCGTGTTCCGCCTGAAGGAAGACGATTCCAATCTCGACTCCCTCCTGGAGCTGTTCTTCTCCAAATCGCGCGAGCCGGTGATGGTGCAGGCTTTCCTGCCGGCCGTCTCCGAAGGCGACAAGCGAATCATGCTGGTCGACGGCAAGGCGGTGGGCGCGCTCAACCGGCGCCCGAAATCCGGGCAGGTCCGCTCCAACCTCGTCGTCGGCGGCAAGGCGGAAAAGACCGAGCTCAGCGAGGCCGATACCCGCATCTGCGAGACAATCGGGCCGGAGCTCCGGCGCCGCGGGCTGGTGCTGGCCGGCATCGATGTGATCGGCGGGCGCCTGACCGAGATCAATGTGACGTCACCGACCGGCGTTCAGGCCATCAAGTCTCTCAGCGGCATTGATATCCCTGCCATTTTCTGGGACTCTGTGCAGGAGAAGCTTGCACAGCGTTAGGCGGGCTCTCATGATCAGGGGCATGAACATGAAATTGATGACCGTACTTGCTGTCGCTTCCCTCGCTCTGGCGGGCGTTGCCTGCTCGGAATCCAAGACGAAGCCTGCAGAACCGGCAGAGACACTGGCCGTCGAAGAGAATGTCAGCGGCACGCTGAACCTGTCGCTGGGCACGTCGGAAGCGGACTCCGCCGGCGGATCCCTGAACCTGAATATCGGCGGCTCGGAAGAAGAGGCCCGCCTGATCGGCTCCGGCCAGCTGTCCGGCGGCAATTTCGGCGATGTGCCAACCACGGATTTCGGCATCGACCTGGATGAAGAGGACGACACCGTGCCGCTGGACCCGGATGACGACATCATCCGCCTCGACCCGAAATAGTCCAACCCGTTGAATTCATTGGCATTGGCGCCCGCACTCGCGGCCGGCTTCGCTTGTCTCCGGACCGAAATTCAACCTGTGCTGGTGCTTTGCGCCCAAACTTCTGGTTAATAACACGTTAAAGTTGATATCTGGCGCGCTGTTTGCATTAACCCATTCCATAAACGCAACCGTTTTCGGGATGAGACAGATATGCCGCCCACAGACGATACAAACGACCCCCAGGGCGGCAACGCCCGAAAGCCAAACGATGCCGACCGCTATGTCGGCCAGCAGGTGCGCCAGGCGCGCCGCGAACTCGGCCTGACCCAGGACGCGCTGGCCGCCATGCTGGGCATCACTTTCCAGCAGATCCAGAAATACGAATCCGGCCAGAGCCGCCTGTCCGCCGGGCGGTTGCGCGATGTCGCCATCGCCCTCGGCAAGCCGGTCGGCTTCTTCTATGAGCCGTTCGAGCTGGACGGGGCGCCGCCGGCGGATGCCGGGCTGCGCCTGCAGATCCAGGACCTGCGCCGCGACGGCAAGCGCCTCCTCGACAAGATCCGCAATTCGAAGGATCTCGACGTCGCTGTCCGGGTGCTGGCCGCCCTGCAACGCACGGCCTGAGCCGTCAGCTCCCGCGCAGCATGTCCTTGAGGCGGTAGACGAGGTCCAGCGCCTCGCGGGGGGTAAGCGCGTCCGGGTCGATGCCCTCGATCCGCGCGGCAAGCTCCGCGCCGGGGCCGGCCATCTCGTCCTCAGGCGGATCTTCGGCCACGCCCGGGGGCGCGGCGGCGAACAGGGGAAGCGTCTCGGCTGAGGACGGATCGGTTTCGAGCCGTTTCAGGATCTGCGCCGCCCGCGCCACGGCCTTCTTCGGCAGGCCGGCAAGCTTGGCCACCTGCACACCATAGGATTTGTCGGCCGGGCCCGGCTGGACCTCGTGCAGGAAGACGAGGTCGTTTTTCCATTCGCGCGCCCTGAGGGACGCATTCGCCGCGCCGGCAAGATCGTCGGCAAGCTGGGTCAGCTCATGATAATGAGTGGCGAAGAGGGCCCGGCAGCCATTGGTGCCGTGCAGATGTTCCACCGCCGCCCAGGCAATGGCGAGCCCGTCCCAGGTCGACGTGCCGCGCCCGACTTCATCGAGAATGACGAAGCTGCGCGATGTGGCCTGCGTCAGGATCGCGGCGGTCTCGACCATTTCCACCATGAATGTGGAGCGCCCACGCGAGAGATCATCAGAAGCCCCGACGCGGGAGAAGACCCGGTCGGCAAGGCCAATCCGGATGGTCCGTGCCGGGACGAAGAGGCCGGCCTGTGCCAGGATGACCGCCAGTGCAGCCTGCCTCAGATAGGTCGACTTGCCCGCCATGTTGGGCCCGGTGACGAGCAGCAGGCGCGGCGCGCCCTCGCCAGCGGCATCGAGCGTCAGCGCATTGGCGGTAAAGCCCTGCCCCTCCTTCTTGAGGGCCGCTTCCACAACGGGGTGGCGCAGGCCTTCGGCCTCGAAGACCGGCGCGGCCTCGATCCGGGGACGGACGGCATCGGCTTCCCCGGCCCAGAAGGCCGTGGCGGCGGCAACATCGAGGCTGGCGATCGCTTCGGCGCTGGCCGATAGCGCTGGCCCGGCGGCGGCGACGCACGCGGCAAGGTCCTCGAAGATGGCAATCTCGCGGGCTTTCGATTCTTCTTCCGCGCGGGAGATGCGCCCGGCAAGGTCAGCCAGTTCCCGGGTGGAGAAGCGGATATTCCCGGCCAGCGTCTGGCGGTGGATGAAGGTTTCCGACCAGGGCGGACCCATCAGCGTGTCGCCATGTTTGGCCGGCACATCGACGAAATAGCCAAGGACATTGTTGAACTTCACCTTCAGCGCGGAAATGCCCGTCTCGGCGGCGTAGCGCGCCTGCATCTCCGCGATGATCTTGCGGCTGTCGTCACGCAGGGCGCGGACATCGTCCAGCGCGGCGTCCCATCCCGGCGCGACGAAGCCGCCATCGCGGGCCAGCATGGGCGGGCTGTCCTCGATGGCGCGGACAATATCGGCGGCGAGCGGGGCAAGCCCGGCCTGCCGGGAAAGGTCGAGTTGGGCGGCGGCCTCGCCAAGGCGCGCCGGCAGCGTGCCCGCGCGGGTGAGGATGAGCGAGGCGGCATTGGCCGCGTCCAGCGCATCGGCAATGGCACGCAAATCGCGCGGCCCGCCGCGGCCGAGGGCGAGGCGCGCACGGGCACGCTCGATGTCCGGCGCCTTCTTCAGGCAGGCGCGCACGTCTTCCAGCGCCGAACTGTCGGAAGCAAACCAGGCCGCCGCATCGAGGCGGGCTTCGATCTCGGCCTCGTCCAGCGACGGCCGGGCCAGCCGCGCGGCCAGCAGCCGGGCGCCGGGCGCGGTGACCGTGCGGTCCACCGTGGCGAGCAGCGAGCCCTCGCGCGATCCGTTCATCGCCCGGTCGATTTCGAGGCTCGTGCGTGTGGCAGGGTCGATGGAGAGATGGCCCGTCCGGTCCGGCCGGCGCGGCGGGTCGAGCCTTATCTCGGCGCCAGCCTGCGTCAGTTTCACATAATCGAGCAGGAGGCCGATGGCGGCGAGTTCGGTGCGCCCGAAATCGCCGAGCGCATCGATGGCCGCCACGCCATAGGCCTCTTTCAGCAGCGCCTCGCCAGTCTTGTGCGTCGCCGCGCGGGCGGGCCGCCAGGTGACCGGGGCGGGCGAGAGATTGCAGGCATTTGCAATGATCGGCTTGCCGCTGTCGGCATCGGCGGCGAGCAATTCCGAAAGCGGCCAGGCCATCAGCGCATCGGCAAGGCTTTCCGGCTCCACGGCGGCGGCGTCGAAGCGGCCGGTCGACACGTCACACACGGCAATCGCCGCTTCCGCGCCCCCGGCGCCAAGCGCGATGGCGGCGAGCGCCTGCCCCTGCCTTGCCGGCAGCAGCGCCTCCTCGGTCAGCGTGCCGGGCGTGACGATGCGGACAATGTCCCGGTTCACGATGGCTTTCGAGCCGCGCTTCTTCGCCTCGGCCGGGCTTTCGGTCTGCTCGCAGACGGCGACGCGGGCGCCGGACTTGATCAGGCGGGCGAGATAACCTTCAGCTGCGTGATAGGGAACGCCGGCCATCGGGATCGGCTTGCCCTCATGCTCGCCCCGCGAAGTGAGGGTGATGTCGAGGATGCGGGCGGCCTCGACGGCATCGTCGAAGAAGAGTTCGTAGAAGTCCCCCATGCGGAAAAACAGCAGGGCATCGGGCTGCCGCGCCTTGATCGACAGGTATTGCGCCATGAAGGGCGTCGGCGCGGCGGGAGGGGATGCGGCAGTGTCGGCCATGGCGCCGGACGCTACAGGTTTGCCGGGGGATTCGCAAAGCATCAGACCAGCCATTCACTTATGGACAGGGTATGACATTTTTTGCAGTTGGCAGCGTGTCCGGCGCGGCCTAGGGTCCGGCCCCAATCCGCAAGGCAACAGCAACAGAATTTGGTCCCATGACGTCAAAGCGCCCGAGCTTCACAGACAAGGAAGCCCTCGACTTTCACTCCACGCCCATCGCCGGGAAAATCTCCATGGCGCCGACCAAGCCGATGGGGACGCAACGCGACCTGTCGCTGGCCTACAGCCCCGGCGTCGCGGTGCCGGTCCTGGCCATCGCCGAGGATGAGAACAAGGCCTATGACTATACGTCGAAGGGCAACCTCGTCGCCGTGATCTCCAACGGCACGGCCATCCTGGGCCTTGGCAATCTCGGGCCGATGGCCTCGAAGCCGGTGATGGAAGGCAAGTCCGTCCTGTTCAAGCGCTTCGCCGATCTCGACAGTTTCGACATCGAGGTGAACACGACCGACGCCGACGATTTCATCCGCACCGTGCGCAATATCGGCGACACATGGGGCGGCATCAACCTGGAAGACATTTCCGCGCCGGACTGTTTCATCATCGAGAGCCGGTTGCGCGAGGAACTCGACATCCCGGTCTTCCATGACGACC
>JAGQRO010000196.1 GCA_020425315.1 Hyphomonas sp. | reverse complement strand
TCAATTTGCACAAGACCTTCTCCACGCCGCATGGCGGCGGCGGTCCGGGCTCCGGCCCGACGGTCCTCTCCGAAGCGCTCGCGCCCTATGCGCCGGTGCCTTATGTGATCAGGGATGCCGACGGCATGTTCCGTCTCGTCGAGGATGTCGATGGCGATGCCGCGCAGAGTTTCGGCCGCATGGTCGCCTTCCATGGCCAGATGGGCATGTTCGTCCGGGCGCTGACTTATATCCTCAGCCACGGTGGGGATGGCCTGAAGCAGGCCTCCGAAGATGCCGTGCTGAATGCCAACTACATCCAGGCCCGTCTCAAGAAGACGATGAGCCCGGCCTTCGAAGGCTATTGCATGCACGAGGCCCTGTTCTCGGATGCCTTTACCGCCGACGGCATCGAGACCATCGACATCGCCAAGGCGCTGATCGATGAGGGCTATCATCCGATGACGATGTATTTCCCGCTGGTCGTGCATGGCGCCATGCTGATCGAACCGACGGAATCGGAATCGAAGGCGGAACTGGACCGGTTCTGCGATGCGCTGGAATCCATCGCGCGCCGCGCTGCGCAGGGCGACGAGACGCTGAAGGGCGCGCCCTATCTCGCGCCGATGCGCCGCCTTGATGAGACGAAGGCCGCCCGTAAGCCCGTGCTGAAGTGGGAAGCGGATGTTCCCGCACCGCCGGTGGCGGCCGAGTAGGCAGTCTCAGGCAGGTTCGGGCACGGCGGTTTCCCGGCGCACGAACATCAGCCTGCGCAGTCGCCCGAAGACGCGGATCAGCGGCCGTTCCAAGAGCTGGTAGGCGAGCGCCGAGGCGATCAGGCTGGAGATCAGGCAGGCGGCGATGAAGACGAGATTGTCGAGCGGCCCGTCACTGCCAAGGCGGAACACCGGGGCCAGCGCATCGGACCGGCCCAGATAGCCGAACACGCGCCGCATCGCGCTCATCACGATCATGTGGACGAGGTAGAGCGAGAATGACCAGTCGCCGACGCGCACCATCAGGTTGAGCAGGCCATTGAAGAAGGGCCGGGTACGGAGGAGCAGGCCCGGCGCTCCCTGTCCGAGCAGCCAGCCGAACCAGAGCACGATCATCATCGCAATCGCGCCGACAATGACGGCGAGCAGGGTCGCGTCGCGCCGGATGGCGTCCGGGCTGGCGTCATGCAAGCCGAACATCTGGTAGATGGTCGCGGCCGCGATCAGCCCGGCAGCAGCTGGCACGAGCCAGGCGATCCGGCTGCGGGCCTCCAGCCCGGCAACGCCATAGATCAGCAGCGCGCAAGGCAGGCCGAACCAGAGCACGCGCCCCCATTTCAGCGTGAACTCCGTTTCGAGGCCCTGATAGCACAGCGTCGCGCTTAGCCAGAGCACTGCGATGAGGGTGACGATGCCGGGCCGCCAGATGCGGCCGGAAGTCACCAGAAGCCCGGCAACGGCACCGGCAATGAATTCCATCGTCATCGGATAGAAGATCAGGTCTCGATAGGTATCGGCATAGGGCACGGCGTAGCCGACCAGCGTGCCGGCGAGCAGGGTTGCGGCCCAGATACCGATCAGGCCGGGCAGCCATTTGCGGGGCAACAGCATGAGCAGGGTGAACCCGACATAGAAATACATCTCGTGCACCAGTGTCCATCCGACACCGAGAACCGGGAAGGCGGGCTGGGGCTGGAGCAGGAAGGATCTTGTCAGATACCCGACAGGCTCCAGGCCCTCGGATGCCTGCCCGAACCCGGCCATTCCGTGCGCGACATAGATATACACCGCCATGAAGGCGGCAAACGCCCACCATACCGGATAGATCCGGGTCGCCCGGGCAAACAGGAAATCGGCTGCGCCCTTCACCCCGTGGCGCACGCCATCGGTGACATAGACCATGATGAAGCCGGAAATGACGAAGAACAGGTCGACCCCGGCATAGCCGTTGGTGAAGACGCCGCCGATCAGGGTCTGCTCGGTCAGGCCGTTCTCGGCGATGCCGAGCCCCTCCAGAGACCGGATATGGAAGAAGACAACCAGCAGCGCCGCGAGACCCCGGAGCACCTGGATGGACCGCAACTTCATTCTGCGCCTCGCTGTCCGGCCCCCCGGTTCCTGTCCACAGGACTGAAGGTGTAGCAACCGCGCAACGCGCTTGCCAGACTTTCGACACATCTTGTTGATTTCACTGGCGTGCAAATTGCTGTGCCACCATATCCGGAAACATGTCTGAAACCGAGCCTCCGATGCCCCCTGTGAAAGCCGACGCTGTGATCAAGCCCGTAAATATCCTTCGGGATGGGGTGCACATTGCGTTGCGTCAGGTTCTGGCGCTGATGGGGCTGGCGCTCATTGTCATTGCGATTCCGGTTGGCATCGCGACGCCGCTGCTGCCGATCGGCCTGCCGATTGCGATCGTTGGCGTGATCCTGCTCGGCCGGAACTCCCTGTGGGGGCGGCGCTGGATGGAAGGCGTTCTGGTGCGCCACCCGCGCGTCGAGCGATTTGCCCCAAACTGGCTCATGAAACTGGTCTTCGGCCGCGAAAAGCGCACGCGCTGGGACTGAGGCAGGCGCCGATTCCGGCGGATTTTCCGCCCGCCATGCACCAAATCTGCACGTATTTGCCCTAAACCGGGCGCATCGAGCCGTTTTGCGAGGGTAAGCCAGTGCGTCCGATTCCCGGTTCCGGGCCGGCGCAGGGCGTCAGCGTGACGCTGCTGCATCCGTCCGACCTGCAGCCAGACCAGGCTGCGGCGTGGATGGCGTTGTGCCTGGCGCATGAGGACTATCGCTCGCCGCTGTTGATGCCGGATTTTGCAAAGCTTGCTGCGAAGGGCCGGCCAGACGCACGTGTGGCGCTGATCTCCGATTCGCAGGGGCTTGCCTGTGTGTTCGCATTCTACAAGCGCGCCCTCGGCAAGGCCTGGCCGATCGGAGCGCCTTTCTGCGATTATGCGGCACTGGTCATGCGGGCCGATGCAGATTTGGACCTGCCGGAGATTCTTGCGCTGGCCGGGGTCTCTTCATTCAGCACGCAATCTCTGCTGGATCCGTGGGACCGGTTCACGAATCTCCGCCGCGCGCCGGTCGAGACACATGTCATTCGCCTCGGCGGAGAGGACCCGGCAGCCTATCTCGAAAGCCGCCGCCGGGCCTTTGCCAAACGCTTCAAGAATTTCCGCCGCCTCGAAGGGCGCATGCTGAAGGACGGTCATGCGCCGCAATTGCGTTGGGGCGCCCTCGATACGGCGACGAAAGAGGCCCTGTTCAGCATCAAATCCAGCCAGTTCCGGCAGAACGGCCTTGTCGACATCATTCAGGCGAGCCGTTCCGGCGCGATCCTTGACGGTGTGGCGGCCTCGCCAGCCGGGTTCCAGGTGTCACTCTGGGCGGGTGACCGGCTGGTCGCGGGGCATTTTGGGCCCCGTCAGGGGGAGGCCTTCCATCCCTGGATCGCCGCCTATGATCCGGCCTTCTCTGAATACTCGCCCGGCAATTTGTTCCTGATGCGCGCCATCGCAGCGATGGGCGAGATGGGCCTCACCACCTACGACCTCGCCGACGGCTCGGACCACTACAAGAAATACTTCGCCAACGCGCACCGCACGATCTGGACCGTGGAGGCGACCGTTCCCGGCATTGCCGGCGCCTGCCATGGCGCGCTGCACGGCGCATTGCGTGCGGCGGGCGGACCGGCGGCTGCCAGCCCCGTAAACCGCCTGCGCCGGCGCCTCGCGCATGGTGCCATGTGCGAAGCGCACCTGCCGGCCCGCGTCTCCGATATTACCGGGGCATTCCTGCATCGCGGCCTGCGCGCTGGGGGCCCGCCCCACGAAACGTCCGCTGCGTCCGATTGATCCTGCTGGCTGACTTGCAGGCGCGGGAAATTCGCGCTCTATGGTCGGCATTACAACGGGCAGTCTCGGGGCAGGTCTGATGAAACGAAATTTCTGGATGGCGGCCGCCTTGGGCGCCTTCGCACTCGCCGCGTGTGGCGGGCCGAAAGAAGTGGTGAAGGCCTTTTCGGCGGAAGAGCCGTTCCCGTCGAATCCTTATCCGTCCACCTATGCACCGTATCCGAATGCGCCGGTTCTGATCACCAATGCCACCATCCTAGATGGCGAAGGCGCGCGGATCGAGAATGGCAGCCTGCTGATTCAAGGCGGCAAGGTCACTGCCCTTGGCCTCGAAATCGCCGCGCCGGAAGGCGCCGTCGTGATCGATGCGGCTGGCCGCTGGGTAACGCCCGGCATCATCGACAATCACAGCCACCTCGGCGCCTATCCCTCGCCATCCGTCACCGCCCACCAGGACGGCAACGAGATTTCCGCGCCGGTCACGGCGGAAGTCTGGGTGGAGCATGGCATCTGGCCGCAGGATCCGGGCTTCTCCCGTGCCCGGGCGGGCGGCATCACGGCGCTCCAGATCCTGCCGGGCAGCGCCAATCTGTTCGGCGGGCGCGGCGTGACGCTGAAGAATGTGCCGGCGCGCACGGTGCAGGGTATGAAATTCCCGGATGCTCCGTACACGCTGAAAATGGCCTGCGGCGAGAATCCGAAGCGTGTCTACGGCTACGGCCGGGGCAGCTATCCCGGCGGGGCGCCATATTCGCGCATGGGGAACATGGCCGGCTATCGCGAGGCGTGGATCCGTGCGGCGGACTACCGGCGCAAATGGGACAAGTACAATATCGAGGGCGGCGACATGCCCACGCGTGACCTTGAACTCGACACGCTGGCCGGTGTCTTGTCCGGCGAGATCCTCGTGCACATGCATTGCTACCGCGCCGACGAGATGGCGCAGATCATGGATATGTCCAGGGAGTTCGGCTACAAGGTCACCGCCTTCCACCATGCCGTGGAAAGCTACAAGATCGCCGACAAGCTGGCAGACTATGGCGCCTGTTCCTCCATGTGGGCGGACTGGTGGGGCTTCAAGATGGAAGCCTATGACGGCATCCCGGAAAACATCCCGCTCGTCGCCAATGCCGGCGCCTGCGCCATCGTGCACTCCGACAGCGATGTCGGCATCCAGCGCCTCAATCAGGAAGCCGCCAAGGCCTGGGCCGATGGCAAGCGCATCGGCATCGACATTCCGATCGAGCAGGCCTGGGAATGGCTCTCGCTCAACCCGGCAAAATCGCTCGGCATTGACGATGTCACGGGCTCACTGAAGCCGGGCAAGAATGCCGATGTGGTGATCTGGTCCGGGGACCCGTTCAGCATTTACACCAAGGCCGATCAGGTCTTCATCGACGGCGCGCTGATGTATGACCGCGCGCATCCGGAAACCAATGCCGTGACTGATTTCGAACTTGGCCAGCCCGGCGAAGGAGACGTGAAATGATCCGCCACCTGATCGCTGCCACGTCGGCCGCTGCCTGCCTCGCCCTCGGTGCCATGGCCGAAACCTATGCTGTCATCGGCGAAAAGGTCTGGACCGGAACGGATGCCGGAACCATCGATGATGGCATCGTCATCATCCGCGACGGCCGTATCGTCACCGTCGGCGGCCCGGACACGCCGGTGCCGGAGGAGGCCACGGTCGTGAACGCCGAATGGGTCACGCCCGGCCTGATCTCGGCCTTTTCCCGCACGGGCATCGTTGAGGTCGATGCCGAGGATTCCACCAATGATACCTCTGCGGCCTTGTCGCCATTCTCGGTGTCGCTGAATGCGGCGGACGGGTTCAACCCCGATGACACCGCCATTGACGTGACCCGTATTGCGGGCGTCACACGTATTGTGGTGGCGCCGTCGCCGGCAACGAATTTGTTTGCCGGGCAGGGCTTTGTTGCCGACACGACCGGCTCGCAGGAGACGGCTTTGCGTGAGCGGGCCTTCCTCTATATGTCGATGGGAGAAGGCGGTGCCGGCCTGGCGGGTGGGTCGCGCCCGGCAGCCTGGGCGCAGCTGCGTGCCGCGCTGGACGATGCCCGCGCCTATCCCGGCCGCTATGCCGGCGGCGGGGAAGGCGATGTGCTGACGCGCCGCGATGCGCAGGCGCTCGCCTCTGCCGCGCGGGGCCAGCAACTGATCCTCGTCTCTGTGCGTAGCGCGACCGACCTCAATGCCCTGATGGACCTTGCCGAGTCTGACCGGGCCTTGAAATTCGCCGTGGTGGGCGGAGACGAAGCCTGGCGTGTGGCGGACCGGCTTGCTGCGCTGCGCATCCCGGTCATCCTCGATGCCTTCTCGAACCTGCCGGGCTCGTTCGACCAGTTGGCCGCGACGCAGGAGAACGCCTCGCGCCTCGTGGCGGCCGGTGTTTCCATTGCTATCGTCAATCTCGGAAACGATTCGCACCTTGCGCGCCTGATGACGCAGATCGCCGGCAATGCTGTCGCCAATGGCCTCGATTGGGACGAGGCCATGAAATCGCTGACCGTCACGCCGGCCAAGATCTTCGGTTTGTCAGGTTACGGAACACTGGCGGTGGGCGCGCGGGGCGATGTCGTGGCCTGGGATGGCGATCCTCTGGAAAACACGTCCAATACGGACGCTGTCTTCATCGATGGCGTGCCGCAGGACCTGACCAGCCGCCAGACTGAACTGCGCGACCGCTATCGCACGCTGGACGAAAGCCAGCGCCCGCTGGCCTACGTGCATCCATAAGGCTTAGCCCGCAGACGCGCCTGCATTCAGCCGGTCGATCAGGTCTGGCGTAACCGTACCGGTCACGTCGAGCCCCATCTTTTGCTGGTAGGTGCGGATCGCCTGCGCCGTGCCGGAGCCCATGATGCCGTCCGCGTCGCCGGCCGCATAGCCGAGCGCGTTGAGCGCATTCTGCACCGCCTGGACCTGCAGCGGATTGCCGAGGTTCCAGGGCTGGGCGCCGAAGCGGCCATTGGCCAGCGCGTTCCAGGTCGCCGGGCGCCAGCTCTCCGCGCGCGCATGGGCCTGTGCGGCGGCTTCCGGGGAGACCCGTGCGGCCAGTTCCGCCACCTTGGCCGGTGCGCCGCCATCGCCATTGGCCTTGGCGACTTCAAACCAGAACAGCGCTTCTGTCAGGTTCGGGCTGATGCCGAGGCCCTGCTCGTAGAGGATGCCCAGATTGTACTGGCTGTCGACGATGCCGTATTCGGCGCCTTTGCGGAACCATTCCACGGCGCCGGCAAAGGTCTGCTCGCCGCCATCGCCTTCGGCCATGAACACGGCGAGGTCGTGCATGGCTTTCACATTGCCGCCGGCCGCGGCCTTCTGGGTCCATTCGCGGGCAAGCTTCAGATCCTTCGGCACGCCGGTGCCCTTTTCGTGCAGCTTGGCGAGTGCGTATTGCGCGATCGGCAGGCCCTTCTGCGCTGAGCGGCGGATGAAGTCCGCGCCGGTGGCGAAGTCGCCGGCGGCAAGCTTGTCCTGGCCCAGCTGGTATTGGGCAACCGAATTGCCCGACGCCGCGGCGGCCGCTACGGTCACGACCTCCGGGACGGGTGCATAGGCTGCAATTGCAGCCGTTTCGGCAGCTGCCGGGGGAGACGTCTCCGCTACCGCACTTTCCGGCTGATCGGCCACGGAGGCCATTTCTGTCGTCTCGAAGAGGTCGTCTTCCAGCGCGGGTCCGGCAAACGCCACTTCAGCTTCTTCCGTATCCGGAAGAGTTGCTGGTGCCTCCACTGCAGCCGCAGGAGCTGTTGTGCCCGGATCGACATAAGTGCTTGCGGGTGCGTGCTGGACCGGGGCGTCCTGCTTGCCGCGCATGTAGAGATACCCGCCCACAGCGGCCCCGGCCACGACAGCAGCGGCGCCAGCGGCATAGAGCGGCAGACGGCTGCCGCCGGAGGTCGTGGTGCGCATGGCAGGCGCAGCGATATGCGTGCGGGAAGACGCCGCCGTCATCGCCGCGCGGCGGGCGCGCGAGAGATAGTCGGCGGTGCTTTCATCCATCTTGGGAGGCACTGCCGAATAGAGGTCATCGTCCTGAATTTCCGGAATGACGAGATCGTCGAATTCCTCATCGTCGAAGATGTCGGACTCGCGCGCTTCTGTGTGGGCGTCATCCAGGCCGGCAAGGGCGTCCAGCGGATCGTCATTGACGGTCTCTTCCTCGTCCTCCGGAAGCCCGGCAACAAATGCCTCGTCCTCGGAGGGGATGGCCGTGGCGGCCGTGGCGGGCAGGTTCAGGCGCTCGACGGCGTTGCGGATCGCATCGAAATCGTCACGATACGGACCATCTCCTTCGCCCTCATCATCGCCGTCCGACGGTTGGTCTTCCCGGACGGACCAGGATTCAAGGCCGGCTTCGAAGTTGTCTGTCTCGCCGGAGATGATCAGGTCTTCGGAATCGTCATCATCGAGATCGCTGAGGTCGAAATCCTCGACTTCTTCGAACGCGTCCCCAACTGAAGCAGTCAGGGGCGGCGCGACGGCGAGTTCCGGACCGGGCTCCGCAACCGGTTCAGCCGGCGCCGTCTCCGCAAAAGGGGGCGTATTGAAATCCTCCAGGCTTTCAAGCCGCGCGGCGAGGGAGGCAATCGCCTTCTGCACCGGCGAGAGGGTCGCCTCGGTCTCCGCCTGCAGATGATCCAGCCGGTCGGTCACATTGCCGAGCGTGTCGGAGAAATGGGCTTCGGCCTTGCGGCGGTTCTCTTCCACTTTCTCGGCCAGCGCCTTCATGGATTCATTCTGGCGCAGTTGCAGCCGGCTGGTGGCCGTGGCCACCTGGTCGCCGATCTGTTCGATCGCAGAGGCGCTGCGGCGCTCGCTGTCGCTGACGCGCTCGCCGAGGCCGGCGGCCAGTTCGTCGATGCGGCGGGTAACGGTTTCGCTGAGGCGGTCGAGTTCGTCGCGCACGGCATCGCTGGCCACGGCTTCGGCGCGGGCCTCGACGTCGGCAAGGCGCGTATCGAAGCTGGCGCCGAGGCGGTTGACCTGCGTGGAGACAGTTTCCATGGCGCGGGACTGGCGCTCTTCGCTGGCGGCGATCTGTTCCTGCACGCCTTCCAGGGATTCCTGGATCTGGTTGGTCAGGGTGAGGGCCTCGTCATTGCCGCTGGCGGCCTGGGTGATCTCCTCGGCCAGTTCCTTGCGGGCATTGTCCACGCTCGAGCGCACCGAGGACATCATGTCCTCGAACCGCGCCTCGAATTCGCTGCGCAGACGGTCGGCAAGGTCCGGGTCGACCTGCGCGGCGACTGTCTCGATCCGCTCGTCGAGATGGGCGAAGGTCGATTCGAGGCTCTTGAGGGCGGTGTCGGTGGTGGTTTCAGCGCGGTTGAGACGCTCCTGGATGCGCACCAGCGTGCCTTCCATGGAGTCGAGCGCGCCCGACACGTCCGCTTCCACCTTGTCGAGACGTTCGTCCGATTTGGCGGAATCGACGAGGCGCTTTTCGACATTGGTTTCCAGCGTCGTCATGCGCTCGGCGAGGTGGCGGGCGGTGCCTTCGGCGCGCAATTCGGCCTGTTCCACGGCGCGCTCGACGCGGCGGGCCGCTTCGGTCAGCGTCGACTCGACCTTGGCTTCCATGCTTTCGACCCGCTCGCCAAGTTCGGCGAAACCGGATTCGACCCGGCCCTTGATGGCGATCGATTCCTGCTGGGCAAGTTCGTTCTCGTCATAGACATGGCTGGCAAGTTTGCCGAGCGCCTGTTCCAGCGCTTTCAGGGCTTCGAGGTTCTGCTGGCCGGAATCGTCTTCTTCCAGGCGGCGCACCTTGCGCTGCAGGGCGTCATGCGTCTCGCGCAGATCCTCGATCACGCCTTCGACATGGCCGGCGATGGCGGACGTCGTCATCTCCGAGGATTCGAGCTTCGATACGAGGCCGTGAATCGTGTGGTCCATGCCGGTAATCGCCAGCGTGGAGCGGGCTTCGGCGGCTTCGATGCGGCGGGTCAGCCGGTCCAGCGTGTCGGACGCGGAGGCCGCAGGCGGGCGGCGCGGCGCCACGGGATCGGGGATCTCGTTGGGCTGGGGGCCATCGGAGGCCATCAACAGCCGGTTGAGGTATTCCCCCAGCGTCAGGCCTTCTGCCACCGCGGCTTCCCGGGCCGCCTCCCGCGCGCGCTCGTCAATTCCCTTGACGCTCCACGGCCTTGTCTGAGACTCGCTCATCCCCGCACTCCTGAAACCTTTGTTGCCCGGACCGGTTAACAGAACGGGCAGATTCGTTCACTTTCCCATCCCGTGATGGCAGGAGCCCTGTTAAGGGTAGGTTAAAGGTAAAGATTTCCAGCGAATTGCGTAATGCTGCGAAAGAGTTTGTTAACCATGGCCGGGCCGGGGCTCATCCCGGTGAAAAATTTCCGGTCCGGTTGACGTTGACGTTCGCGGAAGGCGTGATCTATTGTCATCTCATGACACACAGACATTCCCCGATTTCCGCCGCAGATTCCCGTACCTACACGATCTCCGAACTCGCCCGGGAGTTCGGGGTGACGCCGCGGGCGCTGCGATTCTATGAAGACAAGGACATGCTGCACCCGGCCCGTGACGGCATGATGCGGGTCTATTCCAACCGTGACCGCGCCCGGCTGACGATCATCGTCCGCCTCAAGCGTCTCGGCCTGCCGCTGGCGGACATCCGCGAAATCCTGGACCTCTATGCCCTCAATGACGGCAAGCGCGCCCAGACCAAGATGATGCTGGAGAAGTTCCGCAAGCAGGTCCGCGAGCTGGAAGTCCAGCGCGAGGACATCGACACGGCACTTGGCGAGCTGAACAAGGGCATCGTCTGGCTGGAAGGCCTGATCGAACAGGTCGGCCCATCCGAAGAGGGCAAGCGCCAGGTCGCCGCCTATGAGGCCGTGGCCCGCCGCCAGCTCGACGAAGTCTGAGCCATCCTGCAAGGCGGGTTTCCGCCGATCTGGAAAGACCTTTCTAGAAGGGCGCGCTACATCCCGTGGCAGACGCCCTTCAATTCATAGAGGAATCGCCCATGCCCCGTTACGACGCGCCGGTCCGCGACATGCAATTCATCCTGCAGGAAGTCCTGCAGATCCAGAACTATTCCAACCTTCCGGGATTCGAGGAAGCGACGCCCGACCTGGTGAACGCCATTCTCGAAGAGGGCGGCAAGTTCGCCAAGGAAGTGCTCTACCCGCTGCGCGCGGTGGGCGACGTCCAGGGCTGCAAGCGCAATGACGACGCCAGCGTGAAGACGCCCGACGGTTTCCCGGAGGCCTACAAGGCGCTGGTCGAGGGCGGCTGGCCGCTCTTGTCGGTGACGCCGGAGATGGGCGGGCAGGGCCTGCCGCATGTGGTCAACATTGCCTGGTCGGAAATGGTCACCTCCTCCAACATGGCGTTCGGCATGTATCCGGGCCTGACACATGGCGCCTATCAGGCGCTGATGGCCGGCGGTTCGGATGAGCTGAAAGGGAAGTACGGACCGAAAATGGCCTCGGCCGAATGGG
>JAGQRO010000195.1 GCA_020425315.1 Hyphomonas sp. | reverse complement strand
AATTCCGCCTGCTGGACCACCTGACCGCCTACGAAAACGTGGCCCTGCCGCTGCGCGTGGTGGGCCGCAAGGAGGCCGACTACCGCCCGGATGTGGAGGAATTGCTGGCCTGGGTGGGCCTCGGCAAGCGCCTGCATGCCCGACCGCACACGCTCTCGGGCGGGGAACAGCAGCGCGTCGCCATTGCCCGCGCCGTGGTGACCCAGCCGGACATCCTGATCGCCGACGAGCCGACCGGGAACGTCGACCCCGAAATGGGCGCCCGGCTGATGCGCCTCTTCCTGGAGCTGAACAAGCGCCGGGGCACGACGGTGATCATCGCCACGCACGACCTCGCCCTGGTGCGGCAGGTGAATGCGCCGGTGTATCGCCTCACCAATGGCCTTCTGGTGCAGGATGTTGAGTTCGGCGATGCGACCGCCCGCCGCCGCACCGACGCCCTGCGCGTGCCGGAGGAGGAATGATGGCCCGCGAAACGCCGCTTCTCCCGGTTGAGGACGCCCGCGAGATGGCGCTGTTCTTCGTCGTCGCCGCGCTCTGCTTCCTGGCGGCGCTGGCCGGGCTGACGGCGAAATCCACCTATGGCGCGGCCAAGAGCTGGACGGCGGAAGTGGAGGGCGAGCTGACCGTCACCCTGCAGGGCGCCGACCGGCGGGGCGCCGAGGATGCCCGCAAGCTGATCGAGAAGGTCGAGGGCGTGCGCAGTGCCCATGTGCTGACCCGCGAGGAGATCGACGCCTTGCTGGAGCCGAATTTCGGCAGCCGGGGCCTGCCGGAAAGCCTGCCCGTGCCGCAGCTGGTGGCGGTGACCGCCGACCCGGCCTTCCGCAGCATGGGAACCACCCTGCAACGCAGGCTGACCGAGGCGGGTTTCAACAGCGCCGTGGACGAGCATGCCGACTGGGCCGGCGATGTGCGCCGCATGCTGGGCATTGCGCGCCTCGTGGCGATGACGGCCGTGGCGCTGCTCGTCTCCACCGCCGTCGCCGTGATCGCCTTCGCCACCCATGCCGCCCTGCTGGCCCGGCGGGACATTGTGGACGTGCTGCATCTGTCCGGGGCGCGCGACCGGTTCATTGCCAGCCTGTTCGAGCGCCGTTTCTGGCTGCTGGGCCTGCGGGCGGGCACAGTGGGGGCACTGCTGGCGCTGGGGGCGGCGGCGGCGACGATTTTCGCGGTCAAGGCGCATGGCGCCCGCACGGGCCTATTGCCGGAGCTCAGCCTCGACCTCACGGACCTGATGGTGCTGGTGTTCACCCCGCTGGTGGCCGGTCTTGCCGCGCGGCTCGCCGCCCGGATCACCGTCATCCGCTCGCTGAAGGCCGTGATGTGAGCCGGCGCCGCTCCCGCACCCGCCATTTCGGCGCCCTGCTGGCGCTGGTCGTGCTGGGCGCGCTGGCGACCGATTTCCTGTTGTTCGCCGGGCGCGCCGCGAAACTGGCGCCCGATACCAGCCACACGGCGGATGCGGTCGTGGCGCTGACCGGCGGATCGGGCCTGCGCATCGCCGAAGGCGTGAAACTGGTGAGCGAGGGCAGGGGGGAGCGGCTGCTGATCTCCGGCGTCAATCCGGACGTGCCGATCGAGGATCTGATGGCGCTGGCCGGCGGAGACCCGGAAGTCTGGGCCTGCTGTGTCGATCTCGGCTACCGGGCGGAGACGACGCTCGGCAATGCGCAGGAAGCCGCCGCCTGGGCCTATGAGCGCGATTATGACACGCTGATCGTGGCCACTTCCGACTATCACATGGCGCGCAGCCTGATCGTGCTGCAGGCCGCGATGCCGGATGTAGAGCTGAAACCCTGGCCGGTGCGGACCGTGATCGACCCCACACGCCTCTGGAGTCATCCAAAATCCTTCAAGGGGGTTTTCATGGAATGGGCGAAGTGGCGGGTGACGACACTGGAATGATTGGCTAAGCCCCCGCGCAGAATGCGTTTCATCGGTTCCCTCCTGTTTGTCCTGTGGCTGTATGGCTGGATGGCCCTTCTGGGTCTCCTGTTCCTGCCGGCCCTGTTATTGCCGCGCGGCGTGGTCGTGTTCGGCATCCGCACCTATGCGCGCATGGTGGGCCTGGGCCTGAAACTGATCTTCGGCACGCCGACCGAGATCCGCGGGCGCGGGAACATCCCGCCCGGCCCGGTCATCTATGCCGGCAAGCACCAGTGCATGTACGATGTGTTCATCCCCTTCCTGGTGATGAAGGACCCCGCCATCATCATGAAGAAGGAACTGCTCTGGTATCCCTTCCTCGGCTGGTATGCGCTGAAGGCGAAGATGATCCCCATCGACCGGGCCGGCACGACGAAAACGCTGAAAGCCATGGTCGCCGCCGCGAAGGACCGGGCCGACGCGATGCGCCAGGTCGTGATCTTTCCCGAAGGCACCCGCCGGGCGCCGGGCGCGCCGCCGGAATACCATGCCGCCGGCCTTGCCGCCCTTGCCAAGGCGATCGAGGCGCCGATCGTGCCGGTGGCGACCAATGCGGGCTTGTGCTGGCCGGGGCGTGGCTTCCTGCGCCGGAAGGGCAAGATCGTCTACGAAATCCTTGAGCCGATCCCGTCCGGCCTGCCGCGCAAGGAACTGATGGAGCGGCTGCAGTCCGCGCTGGAGCCCGCGACGGCAGCCCTTGTGGAAGAAGGCCTTGCCGTGCAGGGTCGCACCCTGCCGACCGGCTAGACCCGTCCATCCAGGAAGTCCCCATGACCACACCCACGACCGTGAAGAAGCCGTCCCGCTTCTGGCTGTTCTTTCCCTTTGTCCTGCTGATCCTGGCGGTCGGCGGCTGGTGCGCCTGGTGGTTCCTCGCCAGTTCGAAGATCGACCAGGCGGTCGATTCGTGGATCGCCGAGCAGCAGGCCGCAGGCGCCGAGTTCACCTATGCCGGGCGCAGCCTGACCGGCTTCCCGTTCCGCTTCGATGTCGCCTTTGAGAAACCGCACTACAAGGCCGCCGACGGGGCCGTCTGGGATGGCGATACGGCCCAGTTCGTGATGCAGGCCTGGAATCTGAAACATGTCATCGCCCGTGCGCCGGGGCATCACACCTATACGAACGCGCTGGGCATCCGGAATGCCTTCGATTTTCCGGCCGATGCCGCCGCCAGCCTCTCCTGGGACGCCGCCGGGCCGCGCCGGATCGGCTTCCAGTCGGGCGAGGCCAGCGCCCTGATCGGCGGGCGCAGCTATGATTTGACCGGCCTCAGCCTCAACTTCGCCCCGCGCGAGGGCGCGCCTGACGACCTGATGATGGCCGTGCAATGGGACAGGATCGTGCTGGACCGGGAGCCTTCTGCCGCGCCCTATCTCGGCACCGAGCTTGGCCCCTCCCGCATCATCGGCGAGGTGCAGGGCTTCTTCCCGGCCTATGCCGCCGCCGGAGACCTGCATGGTGTCTGGCCGGAGCTGCTCAGCTCAGGCGGGAATCTGGAGATTGCACAACTTCTGGTCGATTGGGGGCCGTTGGACCTTGGCGGCAAGTCGAAGCTCGAACTGGGGCAGGGGCGGGCCAATGGCACGATCCAGGTGCGTCTCGACAATGCCGGGGAGCTGAAAGAGGCGATGATCGCGTCCGGCAATTGGGGCACGGCGGAGCAGACGCTTTATGGCACGATCGAGCCGGCCTCGCGCAATGGCGGCTTCCTGATGCTGTCGGTGATCGACAGCCGGGTCTTTGCCGGCCCGGTGCCGCTGGGCACGCTGCCCGGCACGGGGTCGTGACGGAGCTGACGCCCCGCAAACTGAAGGCAGGCTGCGAGGAGCTGGCCCGGCGCGACACGGCGCTGAAACGGGCCTATGCGGCCATCGGCGTGCCGGAGTGGCGCGAGGGAGACGCCTCCTATCCGGTACTGGCGAAGATGATCGCCTACCAGCAGATCACGACAAAGGCCGCGACCACGATCTGGGGCCGGGTGGAGGAATTCCTGGGCGAGGTGACGCCGGAGGCGGTTCTGGGCTGCGACCAGGAGCAGCTGCGCACCTGCGGCCTGTCGCGCCCGAAGCTCGCGCACCTCAATTCCATCGCCGAAGCGGTGGTGAGTGGCACGCTGAACCTCGAACGCGTAGCGGGCGCCGAGATCGATTCGGCGCGCGAGGAGATGCTAAGGGTTAAAGGCATCGGCCCCTGGACGGCGGATCTTTTCCTGCTCTATGCGGCCCGCAACATGGATGCCTTCCCGGCCGGAGATGTCGGCCTGATGGAGGCCCACAAGCGCCTTGGCGGCTACGATACCCGTATGACAAACAAGGAATTTTCCGATCATGCGGAGGGCTGGCGGCCGTATCGCGGGGTGGCGGCGCACCTGCTCTGGGGCTGGCTGAATGCCGAGCGCGCGAAAAACGGCCAACCGCCCGCCTGACGTTAACAGAGTTTGCAAACCGAATCGGGTGTCATATCTTTGTGACAGGAATCGCCTATTGAGCGGGCGAGAGAACAAGGAGCGCCGTCTTCAGGATCTTTCAGGTTTCCAGTCTTTGCCAGATGGGGGGTCATCATGGCTGAGATCATCACGGCTCCGCCGAGCGGACGGCCGGCGCTGGTTCTGAATGCCGATTACCGGCCGCTGTCCTATTATCCGCTGTCGCTGTGGCCCTGGCAGGAAGTGGTGAAAGCCGTCTTCCTCGACCGTGTCGATATCATCGCCGAATACGATTATGTGGTGCGCTCTCCGTCCACGGAGTTCCGCCTGCCGAGCGTGATCGCGCTGCGCGATTTCGTGCGCCAGGACCGGCCGCCCGCGTTCACGCGCTTCAACGTGTTCCTGCGCGACGGCTTCGAATGCGCCTATTGCGGCTCCGGCGAGCATTTGACGTTTGACCATGTCGTGCCGCGCTCCAAAGGCGGGCGCACGAGCTGGGAAAACATCGTCGCTGCCTGCAGCCCCTGCAACCTGCGCAAGGGCAACAAGCTGTTGCACCAGACCGACATGCACCTGGTGAAACGGCCCTTCCGGCCGAACAATTACCAGCTGCAGGACACCGGCCGCAAATTCCCGCCCAACCATTTGCACGAGACGTGGATGGACTATCTCTACTGGGATGTGGAGCTGGAGGGGTAGGGGTGCGGCAACTAGTTGCGTCGTTGATCTTGGCAGGTTCTGCAACGGCGGTTGCCAGTGCACAGGAAGACTGCGGCAGTGCGTGCCTGGCAGGATTTGAGCCGAGCCTTTTCGTTTTTGATGATTGCGGCGTAACCCCCGGTCTGGTGCCTGAATATCCGCTCCATACGACCGGTGAGGCGACTTGTGAGACCAGCTTTCTGTTGGATGAAGAGGGCGCCCCCTACGACATTCAGGCGGATTGCAGCGACGCGCGGTTTGTACGGAGCGCCGAACGATTTGCTTCAGGGCTGAGATATGACGTGACAAACAGCGCCGGAAACACGTGCTTCGTGCCGGGCGCCATACGGCAAGCCTACCCCATCGAATACCGGCTGGCCGAGGATTAACCATCCGCCCACTGCAATTGTTACAAAAAAGCCCGGGCACTGTCATAAAACCTGTATGAAATCAGTCTATCCGCCTGCGGATGACGTCTTCTTATGCCAAACAGCGCCCTGACTACCGGGCCATCTTCATTTCCGATGTGCATCTTGGCAGTGCCGGGTGCCAGGCGGTGGCGCTGTGCCAGTTCCTGAAGACGCACACATCCGAGCAGCTCTATCTTGTCGGTGACATCATCGATGGCTGGCGCCTGCGCAAGAAATGGTTCTGGCCGCAATCGCACACCAATGTCATCCGCCGTATCCTGACGGCCGCCAAGCGCGGCACGGACGTCACCTATATCATCGGCAATCATGACGAGTTCCTGCGCGCCTTCCTTCAGTTCCGCCTCGCCTTCGGCGATATCAGCGTCAAGAACCGCGCCCTGCATGAGGGCGAGGACGGCAAGCGCTACCTCGTCGTGCATGGCGACATGTTCGACGGCATGATGCGCACCGACCGCAAATGGATCATGCACCTTGGCGACCATGCCTATAATTTCCTCCTGTGGGCGAACACGAAACTGAACGCTGTGCGCCGCTGGATGGGCCTGCCTTACTGGTCGCTCTCGGCGGCGCTGAAGAAGCGCACCAAGCGGGCGCTGAACCATATCCACAATTTCGAGGGCCATGTGGCGGATTATTGCCGCCGCAAGGGCTTCGACGGCGCCATCTGCGGCCACATCCATGTTGCCGAGATGCGCGACATTGACGGCATCACCTACATGAATGACGGCGACTGGGTGGAAAGCTGCACGGCCCTTGTCGAGCACCATGACGGGCGCTGGGAATTGCTGCATTTCCAGCCGCATGAAGTGAAGGATGCCGAGCCGGTCGCCAAGGAAGCCCGCATCCGCGCGGTGGCCTAGTCCGGCATATCCGCCACGCAGGATTTCGCCCGGGCGAGAATACCCTCGGCCGATTGCGTATCCATCAGCTCACCCCGGCGCAGGTTCAGTTCCTTGAAGGCCTCCGTTTCGGCGATGCCTTCCGGGATGGCGTAGGCATTGAGATGCGTCATCGCCGCGACCAGCAGCTGGCCCTGGAACTCCGCATCCGCCGGCAGGACGCCATCGGCGATCAGGTGATCGGCCGCGCTGATCAGGGCCGCGCAATCGAGATGGCTGTCACCGGCGCTGGCCGGCGCAGCGGCCTCCTCCGCCGGGCCGCAGGCGGCAAGGGCGAGAAGGGCGGCGGCAGGAAGCAGGATGCGCATGGGAGGTCTCTCTGGGGTTTCGGCCTCTCAGTCTAACAGCGGATTCGCCCCGGCGCGAAGGGGCGGATGTGTACACCCATATTCGCCGCAGACCCCTGCCTGCGCAGGGGTCTGCGGAGATATTGGTATATGTTGTGACACACGCATGCGGCCGCTTGACTTCCCCCTCGGGCCCGGCCACGTCAACCCGATGCACTCCTCCCTCAAGGCCATTCTGGGCCCCACCAATACCGGCAAGACGCACTACGCCATCGAGCGGATGACGGCCCATGGCACGGGCATGATCGGCCTGCCGCTGCGCCTCTTGGCACGGGAGGTCTATGACCGGGTTGTCGAGCGCAAGGGCGCGGCCAGCGCCGCCCTGATCACCGGGGAGGAGCGGATTGTTCCGTCCACGGCGCGTTACTTCGTCTGCACGGTGGAGGCGATGCCGGTGGAGCTGCGCACCGATTTCGTTGCCATCGACGAGATCCAGCTCGCCGAGGATGCCGATCGCGGCCACATCTTCACCGACCGCATCCTGCGCCTGCGCGGCAACCATGAGACGCTGCTGCTCGGCTCCGACACGATGCGGAACATCCTGCGTGACCTGAAGCTCGGCGCCGAGGCCGAGACGCGCGAGCGCTTTTCCGAACTCCGCTATACCGGCCACACCAAGATCACCAAGCTGCCGAAGCGCACGGCGATTGTCGGCTTCAGCGCCGAAGAAGTCTATGCTATCGCCGAATTGCTCCGCAGGCAGAAGGGCGGCTCGGCCGTTGTGATGGGGGCGCTGAGCCCGCGCACACGCAATGCCCAGGTGGAGATGTACCAGTCCGGCGAGGTCGACTATATCGTCGCCACCGATGCCATCGGCA
>JAGQRO010000194.1 GCA_020425315.1 Hyphomonas sp. | reverse complement strand
AGGGCTTGATCGGATCGCCAAACTCGATCCCGGCCAGCGTTCCGCCGGCGGACATTTCCGTCTGGAATCGGCGCATCAGACAGGCGTCCCGAACACGCGGCGCAGCAGGTCTGTCGTGCGGGCGAGCGGGTTCTCGCGGATCTTCTTCTCCTCTTCCGCCACATAGAGGAAGATGCCGTCGAGGCCGAGATCGACGGCGTGGCCGGTCAGGTCCGACTGCAGGCTGGAGGTCACGCCGCTGACGCCATACTGGCCGGCAACATTCTCAAGCGAGGTGAATGCGCCGGACTGGGCGAGCGCATCCTTCACATAGGGCGTGAAGGCGGCGCGCAGCTTGGTCTCGGTCTTGGCGCGCAGGAAATCGGTCGCGGCCGTGTCATCGCCCTTCAGGATGTTGAGGGCGTCCTCGATCGTCATTTCGCGGATGGCGCCGAGGATCAGCTGCTTGCCCTGCGGCACGGCGGCTTCTGCAGCACGGTTCATGCGCAGTTCCAGGTCGTCGAGCGGGCCACTGGCGCCAATCTTCGACAGGTTCGACTGGATGTTGCGATAGGTCTTCGGCAGGGGGATGTGGACTTTCGGGTCGGCGAAATAGCCATCCGTGCGGCCAAGCTGTCCGGCGACAATATTGGTGCCGACGGTGAGCGCTTCGCGCAGGCCCGCATCGATCTCGGCGGAGGTGAGCGCGCCCTGCGTCGTGGGCGAACCGAGGACCTGGCCCAGCACACGGCCAAGCTCTGCATTCGTCCCGGTATCGGCACATCCCGGCAGCATCAGCGCCAGCGCAAACACGCCCAGCATGGCTCTCTTCATCACCCTCTACCTTTCCTGACGCTCCCCCCGGAACGCCGTTTACCAAACCTAGCCGAGGTGAGAACGGAAATGAAGGCATACCGTCAGGTGCACTGCAGGATCCCCGTCTAACCAAATTGTCACGCGCCGATCACGAGATTCATGTTGACCACGATTGTAGTCATACGTTACGACCACACTTGTAGTCTATAAGGGGACTCCGGGGTCATGAAGATTTCCGCCGCTGAACTTGAAGTCATGAGCGTGCTGTGGGCCACGCCCGGCCTTGCGGCCGCCGATGTACATGCCGCGCTTGGCGAGGAAAAGGACTGGACCAGCCGCACGGTGAAGACGCTGCTGGCCCGCCTGGTGGAGAAGGGCGCGCTGCGCACCGAAGAGGATGGCCGGCGCTATCTCTACTTCCCGTCTGTGGAAGAGGGTTCCTACAAGGCCAAGGCCGCCCGCCAGTTTGTCGACAGCGTGTTTTCCGGCCGTGCCGCACCGCTGGTCGCCCACCTGGCAGACAGCCGGGGCCTGACACCTGAGGATATTGAAGAGCTTGAACGCCTTCTGGGGGAGTTGAAGAAATGATTGGTGCCGCGCTTTTCCACGACGCAAATTCCGCCCTGCAGACGCTGATCGCCGTGACGGTGCTGCTGGCGCTGGTGATGGTCGCCCGCAAATATGTCGCCCGGCATTTCGGGGCCGGCGTCGCCTATGCGCTCTGGCTGATCCCGGTGTTGCGCCTGGTGCTGCCGCCGCTGAAGGGCCCGCTGTCGGTGATGCCCTTCCTGCACCTGCCGGCGGCCAGCCGCCAGCCGGCCGAAGCGCCCATGACGCTGACTGTGGACCCCGTTGCCGCAGAAGGCTCCGGCCTCGACGCGTTCTATCTTGCCCCGCCCGCCGCAGACGCTGTCCCGGCGGCGCCCCTACCGGTTGTACTGAGCGAGGCGACCGGGCCGGCCGATTCCGCATGGGAAGCAATTGGCGGATACGCTGTGCCAGTGCTGTTCGCCATCTGGGCGGGCGGGGCAATCCTGATGCTGGGCCTCAGCCTCTGGCGCCACCATGACTTCATGCAGACGGTGAAGCGGGAAGCCGTGCGCGTCTCGCCGCGCCTTGACCGGATCGCCGCCGATGTCGGCGCCCGTGTCGGCCTGAAGCGCCTGCCGGTGATCGCGTCCAGCTTCATCTCGTCCGGCCCTCTGGTAACGGGCCTCATCCGCCCGGTCGTGCTGCTGCCGGCCTGGTTCGAGACCGACTATGACGACGTGCAACAGCGCGCCGCCCTTGCCCATGAACTCTCCCATGTCCGCCGGGGAGACCTCTGGGCCCTGCAGGTGTCGGAGATCTTCGTCGCGCTGATGTGGTTCAACCCGCTGGCCTATGCCGCCCGCCGGGCCTTCCGCACCGACCAGGAAGCCGCCTGCGACGCCGATGTGCTGCGCTCCGGCACCGCTTCGCCGCACGCCTATGGCGCCACCCTCATCAAGGCCGTCCGCTCGGCGTCGCAGGAGCGCCTGCACGCCGCCGCCGGCCTGCCCCTGACCCATGCCCTGAAAGAAAGACTGAGCCGCATGACCCATCCAACCCCTACCCGCACCCGCCGCGTGACCGGCTTCGCCGCGGCCAGCGTCCTTGGCCTCGGCGCCCTGTTCGGCACCGCCTCCGTTACCGCCAATGCCGGCGAACCGGATCGGAAAGTGCGCATCACAGGCACTCATGACCACACGCTGGTGATCGATGGCGAGGAGATCAAGGACCGTCAGATCGTCATCCTCGGCGAGCCGTTTGCCGAAGCTGAACTCTCAGCTGAAGACCAGGCCGAGATCGACCGCCTTGCCTCCGCGATGGCCGAAGAAGGCGCCCGCATTGCCGAGAGAAGCGCCGATATCGCCGCCCTGGGCGCGAAGTTTGCCCTGACCGCAGAAGAGTCCGCCGAACTGTCCGACATCATGGCCGGCATGAGTGACATGCCCCTGTTCGAGGGCCTGCCCTTCGACATGAATTTCGACTTCGCCTTCGACGAGACCATGAGCGAGGAAGAACTCGAAGCCTTCGAGGAAGAACTGGAACGCAAGTCAGACGAATTTGAAGCCCGCATGGAAGCCTGGGGCGAAACCTTCGGGGAGCGTATGGAGGCCTGGGGCGAGAGGGTCGAGGCTCGCGCCGAAGCCTGGGAAGCCAATTTCGAACCGGAGTTCGAGTTCGAAATGGACGAATTCGAAGCCCGCATGGAGGCCCATGCCGACGAACTGGAACGCCTTATGGAAGACCGTTTCGGCGACGACTTCGAAGATCGCATCGAAGCCAAGGCCGACGCCATCGAGGAAATGGCCGAAGAATGCCGCGACCTCGACCTTGCCGAGGGCGAATCCCGCATCATCTCCCGCAATGTCGAGCCGGGCACGGATGTGAAGATCGTCTGCGTGGAAGGCGAAGGCCGCGGCGTTCTGCGCTCCGCCGATGTGAGCCGCACGGTCCGCTCCAGCAGCGCCCTGACCGAAGAAGAGAAGGCCTCCTTCTTCGATGAAACCGGCATCCCGTCGGACCTCGCAGGCTCCAACGAATAGGGGCCGGGCCCCCAGCTAAAGGCCCAGTCCCCAATTGCCCCGGCGTTTTCACCTGCGCCGGGGCATTTTTGCGTGCGGGCTCAGGCTAGGCAGACCGGCGCTGCAGGATTAGGGTGCCGGCCGGTTCAGCCAGTCAGACCGGAGCCCGAACATGAAAGCGCGCCTTGCCATCCTGGCCCTCGCCCTGCTGCCGCTGACGGCCTGCGCGACGATGGAGCCGAAGCCCTGCACGCAGGAATGGATCGACTACAAATCCGACCGCATCCTCAGGAAATTCGCCAGCGAGAATCGCAGCCTGATCAATGACCTCCGGCGCCTGGCCGACGCGGACGGAGACATCAGCCCGCTGGCGGCGATGAGCCTGATGGGCAAGTCCGCCAAGATCGAACTGTTTGCCAATTCCTTTAACGACATCGTCCTGCCGGAACTCGACGCCGCGGTGGCACAATGCGGCACAAGCGAAGAATTCATCCCCGCCTTTACCGGCTTCCTGCGCAAGGAAGGGGTGAGCGAGGCGGCGCTGGAATGGGTGGCCCCGATCATCGGCCTGATGCAGGACATGCGCAATGGCACGGCGGTTGCCGAAGGCGCGCCCGCCTGATGGTGCGTACCCTGATCGTCGTTCCGGCGCGCTACGCCTCACAGCGCCTGCCCGGGAAGCCCCTTACCCTGATCGCCGGCCGGTCGATGGTCTCGCGCGTGGCCGCAATGGCGAGCCGCGCCGCCGAAGCCCTCGGCGAGGCCGAGGCCGTGGTGGCGACCGATGACGAGCGCATCCAATCCCATTGCCGCGAGCGCGGCATTCCCGTCGTGATGACCGACCCCGACTTGCCCTCGGGCACGGACAGGGCACTGGCCGCCGTCGATGCGCTCGGCGCCTCGCCTGAAGTCGTCGTCAACCTGCAGGGCGACTCGCCCTTCACCCCGCCGGAGCATGTCGTCGCCGTGGCTGAGGCCGCGCGCACCTCGGGTGCCGACGCGGCAACGCCCTATGTCCGTCTCAGCTGGGGCGCGCTCGACCAGTTCCGCGTGCATAAGCTGGAGACGCCCTTCTCCGGCACGACGCTGGTGCACGATGCGGCCGGCCGCGCGCTCTGGTTCTCTAAGAATCTGATCCCGGCGATGCGGAAGGAAGCAAGCCTGCGGGCAGCCGGCGGCCTGTCTCCCGTGTGCCGCCATATCGGGCTATATGCCTATCGCCTCGAGGCATTGCGCCGCTATGTCAGCCTGCCGGAAGGCCATTATGAAAAGCTCGAAGGGCTCGAACAGCTGCGCCTGCTCGAAAACGGCATGAGCATCCAATGCGTGGAAGTGCAGCCGGACCGGATCGCCATTCCGGGCATCGACACGGCCGAGGATGTCGCCCTCGCCGAACGGCTCGTGGCCGAACTTGGCGACCCGCTGGACGCCTGACCCTCATGGCACGGATCATCGTCTGCAGGCATGGCAACACATTCGACAAGGGCGACACGGTCACCCGCGTCGGCGGGCGCACAGACCTGCCGCTCTCCACCTCCGGCCTGGCACAGGCCGAGGCCCTTGGCCGGCATTTCGCCGGCACAAAATTCGCAGCGGCCTATTGTTCCACACTGCAACGCACCCGCCAGACGGCCGAAGCCATCCTCGCCACATGCGAAGATGCCCCGCCGCTGCGCGTGCTGCCCTTCCTCACCGAAGTCGACTATGGCCCGGACGAGAACCGGCCGGAGGAAGACGTCCTCGCCCGCCTCGGCGCCGAGGCGCTTGCGGCGTGGGATCAGCACGCCATCGTGCCGGATGGCTGGATCGTCGATACCGACACAATCCGCGACGGCTGGCGCGCACTGATCGAGGATTCTTCCGGTCCGGATACGGATGAAACCATCCTCATCGTCACCAGCAATGGGGTTGCGCGGTTCCTGCCCGGCGTCGTGGACCTCGTGCCGGACGGGCTCGATCTCAAGCTGAAGACAGGCGCCTGGGGCGAAGTGGAGACCGGTGCGCTGAGCCGGATCACCGACTGGAACCGCCGGCCCGGCTGAACGTCAGGCGACTTCGCGGTCTTCCAGCGCCGCCATTGGCCCTTCGATCGGCAGTGTGAACGACACGGTCGTGCCCTCCCCTTCGATGGAAGACAGCGACATGTGGCCGCCATGCATTTCCGCGAAGGATTTGGTGAGCGCGAGGCCAAGGCCGGTGCCTTCATAATTGCGGTCGCGCGAGCCGGACACCTGTTCGAACGGGCGGGCCAGCCGCGTCAGGTCGTCGGCCGGGATGCCGATGCCGGTATCGGTGACCGAGACCATGATTTCCGGGCCGCGCTGTTGCACTTCCACGGTGATCTTGCCGCCGGCATCGGTGAACTTGATGGCGTTCGAGACAAGGTTCAGCACCATTTGGCGGATGGCGCGGTGGTCGGCATCGATTTCCGGCAGGCCGGGCTGCACGTCCAGCACGAGGTCGATATTCTTGTCCTCGGCCTTGCGGCGGATCATGCGCACCGCGGCGTCGACCGGATCGACCGGATCGATGGGCTGCGGATTGATCGTCATCTTGCCGGCCTCGATCTTGGCCATGTCGAGAATGTCGTTGATCATGTCCAGCAGGTGTTCGCCGGAGGCCAGGATGTCCTGCGCATAACCCTTGTAGCGCGGATCGCCGAGCGTGCCGTAGAGCTCATTGGCAAGGATTTCCGAGAAGCCGTTGATGGCATTGAGCGGCGTGCGCAACTCATGGCTCATATTGGCAAGGAAGGCCGACTTGGTATTGGCCGCATGCTCGGCCTTGTTCTTCTCTTCGGAATACTTGCGGGCAAGCTCGCCGGCGCGGCCTTCGGAGCGTTCGAGGTCCAGCACCGCGCGGCGCATGCGCTCCTTCTGGCGGCGGATCTCGTCCTCGTCGCCGACATTCTCGGTGACATCCATGCCGACCGTGATGAGGCCGCCATCGGGCGTCGGGCGTTCGACGATCTTCATCCAACGGCCATTCTGGACACGGAGGAGATTTGCCTGCGAGTCTTCTGCCGACTGGCGCTCGGCGCGGATGGCGCCGGCGCGCGCAATGGCCACCGTGTCGTGCGACATGCCGGGCCGCAGCGTGCCCTCAAGGCCGAAGCCGGTGGCGAAGGCCCGGTTCCAGTAGAGCAGCCGCTTGCGGTTGTCCCACAGCGCGAACGGGCCGCTATAGCCTTCGATGGCGCTGCGCAGGCGCCGTTCGGCGGCCTTGACCCGGTCTTCGGACTGGCGCCGGTCGGTGACGTCGAGCGCAATGCCGCCGAACACGGTGCCGCTGTCAGTCTCGGTGCGCGACCCGCGCCACTCCACCCAGCGCGGCGGCGTGTCGGAGGTCGCAAAGGCGAGCTGGATCCAGCCGGTATTGCGCGACTTTGTCAGCGCCTCTTTCAACACCTCGCGATGCTCCGGATGGGCCTGGTGCACGAGCGCGTCCAGCGTGACATAGCCGACACCGGTCATGCCAAGCAGCTCGCTGGCCGCCTCGCTGAGATAGATTTCGGACTGGTTGTCCGACCATTCCCAATAGCCGGCGCGGGCACTGCGCATCACGGTCGACATGATGCGATCGGCGGTTTCGTCCCGCACCGCATCAACGATGCCTTCAGCCTGTTTCTGGCCGATCCGGTTCATCAGGCCGACAATGGCAAGCGTCGGCGCGGCCAGGAGAAGGGCGAAGATCAGCAGGCTGACAAGGCTGTCGACCGTCAGAAGGTCAGCGCGAACCGCGCTGCAGACGGCGAGCCCGCCGCCGGAAATCGTGGTGCAGGCCGCAGCCGAACGTTCGAGCCCCTTGCCCTTGGCGAAATGCGCCGGGCGCGCGGCGGCGAGCGGCCCGGACGGGCGCACGCCGGGATCGCCCGCGACGACCTTGTGGCTGCCATGAACCAGGGAGACCTGATGCGCGCCAGCCGCCGGCAGCCAGGTGCCGGCCGGGGCGAGCGCAATCATGGTGCGCTTGTCGGTCTTCGACAGCAGCACGATGTCGCCAAGCTCGGTCAGGCCGATGCGCTGCCCGGACGTGTAGAGGTTTTCCGCAATGGCGGCGGCCGATTTCAGGCGACTGCCATCCGGGGCGAGGCTGGCATCGGACAGGGAGACGACGACATCGACGCCCGGCGTGTCCGCGGTGATGGCCGAGCCGGTCGCCTTGCCCTTCGCCACGAGGCGGATGGCGGTCTCCACCATGTCCGCCCGGCCCTCGATCCGGCCTGCCAAAGCGGCGGATTCGGCCTGCAGCGCATTCAGCAGCTGAGTGTCGGATTTCTGGTGTTCGTCCCAGGCTTTGAGGCCCAACGCGACCGCCATCAGGAAGACGATGGCGGCGATCGTCCATTTCAGGCGCGCCGAATCGCCCGCTGACACCCCGTCAGCGGACTGTTTTTGCTGGGAAAAACTGTCCTTCTTGGCCAATAGCAACCCCGTTTGCGCAGGGCGGAAGACAAGCGCTCAGCCTATCTTGTGGGGCGGAATCCTTGCCCGTTGGTTAACGAATTCGTCATGAAAGTTAACGCCCTAGCCGAGCGCCCGCGCGACGATGTCGGCCGAGTTGGGCGACAGGCCCGCCGACTGGAGCCGTTTCAGGGTCGCTTCAGCCTCCGCGCGGGCGCGGGGCTCAAGGATTTTCCATTGATCAAAGGCGATCAGCAGGCGCGCGCCGAGGGCCGGATTGGCCTTGTCGGCAGACAGGATGATGCTCTCGACGGCGCGATAGCCGGACCCGTCCGGGGCGTGGAATGCGGCGAGGTTCTGCATGGCGAAGGTGGCGACCACGGAACGGACCCGGTTCGGGTTGCGCAGGTCGAAATCCGGATGCGCGGCGAGCGTGGCCACGGTCTCCGCCGTTCCGGTGGAGGCGCGCACGGCAAACCATTTGTCCATCACCAGCGGGTTGGATTTCCACTCGACCTCGAACTTGGCAAGGGCGCCGGCTTCCACGCCGCCGCCCTGCACGCAGAGGGCCCTGAGGGCCGCCAGCCGCTCGGTCATATTGGTGGCGCCGGAATAGAGCGCTTCCAGCGTCGCCGGCGCAGACGGGTCCTGGGTCACGCCGAGCAGGACGATCAGCGCCGTGCGCAGGGCCCGGATGCCGGCCTGTTCCGCGCCCGGATCATAGGGCGTCGGCGTCGGCTTGCCGAGCGTCTCCGCGATGAAGCCGGACAATTTGCCGGCAAGCGCGGACTGGAGTTTCTTCCGCGCCGAATTCAGCGCCACGGCATCAGCCGGCTGGCGCTCCAGGAAGAGTTCGCCGACATCCGGCAGGCGCGTCAGCAGCGCGGCGAAGGCCGGATCGGACGCGGCACGCTCGACAGCTTCGGCGAGCGCGGAGACGAGCGCGTCGTCGGGCTCGGTCTGGCTGCCTTCGGCGAGGGTGAGGATCTCTTCCTTCACCAGCGACTGGACGCCGTCCCACTGATTGAAGGGATCGGTTTCGAGGCGGACGAGCGCGAGGCGCTCATCCCGCGACATGTTGCGCGCAACGCGCACCGGCGCGGTGAAGTCCCGGTTGACGGAAAGCAGCGGCTTGTCCGGCACGTTTTCGGGCAGTTCCATCGTGATGGTGACGTCTTCGTCTTCCAGCACCGTCATCCACTCGGCAAGGTTCCCCTGCCCGTCGATCAGCGCCATTTCCAGCGGCACCGGCACCGGCTGCTTGTCCGGCTGGCCGGGCGTCGGGGCGGTTTTCTGGGCGATCGTGATCTCAAGCTCGCGGGAGGCGGCATTCCAGTTCTCGGTGACCGTGATTTCCGGCGTACCGGCCTGGGCATACCAGAGGCGGAACTGGCTGAAGTCTTCGCCCGTGACATCCTCGAAGCATTTGTAGAAATCCTCGATCGTCACGGCCTGGCCGTCATGCCGGTCGAAATAGAGGTCCATGCCTTCGCGGTATTTCTCCTCGCCGATGATGCGGCGGAGCATGCCGATCAGTTCGGCGCCC
>JAGQRO010000193.1 GCA_020425315.1 Hyphomonas sp. | reverse complement strand
CGCGCCCGCGCATCACGCCGAAACGGGGGCGCACTTCGTCGCGGAACTTCCACTGCTGGTGATAGAGGTTCAGCGGCAGGCTCTTGTAGCTTTTCACATAGGCGCGGAAGACGTCGGTGATCAGCTCCTCATTGGTCGGCCCGTAGAGCATGTCGCGCTCGTGACGGTCCTTGATGCGCAGCATCTCCTTGCCATAGTCGTCATAGCGGCCGGATTCCCGCCAGAGATCGGCCTGCTGCAGCGTCGGCATCAGCAGCTCGATGGCCCCGGCGCGGTTCATCTCTTCCCGCACGATCTGTTCGATCTTCTTCAGGACGCGGTAGCCCAGCGGCAGCCAGGTGTAGATGCCGGCGCCGTTCTGGCGGACCATGCCCGTGCGCAGCATCAGCTGGTGGGAGACAATGGCGGCGTCGGAAGGGGCTTCCTTGGAAACGGGCAGGAAGTAACGGGAAAGGCGCATCGAATCCTCGAGGCAAGTGTCTGAAATCGCGGCTCACCTAGCCGCAGAGGGGCCTAGTTCGCAAGAAGGCGTGGCACGATCATGGCGGCCGCCGCCGTGATCACAGCAGCGCCGATGGTGGCCCAGAGGGCCTTTTTCTTCAGCATCGGCTCCTTCGGGGCGGCTTCCTCGGTGCCTTCGATGGTCGACCCGTCCTCCCACTGGCCCTGCACGCCAATCGGCAGGACGGCAAAGAAGCTGATCCACCAGGCGATGGTGAACACCACCAGGGCGCTCATGAAAGACATCAGTGGTGGCCTTTCGGGCTTTCCATCAGCTCGATCAGGACGCCGTTCGAGTTTTTCGGGTGGACGAAGACGATCATCGTGCCATGGGCGCCGATGCGCGGCTTGCCTAGTACCGTGGCGCCCCGCTTGCCCATTTCCTCGACAGCCTGGTTGATATCGTCCACCTCGAAGCAGACATGGTGCTGGCCGCCCTTGGGGTTCTTCTGGATGAAATTGTGGATCGGGGACTGTTCGTTCAGCGGCTCGATCAGTTCGATCTGGCTGTTGGGCAGGTTGACGAAACAGACCTTCACGCCCTGCTCCGGCATGTCGAACGGGGTGGTGATGTCGGTGGCGCCATAGAGCGTGCGATAGGTCTCGCAGGCCTCTTCAAGGTCCGGCACGGCGACGCCGACATGGTTCAGGGGGCCGATCTTGAATTCGCTCATCTTTTCAGTTCCTCAACACGACAACTTCGATCATCGGGCGCCGGCCCCAGGCTGTCTCTGCGGCCTTTCGAAGCGCGCGGCCGATGGCGCGCTCGACCGCGTCGTCATCCATCCGGTCCTTGCGCTTCATACCCTCGATGGCATCGGCGGCGGCCTCATCCAGCCCTTCGAGGCTTTCATCGGCAAGGCGCCCGTCCGGCTCTGAAAAGCCTTTTACCACGATCACCGGCCCATCGGCGACATTGCCGTGATGATCGATGGAGACGGTGGCGAAGATGACGCCGTTCCAGGACAGCTTGCGCCGCTCGTCGAGGCCCTGCGCGCCTTCCGGCACCAGTTTGTTGCCATCCAGGAACAGGCGCCCGGCAGGCACCATGTCCACAATCTCGGCCGGGCCCGGCGCGAGCTTCACGAGGCTGCCATTGCGGGGGGTGACCGATTCCGGCACCTGAAGGGAGGCCGCATAGGCCGCGTGTTCCATGATGTGGCGGCGCTCGCCATGCACCGGCACGGAGACCTGCGGGCGCACCCATTGGTACATGCGGCGCAATTCGTCCCGGCACGGATGGCCGGAGACATGGATCTTCTGCGGCACCATGCGCGGCGTGATCACCCGCACGCCATTCTCGGCCAGCATGTTCTGCAGCTCGAAGATCCCCTTCTCATTGCCGGGTATCTGGCGGGAGGAGAAGATCACGCTGTCGCCCTGGCCGAGGGAGATGTTCTTGTGTTCGTGCTTGGCGATCCGGGTCAGCGCCGCGCGCGGCTCGCCCTGGCTACCGGTGCAAAGATAGAGAATGTTCTCCGGCGGGAAGTGCCCGGCATCGTTCTCATGGATGAACTCCATGCGCGGCGGCAGGATGCCGACGGACTTCGCCGCATCGGTGATGCGATGCATGGACCGGCCGACAAGGCAGACATGCCGCCCGGCTTCCTCGGCGGCTTCGACGATGGATTTCACACGCGCCACGTTTGACGCAAATGTGGTGACGGCGACGGCGCCGTCCTGCGCTGCGATCAGCTCGATCAGGCCCTGCCGGACGGTATCTTCGGAGCCGGACTCCCCTTCCTCAAACACGTTCGTGGAGTCGCACACCATGGCGAGCACGCCTTCATCACCCAGCGCGGTGAGGCCCTTGATGTCCGTGGACGAGCCGATCTGGGGATCGGGATCGATCTTCCAGTCACCCGTGTGCAGTATCAGGCCTGCCGGCGTGCGGATGGCGAGCGCGTTCGGCTCCGGGATGGAGTGGGTGAGTGTGACATAGGTCACTTCGAAGGGGCCCGCCTGGACCGTCGCACCAAGGGAGATCGTCTTCAGCCAGCGATCGTCGACACCGCGCTCATCCATCTTGGAGCGGACGAGTTCGGCGGTGAACGGCGTCGCATAGATCGGCGCTTTCGTCTGCAGGCGCGGATAGATGAGGCCGACGGCACCGATATGGTCTTCATGCGCGTGGGTCAGGAAGACGGCGTCGATCTGTTCGCCGATGAGATAGTCCGGATCGGCGCAGATGAGGTCGATGCCCGGCGTGTCGTCGCCGCCGAAGGTGACACCCATGTCGGCAATGATCCAGCGGCGCGCATGCCGGGGGCCATAGCCATAGGCATTGAGATTCATCCCGATTTCCCCGCAGCCACCCAGCGGCAGGAAGACGAGTTCGTCCGTATCGGGAGAGTTGTCTGTCATCAGCCCTTCTTGTTCAGCCGGTAGAATTCGAGCAGCCCGCGGATCAAGAGGTCCTGGTCATAGACATCGATAGTTTCGCTCGCATCCTCGAACAGGGAGGCGACGCCGCCGGTGGCCACCACGGTCATTGGCTTGCCGTATTCAGCCTTGATGCGGCGCACGAGGCCATCGATCAGGTCGATATAGCCCCAGAACACGCCGGACTGCATGGCGCTGACCGTGTCCTGTCCGATCACCTGCGCCGGGCGCTGGATGGCGATGCGGGGCAATTGGGCGGCGGCATCGTGCAGCGCCTTCATGGAGAGGTTGATGCCGGGCGAAATGATGCCGCCCTCAAAGGCGCCGTCCCCGGCCACGATGTCGAAGGTCGTCGCCGTGCCGCTGTCGATGACGATCAGGTTGCCGGGATAGGCCTTGTGCGCACCGAGCGCGCTGACGAGGCGGTCCGCGCCGACCTGTTCGGGACGGCGGATGCGGATTTCGAGACCGGTCTTGAGGTTCGGGTCGCCGATGAACATCGGCTCGATGTTCAGGTAGCGCCGCGCGAGGTTGCGGAAATTGAACACGGCCTGCGGCACCACGGTGGAGATGACGCAGCCATTGATCTTCTTCAAATCCGCGCCATACATGTCGGCAAGGCGCCAGAGCCAGGCGGCATGATCGTCGGCCGTCTTGGTGGCATCGGTGGCGCTGCGCCACTGGTTTACCCAGCTCTTCCCGTCATGGACACCGAAGACAGTGTTCGTGTTGCCGACGTCGATGGCTAACAGCATGAGCCTTACATACCTCCAACAAGCTGTACGTCGCCTGCCCTTATGGTCTGATGCGACCCGTCGGGCAATCTGAGGATCAGCGCGCCATCGGCGGCCATGTCCTCGAACACGCCTTCGATGGCTTCGCCGCCGGGGACGACGCGCACGGTCTGGCCAAGGCCTTCGGCGCGGGCGAGCCAGTCGCGGCGAACAGTCTCGAAGCCCTGCCGGGCCTGTTCGAGGCGGCGGGCGAAACATTCGGAGAGATCTGCAAAGACTTCCCCGGCGGTGAAATGCGTTCCCGGCGCCAGCGTTGCAAGGCAGGTGGCCGCCTGCCCGGCTGCCGGCGGCGCCTCGGCCACATTGATGCCCATGCCGGCAGCGACCCAGAGGCCCGCGCCGTCATTGCCCGTCTCGATCAGGATGCCGGAAAGCTTCTGCCCCCTCACCCGCACATCGTTCGGCCATTTGAGGCGCGCCTCGGCGCCCGGCGCAAAATGCTGGGCGACATCGGAAACAGCGAGCGCCGCCGCGAACGGGATGCGCGCCGCGACGGCAAAGCCGCCCGGCTCATGGAACAGCGCCGTGCAGAAGAGATTGCCCTTCGGGGAGGCCCAGCCGCGCTCCAGCCGGCCGCGGCCCGCTGTCTGTTCGTCCGCGACGATCCAGCCATCGGCAAAGCTACCGGCCTTGGCACGGCGTTTAGCTTCCGTATTGGTGCTGTCGATCGTGTCGAAGCGATGAACGGGCCAGGGCTGGCTCAAGCGCCAAGCCCCAGTGCCGCCTGGTCCGTCCACCAGCCGAGCTGGTAGATGAAGAACATGAACAGGATGCCCGCGATCAGGGCCGAGGCCAGCACGACCAGCGTGACGGAGCCGTCAATGGCCTCGAACCGCTCTGTCGGCTCATCGAACCACATGATCTTGATCAGGCGCAGATAGTATCCGAGCGACACGACCGAGGCGATGACGAGGATGATGGCGAGCGGGATTAGGCCCGCCTCGATGCCGGCCTGGAACACGGCCAGCTTGCCGAAGAATCCGCCGAAGGGCGGCAGTCCCGACACCGACCAGATCAGGATCGACAGGGCGACGGCAAACCACGGACGCTTGCGCATCAGGCCGCCAAGCTCGCCGATGCCTTCCACCATGCCGCCGGGGCGGCGCATGGCCAACACGCCGGCGAAGAGACCGAGCGAGGAAATGGCATAGATGGTCATGAAGACGAGCAGCGGCCCGGCGCCGAGGTCCCGGCCGGCCGCCACAGCGACGAGTGCGTAGCCGACATTGGCGATGGAGGAATAGCCGAGCAGGCGCTTGATGTTCGTCTGCGTCAGGGCGCCGAAAGAGCCGATGATCATGGATAGGCCGGCGATGATCGCAATGATCAGCTGCCACTGGTCCATCGAGTCCCCGAAGATCTGGAACATGACGTTCGCGAAGACCACCATGGACGCCATCTTCGGCGCGGACGCAAAGAAGGCACCGACCGGTGTCGGGGCGCCTTCGTAAACGTCGGGCGTCCAGACGTGCATCGGGGCCGCCGAAATCTTGAAGGCGAGGCCGACAATCATCAGCACCATGCCGAACAGCATGCCGGTGGAAACGCCCGCTTCGGCAATGCCGGTGAACGAGGTCGTGCCGGTGAAGCCATAGACCAGCGAAGCACCATAGAGCAGCATGCCGGAGGCCAGTGCGCCGAGCACGAAATATTTGAGGCCCGCTTCCGACGAGCGCGCGGAGTCGCGGTGGAAGGCCGCCATCACATAGGAGGACAGGCTGAGCGTCTCGATGCCCATGTAGAGCGTCATCAGGTCAGACGCCGACAGGATCATGCCCATGCCGAGTGCGGCGAAGATGGTCAGCAGCGAGAACTCATACCGGTTCGTGCCCTGACGTTTCATGAAGCCTTCGGACATGAACAGTGCAAAGCCGCCGAGGCCGAAGGCGACGATCTTGGCGAAGTTCACGAACGTGTTGGTGCGCACAAGGCCATTGAACGCCTCCCCGCCCTCATAGGTGAGCGCGGCAATGGCGGCAGCGACGAACAGGGACAGAGCGCCGAACTTGAAGGAAATGCCATTGAAGGCATCCTTCATCAGCGCGCCGAGCAGGACGCCGACAAGGCCGGCGGCCGCGAGCCACAGCTCTGGCCCGATCGCCCAGGACATGGCAGTAAAGTCGAGCATGGGGGATCAGCCTCCGGCCATCATCGACAGGATGCGCTGGGCAGAGCCTTCGGTCAGATTGAAAATCAGGTTCGGCGCGACACCGAAGAGCAGCGTCAGCAGCGCCAGCGGGACGATGCAGATCAGCTCGATCAGGTTCATGTCCTTGATGTCTTTGAGTTCGGGATTGGTAATCTCCCCGAACACCGCGCGCCGGTAGAGCGTCAGCATGTAG
>JAGQRO010000192.1 GCA_020425315.1 Hyphomonas sp. | reverse complement strand
TCGACGAGAACCGCGGCGCCGAGGCGCTGTCCGTCACGCCCGAAGGCGACATTCTCTTCGGCTTTGAAACCACCGATGGCGGCGACTCCCCGATGGGGGCTGTTGCCGGCATGGACCAGGCCGGCTGGACCGGCGACATGGCGCCGAACCCTTCAGGCTACGCGTTCGTCGGCCTCGACACCGTCAAGTTGGGCAAACTGGAAGAGACCTTCTGGCTGTTCCGCAGCTACGACCCGATCCGCGGAAACCGCAATGTTATCAAGTGGGACGGGGAGGAGATCGTGATTACGAGGCCGATGACCACCGACAATTTCGAAGGGATTGCCGTAGACGCACACGCCGACGGGTCGGCCCGGGTCTGGATTGTCTCCGACGACAATTTCTCGCCGATGCAACGTACGCTCCTGCTCGCTTTCGACATTGCAGCGCCTTCAGAATAAAGCCGCTTACAAAACGCCCGGAACGCGCCTACATCTGGCGAAGCACAAGGGCTGCGGCGTGCGCAATGGGACTGATCTCCGGCGACCTTACTTACCGTCAGGGAGCTGGCATTCTGGGTGGGGCTGTGGCCCTGCCTCATCCGGCGCCCACCTAGCATCTAGGTCGACGGGAGTGAATGGGCCCAGCGGCGACTGCGGTTCTTGTGCGCTTTCCCTTGCCGGCAGGGCGTGACGCGGCCGCCGGACCCGTCTAAGGCTGCCCCCATGCAAGGCCATCCCGACAAGATCGAACTGCGCCACCGGATGCGGACCATCCGCGCCGAGGCCGCGGCGCGCGACCCGGACGCGGCCGAGCGCCTCGCAGACCTCTTCCCGATGAAGCTGCTGGAGCGCTACGGCCCTGTTGTTTCAGGATATGTTGCCATCAATGAGGAACTGGACCCGCTGCCGCTGATGCGTCGGCTGGAAGCGGCTGGGGCGGAGCTGTGCCTCCCGCGGATGGCCGAGGGCGGCATTTCCTGGCGCCTGTGGAGCCCTGGCGAGCCGCTGGAGCGGCGCCCGTTCGGCCTCAGCGAGCCGAGCGCCGATGCACCCGAAGTGGTGCCCACGCTGATCCTGACGCCGCTGCTGGCATTCGACGGCAAGGGCAACCGGCTCGGCTATGGCCGGGGCCACTATGATGCGGCCCTTTCGGCGCTGCGGGCGGAGGGGCGCGCCTTCGCGTGTGCTGTAGCATATGCTGCACAACAGATCGATTCCGTGCCAGCCGAGGCACACGACCAGCCACTCGACTGGGCGGTCACGCCGATCGGCTCGGTACCGCTGTTCATGATGCGGAACATGGCAGCGCTGAAGGAAGGCTGATGGCCCGTTTCTTGCGGTGCGAACCGCTGGAGACCGGCCGGAATGACCACCAAAAACACGCTCTACCGCCCCCCGAAACGCCGGCTGATCAGCCCGGCGGGTGTGGGATATCTCCTTGGAGCGGTGGTGTTCAGTGTTGCCATGGCGTTGCTCTCATGGTCGACAGCGTTGACCAAGGAACCCACCGGGGTGGCCGAACTGCGGCTAAGGTTGACGGCTGAGGCGACGGCCGGAGCGCCCGATGAGGCCCCGGTCACCTACATTCCCTGGTATCCGCCCGGCACCTCCCCCGGCACCCTGCCCGCCGTCTCGTCCCTTCCCCCGGCCCGGCGCGAGGCGCCGTTCACCCTGATGCCGGATGCGCCGATGCTGCCGTCGGCGGAGGGGTTCATCTCCCTGCTGGGCGAACCGGCCGGAAATGCCGGCATGTGGATCCGTTCGGCCTATGACAATACGGCGGGCCTGATGGCCGGCCCCTGGGTGCCGCGCAATGTCGTGACCAGCCCGGACGGCCTGCGTCTCGACGTGACCGCCACCGGAGACCGCGAGACACCCTATGAAATCGCCGAGGTCCAGTCCCGCCTGTTCTACGGCTATGGCCGCTACGAGGTCGTGATGCGCCCGGCGCGCGGCTCCGGACTGGTCTCGACTTTCTTCACCTATGTCGGACCGGCGCAGGGCAGTTCGCATGAGGAAATCGACTTCGAATTCCTCGGCCGCGACACGACCAGCGTGCACCTGAACTACTGGCACAATGGCCGCCATGGCGCGGCGGCCGACATCGAACTTCCGTTCGATGCTGCGGAGGCCGACCATCTCTATGCCTTCGACTGGAAGCCGGAAGGCGTATTCTGGTATGTCGATGGCCGCCTCGTCTACCAGACCGAGCCCGGCGATCCGAACCTGCCGCGCGGAGCTTCGAAGATCCTGATGAGCAACTGGACCGGCCGGCTGCCGAAATGGCATGGGCGCGCGGATTTTGGCGACAGTGCGAGCGCGCATTATGCCTGTGTCTCGTTCACCCCGCTCGGCCAGAACACCCGCCGCTGCAGCGACGTCTTCCAGCTACCCAAGCGCTGATCCCGCAGATTGAGACGGAAGCTGCGCCGGGCTAGGCTGGCGCGCAGATGATCCGTCTTGCCTGCCTCCTCGCCGCTGCGCTCTTCGCCGGCGGAACCGCCCTTGGCGAGCCGCTGGTGAAGGTGGTGAATTTCACCGCCGCCTGGTGCCCGAACTGCCGCGTGCTGGACCCGCGCCTCGACCTTGCGACGGGCCGGTATGAGGCAGAGGAAGTGGGCCTTGTCCCCCTCGACATGACCGACCTGCGCGGCAAGGGCGAGGACCGCAAATGGCAGCGGGTCAAGGAGCTGCAGGTGCAGGCCGAGGCGCATCAGGTGCGCTATCTCTGGGACTGGTATGGCGGGCATACCGGCCTTGCTGTGCTCGTCGCCGCCGATACGGGCGAGCCGCTGAGCTGTGTGACCCGCCGGGATTCGGTCGACGATATCGCCGCGCGATTGCAGGAAGCGCTGGTGCTGACGCGCCACGGCCCGGCAGGCAAGCGCCGGCCGGATGGCCCGCCCTGCCCGGCGCCGATGCGGCCGCAGGAATAGGTTTCAGGCCCAGTAAACAGGAATGCCGCCCCGATCAGGGCGGCATCCTCGACGTGTACAGAGCCTCTGGCCGAGTGGCCTAGCTGCCGAGAACCTGGGACCGCGCCTCCGGCAGGAGCACGGCCATCTGTTCGCGGATTTCAGCCTCGCTGGTGCCGGTCTTGGCCTTTTCCAGGTCGCTGTGCACCTTGCGGAACACGTCTTCGTCGCCGGCTTCTTCAAGATCGGAGAGGACGACCGTCCTGGCATAGGCCTCGGCATCGTCTTCGCCCATGCCCATTAGCCCGGCGGCCCACAGGCCAAGCAGCTTGTTGCGGCGGTTCATGACCTTGAACTGCTGCTCCTCGGTGAGCGCGAAGCGCGCCTCTTCCGCGCGTTCCCGGTCGTCGAATGTGCTCATGTCTAAGGCCTTTCAAGTATGGGTTACCCAGGGTCGATATAGGGTGCCCGGCGCGCTGAGTGCAATCATTGTTTGTTGCGGCGGATTGGCGTAATTGGGGCGGCTTAAGGGGGGCTGCCCGCGATTCCATGCGCATGGCGGTCGGCCCATCCCATGAAAGGGGTGTTCCATGAGCAAGCGCCGCGTCGTCTATGAGGGCAAAGCCAAGATCCTGTATGAGGGCCCGGAACCGGGCACCCTGATCCAGTATTTCA
>JAGQRO010000191.1 GCA_020425315.1 Hyphomonas sp. | reverse complement strand
GGGGCGATGGAACGCCCGCTGACCAATTTCATCCGTGCGCTGCGCTCCTCCGAGGTGCGCGTATCGACCGGCGAGGCGCTGGATGCGGCGCGCACGCTGAAACTGATCGGCTATGGCGACCGCACCATGCTGAAGGATTCGCTCGGCTGCGTGCTTGCGAAGTCCGAGGATGAGAAGGCGACGTTCGACACGCTGTTCGAGCTTTATTTCTCGCGCGAGGACATGCCGAATTCCTCCAATGGCAGCGCCGGCGGCGACGCAGAGGAGGACGCCCCGGCCGATGGCGCGCCGGACCCGGTGGACCTGATGGAATCGGGCGATGAAGCCGCGATCGCGCTGGCGCTGGAGCGAGCCGCCGATGCGGCGGGCGTCGAGCAGATCCGCTTCTCCACACAGGTCGCCTATTTCGCCCAGCAGATGGTGCGCCAGATGGGCGGCGAGCGGCTGCAGGCTCAGCTTCTGGAATCATTGCAGCAGGGCGGCGCGGAAGGCGACGCCGAAGCCCAGCGCCTGATCGATATCCGCCGTGAACTGACGATGCGCGCCCGCGAACGCGCCGAAAAGGCGTTCGACGTGTTTGGCGCCGGCGAGACGCAGCAATTCCGCGACGATTATGCCGCCGAGAAGAAACTCTCCGCCCTCGACCGCAGCGACATGGAGCGGATGAAACGCCTCGTCGCGAAGATTGCCAAACGCCTTGCCGTGAAGCATTCGCGCCGGCGCAAGAAGCGCAATCGCGGCGTGCTGGATGTGCGCCGCACGATGCGCGCCAATGCCGGGCTCGACGGCGTGCCGTTCAACGTGATCTGGCGCCAGCGGCGCAAGGACCGGCCGAAAATCCTGGTCATCTGCGATGTCTCCGGCTCGGTCGCGCAATATGTGCGCTTCCTGCTGCTGCTGCTCTGGTCGATGAAGGATGTCGTGCCGGATTTGCACGCCTTTGCGTTTTCCTTCCGGCTCGGCTCGGTCGACGAGACGCTGGAGCAGAACCCGTTCGAAGAGGCGATGGCGAAGATCCTGCGCGAATACGGCATGGGATCGACGAGCTATGGCCAGGCCTGGTCTGACCTCAAGATCCATCACGAACAGCTGATCGACCGGCGCTCCACCCTGCTGATCCTCGGCGATGCGCGCTCCAATTATGGCGATCCGCGCATCGACCTGTTCCGCGAATTTTCCGGCCGGGCCAAGCGGGTGATCTGGCTGAACCCGGAGGGCGAGCCCCTGTGGGGAACCGGCGACAGCGTTGCCCCGCGCTACCGCCCCTTCTGCGCGCAGATGAGCCATGTGGCGACGCTGAAAGACCTGGAACGCGCCGTGGACGAGATTCTCAGCGCCTATGCCTGAAGAATGAAAAAAGCCCCGGCGGATGGCCGGGGCTTCTTCAATTTGCCTGTGAGCTGAACGATCAGCTGCGGCGCTGGCTGGCGCAGACCGGGGCCTCGTTGAAGGCTTTCTCGGCCTCGTCCTGGCGCGCATTCACCGTCTTGCAGTTCTCGGTCACATATTCCGGACCAAGAACATCAAGCCGCTTACAGATCTTGGCTTCGTTCTGGACGTTCATCATGGCCGACTGGAACTTGAAGCATTCAAGCGCCGCGGCGGTTTCTTCCTCGGAGCGCATGAAGTCCAGCCAGCTCTGGCCGGCACGGTTGCGCGCCTTGGAGAAGGCCTCGCGGGCACCGGCCCGGTCGTTGCGCTCATAGCGGGACTGGCCGATCTGGACCCAGGCATTGCCGGCATCCTTCACGCCGCCCTTGTTGAGCGCGGTGGTGAGAGCGTCTTCAGCTTCCTTCCACTTCTGAAGGTCAGCATACGAACGGCCGAGGCGCTCATACATGGCACCGCCGCCGCCGGCATCGGCCGCTGCGCGGATCACCGGGATGGCCTTCTCATGCTCGCGGGCAACCTGGTAGAGGTTTGCCAGCAGTTCGAGGTGGGAGAGGTTCCGGTTGATGCGGCCAGCATTCATCTCTTTTTCGAGGATGCGGGCGGCGTGATAGGGCGCGTTGAAGCGGTTGTAGAAATTGACGACGCGCATGATCTCGTCTTCCTTCGTCAACATACCTGACAGGTACATTGCCTTCTGGACTTCGAACGCCTTGCGCTCCTCGTTCGAGGCGAAATAGTTGCCGGCGATGGCATCCCAATACTTCCGCTCGGTCGGGTTCTTGACGAGGACCTCTTCCAGGATCGAGGCGAGCTTCGCCTTGTCGTCAACCTGGTTGTAGAGATAGATCAGCAGGTCATAGACTTCCTGCTTGTAGTTGGCCGAGCCATCCATGGCCTTGACTTCTTCGCCCCATTTGATGGCTTCGCGGAACTTGTCGACGCGCTGGTAAAGCACGGCCAGCTGCCATTTCTGGGTACGGTCCGGCTTGCCGCCGGCCTGCTGCCACTTGGTCATGTATTCAAGCGACTTGTTGATGTCTTCTTCCTGAAGATAGATCTGCGCGATGTTGTAATAGGTCTGCGCAACATCGCCCGGGGCGACATATCCCTTGGCGATCACGGCCAGCAGATCGTTCACGGCGGCGCGGCGGTCGCCCTTCTCGATGTTGATATAGGCCGACAGTTTCAGGATCGCGCCTTCTTCATAGCAATTCAGCTGCATGGCCTTCAGCTGGGTCATCTTGGCGGCGGCGGTGTTGAAGTCCTTGTTGGTCATCGCGGCCTGTTCGGCTTCGAGATAGACCTGACCGGTCTTCGACGAGAATTCCGTCTGGTCGCAGCCTGCCTGCGCGTAGGCGGCGCCTGCGCCCGCGGTCGCCAGGAAACCGGCAATGACGGCGCCCTTGAAAACTGATCTGATACCCATGGTTCCTCTCCTGGCCGCTGGTATGGCGGGATAGCGTTCAATCAACCGGAATTGCCCGGCAGGATCAAGGACTTCAGCGCGCTTTATCGTGCTTTTTATCACGCGCCGGCGCCCGAATTCGGCGTGGTTCCGACTTGGCCCTGATATGGTCCGGACAGGCCAGTCTCGTCAACGCCATTACACATCGCAAACCCGTCAAATTCGTGTCATTTGAACCGGAATTCGAGCGGGTAGACGAGGTTGTGCGATTCCACCGGCTGGCCGTCGCGAATCTGGGGCAGGAACTCAGCCTTGCTGACAGCGCGGCGCGCCTCCCTCTCGAAGCCGGGATCGGTGCATGTGGCCACGACATCGAACGGCAAACCGCGCGGACTGAGGCTGAACCGGACCTCGCAATCGCCCTCGGCGCCGCGGGACGCCTGGCTGGTCGGGTAGACCGGCAGCGGCGGGCGAACCGGCGTCGGCACACGCTCGCCGATAGGCGATGCGGCAAGCGGTGTGAACGAGACCGCCTGCAGCGGCAGATCCGGCAGGGCGGGATCAAGACTGACCGGCGGCATCGGTGCGGAATCGGTGCGTACCGTGGAGATGGCCGGTGGCGGCGGCAGGTCCATCACATCGTTCAGCACGGGTTTCGGCCGCACATTGGGAGTGAGGTCCACCGGCTCCGGCATGGCCAGCGGCGGCAGCGGGCGCATCTCCAGCGCAGGGGGCAGTTCGAGGTCCGTGCGGATGAGATGGTTCATCGCCAGGAACAGGGCCACGGTCATCGGGGCGGCCGGCAGGGCGGATGCGGCGAAGCGGGATACGCCGCCAGGAAAGCCGGTGCCCGGGCCGGCATGACCGGAGGGGCCGGCGGCAGTTGAAAGGACGGGTGACGGTGCCATGTATTCCTCCCAATTTGTGATGTTATTGTGTTACATATTGTCGCGCGCCTGGCAAGCAAAAGTTGAGAGGGGCGCCGCGCCGGAAATGCGCCGGGCCCGCCAAGACTTCCGGCGGAAGAGCCGGCCCGCTGCACATCTCATTACAGGACGCGGCACGGGGAAGATTGCCGCCCCCGCGCTTTGCGAGTCATCGCCCCTGCCCTGTCAGGCCTGGGCAGATGCGCCGGGCGCGCAAGCAAAAAGGGCGCCCCGCAAGGCGCCCTTTTCGGAATGTGTTTGCGGTCCGGCCAGTCAGTTCGACAGCTGGAACTCCAGCGGATAGACCACGTTCTTCCGCTCGGCAGCCTTGCCGCGGATGATCTTCGGCGCGAATTCCACCTTGCTCACCGCCCGCTCAGCCTCGCGCTTGAACACGGAGTCCGTGCAGGTCGCGACGATGTTGTAGGGCTTGCCGCGGGTGTCCACATCGAAGCGGACATCGCAGCTGCCTTCGGTGCCGCGTTCCGCAGCACGCTGCGGATAGGACGGCGTCGGCGGACGGATCGGCTGGGCGTCCCGGTCGGAAATGGCGACCGGGTCGATGGCCAGCGACTGCATGCGGCCGAGGTTCAGCTCGGTCGGGGCAGCGCCTTCGATCCGCGGCGTCGGCAGGTTGATGTTCGACTTGGTGGCCGACACTTTCGGCGGCGGCGGCGGCTTCTGCGCGGAGTCGATGCGCTTCGGCTTGGACCGCTGACGGGTGCGGATTTCCGAGTCGGACTGCTGCGGCGTGATGGCCGTCAGGACCCGCTGCTCACCGGCTTCCAGCTTCACTTCCGTCACCGTGATGAGACGGCTCATCATGATGAACAGGAGGTAGACGATCGGAATGGCGATGGCGAGGCCGACCAGCAATCTCGTGAGAGGATTTGCAAACATGCTGCGCTCCTTAGTCTCTGTTGGCCGAGATGTTGATGACAGTGGCCCCATCGATCTTGTTGATGGTTTCCATCACATCCACGAGCACTTCGGCTTCTGAATCCACATCGGCCTGAACCACGATTTCACCGCGCGGATTGTCTTCACGCATCTGCTTGATGGTGAAGGACACTTCCTCCGGATCGACGCGTTTCTTGTCGATATAGATCTCGCTCTCGTCATTGATGGCGATCAGGATGGCCAGAGGCTTGGCATCCTTCTTGTTGTCCACTTCCGGGCGGATGATCGGAACACCCGGCTCCTTGATGAACTGTGCCGTCACGATGAAGAAGATCAGCAGGATGAACAC
>JAGQRO010000190.1 GCA_020425315.1 Hyphomonas sp. | reverse complement strand
AGATTGCAGGTCCTCCTGGCGGAAGTTCGCAGCGAGGAATGTTGATACGTCAGCGGCGTCAGCCAGGTCCTCGATCGATGATATTTCGATTGTCGCCCCGTCGGCCCCATCAATGAGCTCTTCTGGCGTGATCAACATCGGGTCGCGGTTCTCGACCGGGTCGGGCTTTTCCGGTTCGTAGATTCGGTCGTCAGCATTGCCTTCGACCGCCTCGTCTCGCACATCCACAAGTGGCTGCGATGGAAGTTGCGGCCCGGCACGCCATCCAAGCGGATCATTCAGGAATACGCCCAGCGCGATCACAACAATTCCTAGTCCGGCGACCAAACTGGTCCTGCGATGCATCAAGCTTGCGACCCAATGAGGCCGTTCGGTTTGTTTTACGTCGGCAACCGCCGTCCCTGACTTGCCATCCGGCGTATCACTGAACCCTTCATCGGGCCCGGATACTCCAGTTTCGCTGGCCCGATCTTCCCTCGCCAGCCCGAGCTTGCGGATCAACCGCTGCGTGTCGCTTTCGAAACTGGCCCTACGGATTTCCTCGCCATTGCGCATGGCGAGTTCTTTCAAGTCATCAGGAAGGTCGGCCGCCAGCGGAATGGGGGCGCCATCGAGAAGGATCGGCACAACCGGGATGCCGCGCTTCAATGCCGAGGCGATTTCAACCCGGACAAAATCCTCCGGATTGTCCAATCTCAGCTCACCCATGTCATTGCGGGATTTCAGCCAGCCCCGCCCTATCAGGGCCAAAAGAATCTCGCACTCACCGACCTTCTGGTCCAGATATTTCACAAAGTTTTCGCCTAGCGGTATGCTATCGACGTCAATGAAGATATCCGCATCCGGATCGTCCACATGAGGCTGCAATGCCTTGAACAGCATATCCGCCGGATACTGGCTGTCTTCGCGTCGATACGAAATGAATATCTTTGCCATGGTGGCTTTCCTCACCCACGCTCCAATTCAAGCAAAGCGAGTGAGTGTGTTCAAGCGCCGACGGCCTATTCTGCCGGTGCCGGCGCGGCTTCTTCGCCCTGGCCGATGGTGTCGATCATGGCGCGGAAGCGGTCGCGGCGGGGGTCGTCTTCGGGCAGGCGGTTGTAGATGTAGCGCATGGCCTGTTCGGCCTTGTCCTGTTCGCCCGCCTGCGCCGCGCCCATGGCCGCCCACATGCCGGCACGCACCTGCGTCTCGTCGAGCTCATAGGCACGGGCATAGAGGCGCGTCGCCTGCGGGCTGACGCCGCCATCGGAAAGCTCGACAATCGTGTCGGCCAGTGCCACCAGCGCCGGCACGAAATCCTCGTCGCGGCGCAGCGCCGACTGGTAGGCCCGGGCCGCATCATCCGGCCGGCCTTGCGCGCGCAGGATCTCGCCGATGAAGAAGTGCGGCTGCGGATCGTCCGGGCGCTCGCGCGTGGCCAGTTCGAGGCGCGAGAGCGTCTCGGCTTCGGTCAGGGTTTCCGGCGCGGTGCGGATCTTTTCGGCGAGGCCTTCCTGACGCTCGGCCATCGGCGCGTCCGGCATGCCGGGCCGGCCCATGGCGAGATAGCCGACCGCCCCCGCCACGAGGCAGGCGCCGAGGATCGCACTGTTCAGCCACTTCATCGCTTCGGGAACCTCAGGCGTGCGCGCAGGCCCCCGGTGGGCGATGCGTCCAGTTCAAGCACGCCCTTATGCAGCTCCGCCAGCTCGGTGACAATCGACAGGCCCAGCCCGGTGCCGGGGGTTGTTTCATCTAGTCGCACCCCCCGCTTCAGCGCGCCTTCGCG
>JAGQRO010000189.1 GCA_020425315.1 Hyphomonas sp. | reverse complement strand
TCCGGGCGCCGCATCATTCGGCCTCCATGGCGGCGCTGGTGGGAGGCGGCATCAAGGCGAAGCCGGGCGAGGTGTCGCTCGCCCATCATGGTGTCCTGTTCCTGGATGAGCTGCCGGAGTTTGCCGCGCCGGTGCTCGACAGCTTGCGCCAGCCTCTCGAAGCCGGTGAGGCCGTGGTGGCGCGTGCCAACCGGCATGTGCGCTATCCGGCCCGGTTCCAGCTGATTGCGGCAATGAACCCGTGCCGCTGCGGCGGCGGGCCGGGCGCGGCGGCCTGTACGCGCGGCCCGAAATGCGCCGAATCCTATCAGGCGCGCCTCTCTGGCCCGTTCCTCGACCGGATCGATCTTTATTATGACACCCCGCCCGTGACGGCGGTGGACCTTGCCTTGCCGTCGCCCGTCGAGGGTACGCCGGAAGCCCGGGCGCGCGTGGCCGAAGCGCGCGCAATCCAGCTCGAGCGCTTCGACGGCGCCACCAGTGACACGCGCCGACCGGTCAATGCCGATGCGCCGCTGAATGAGCTGGAAATGACCGCCCGGCCGGACGATGCGGGCGCGGCGCTGCTGGCGGGTGCGGCAGACCGCCTGGCCCTGACGGCGCGCGGCTATACGCGCGTCCTGAAAGTGGCGCGTACCATCGCCGATCTCGATGGGGCAGGGGGTGTACGGCGCGTACACATTGCCGAAGCGCTGTCCTATCGCCAGCGCCCGCCGGGCCGGGGAGAAGGGGTGCAGCCACAGGCCATGGCCCGCTAGGGCAGATGCGGATTTCGGCGCGGTCCTTAAAGGATTGCTAAAGCGTCCGGCGCAGGATGCGGCCATGACCGATAGGCCTGCAGATCCCCCGACGGAGAAGCCGTCTGCCGAGGACACGTTCCTGACGACGGCGAGCCATGAGATCCGCACGCCGCTGAACGGCATTATCGGCACCGTATCGCTGCTGCTGGAAACCGAGCTCGAGCCAGCCCAGCGCGAATATGCCGAGGCGATCCGCCAGAGCGGGGCGCGGCTGCTCGACCTGCTCAACAATGTCCTCGATTACGCCCGGCTCGACGCGTCGGCCGTGGAGCTGGAACTGGAGGCCTTCTGCCCGGTGCGGCTGGCGCGCGAAGTGGTCGAATTGCTGAGCCCGAGGGCCCACGCGGCGGGGCTCGACCTTGCCGCGCGCGCCTCGCAGCTGCCGATGCCGACCTTTACCGGCGATGCCGGGCGCCTGCGCCAGATCCTCTTCAACCTGATCGGCAATGCCCTGAAATTCACGCAGACCGGCGGCGTGCTGCTGGACATCCATGCCCATGAGGATGGGCTGGAATACCGCATCATCGATACCGGCCCCGGCATCGCCCCGGAGGACCGCGAACGCCTGTTCGAGGCGTTCCGCCAGTCGAGCCGCAAGGATGCCTACAAGGATGGCGGCGTCGGCCTCGGCCTTGCCATCGTCAAGCGCCTGACCGACCTGTTGGGCGGGCGGATCGGTGTGACCGGCGAGCCGGGCATTGGCACCTGCTTCTCGGTCTTTCTGCCCATGGAGCGCGCGGCCCTGCCGCCGACGCATGACCTGCCGCGGCTGAACACCGTGGTCGGCCTGGCCGGCCTGCCGCCGGCGACCTGCCTGTCGACTGCGGCCTCGCTGGCTTCGGCCTCGGCGACGCCGATCCTGGTGGATGTGTCGTCCGGCGCGCTGCCGCCAGGCATCGACGTGCTGCTGATCGGGGCGGACCTGCCGGAAGGAACGATCCGGGCGCTCGCACGACAGGTGCCGTCGCTGATCGTGCTGAGGCCGGAAGACCGGGGCGCACTGGCGCGGTTCCGCGCCATGGGCTGTGCCGGTTGGTTGGTACGCCCGCTGCGCGCCTCGTCGCTCGCCGAGCGGATTTACGTCGTCCACTCCGGCGGCTGGGCGGCCGATGAAGTCGAGGCAGTGCGCGGCGCGGGCCGTGTGCTGATCGCCGACGACAATCCGGTCAATGCGCTGATTGCACGCCGCGCCTTGGAATCGGCCGGATTTACGGTCACAGTCGCGTCCACGGGGGCCGAAGCCCTGGAGGTGGCCGAACGCATGACACCTGCGCTCATCCTGATGGACCTGCGCATGCCCGTGATGGACGGGTTTGAGGCCACGCGCCGCCTGAGGGCTGTCGGTTCGCGGGTTCCCGTGATCGCCCTCTCGGCGGAAGTGAACCCAGAAATCGAGCGCAGCGCGCTTGCCGCCGGCGTCAATGCCGTCGTCGCCAAACCGATTGAGCCGGAAGCCTTGCGCGCCATCGCGGTGCACTGGACCGGCCGGGCCGGCCGGCGCGAGGCCGGCGCCGCATGACCGAAGCGGCCATTCCGGAACAGCAGGGCTCGCGTACCATGCGCGCATTGCGGGCGCTGAAAGACCGCCGCATGGCGGCCATGTTCATCCTGTCCTTTGCGGCCAGCATTCCGGCCGGGGCGATTGTCGGCGTGCTGACGGCCTGGCTGACGCAGGAAGGCATCGACACGAACACGATCGGCGTCCTGTCGCTGGTCACCATCGGTTATGCCTTCAAATATCTCTGGGCGCCGCTGTTCCAGATGCCGCACGGCGTACCCTTTATCCCCGTCGGCGGGCGCCGTTCCTGGCTGATCCTCTGCCAGTCGGCCATCGCGATCCTGCTGATCGTGCTCGCCCTGTCGAATCCACCGGAAAATATCGGCCTCGTCGCGCTCATCTGTTTCGTCATCCTTATCCTCGGTCCGACGCATGACATCATCCTCGATGCCTGGCGCATCGAAGTGGCGCGCACCGATGAGGACAAGGATTTGATGTCGGCGCTCTACCAGTTCGGCTACAAGTCGGGCGGGTTCGTGTCGGGCTTCATCGCGCTACTGGTCGCGGCGCGCGGCGGCTGGGTCGTCTCCTATGTGATGATGGCCGGCTTCATGGCCTTCACCGTGGTCGGCAGCCTGCTGGCGCCGGAACCGGACGAGATCAAGCGCCGGCCCACCACGCGGCCGAGCTTCCTGCCATCGGTGCCGCATCGCCAGGCGATGCCGGCCGTTGCGGCGGTCGCGCTCTGCTGGCTGGCGGCTTTCCTGATGATCGGCACATTCGCGGTGCGCCGGCTCGGCTTCAATGCGGACATTTCCTCGCGCGCCTTCGTGGCCGAGCAGGGCCCCTGGATCGTGACGCTGACCGTCATCGTGCCGGCCGTCGTTGCGGCCCTCCTTCTGGTGCGCAACCAGGCCGAGGCGGTGGATGCGCCCCTGTCCGTTCCGGGGCAGGACCGGCAGACGCGGGCGGTGGCGACGCTGTTCCGTGCCATCTTCGATCCATTGATGGACCTGATCTTCCGCCTGCGCTGGTGGACCATTCTGGTGCTGGCGCTGGCGCTGACCTATCGTTTCACCGATGCGGTATGGGGCTCGTTCGCCTATCCCTTCTACCTGCGCAGCGATCTCGATGCGCTCGGCCATACGCTGGATGATGTCGCGATCGCCTCGAAATTCTTCGGTGTCATCGCCACCATTCTCGGCTCTCTGCTGGGGGCGACATTGATCGCCACGGTGGGGCGGATGCCGGTCTTCTTCATCGGCGGCATCATCGCGGCGGTGACGAACCTCCTCTATGCAGACCTGGCCGCCGGCGCGCAGGGCATGGATGCCTTCCTCGCCTTCACCCATCTCGACGGGCCGCTCGTCGCCTTTGCCGATGTGGCGGCGAATCTGCAGCCGCATGCGGTGGATTTGCCGCCTGACCAGGGCCAGCGCATGGCGCGGCTGATGATGACGATCTTTGCCGAAAACATTGCCGGCGGCTTCGCGCTGGTGGCGATGACGGCCTATCTGACGGCGGTGGTGAACCCGCGCTTTGCCGCCGTGCAATATGCACTGCTCGCCTCGCTGACCATGCTGATCGGCACGCTCGGCCGGCCATGGCTGGGGGAGATGATCGAGAAGAACGGTTTCCACGACGTGTTCGTGATCACCTTCTGGCTGGGCGGCGTGGCGGTGCTGCTCAGCATGCTTGAATGGTGGCGCCTTGCGCGCGAAGCCCGGCTGGCGCGGGCGGCAGGCCAATAGAGGCGGGGCGCCCGCGGGGCTCTGCACACTGGTGATGCGAAAGCCCGGCGCCGACAGAGCTGGCGCCGGCCTGCCCGGAAATGACCTAAATCCAGCGGGTTGGCAGGTCCGCGCTTTGGCGGCAGAACGGCAACTGGAGTGAGGAAACTGTCGGCCGAGGGGTGAGGCATGAAGCGCGCGACGCTCGACACCGAAACAGCGAACTTTGCGCTGGAGCGCGCGATTGAGCGGCCCTGGTTCCGCAATTTCGTCACGGCGCTCATTATTTTCAACGCCGTCATCCTGGGAGTGCTGACCTATCGGGAAAGCCTGCCTCACAGTCTCGTCTTCTGGCTGGAAACCATCGACCAGGCGGTGACCTGGGTGTTTGCGGTGGAGATTGCGATCAAGCTGCTGGCCTACCGGCTGGTCTTCTTCAAGGGCGGCTGGAACTGGTTCGATTTTATCGTGGTGGGTATTTCGCTGATCCCCGGGGCAGGGGCGTTCAGCGTGCTGCGGGCCCTGCGCGTGTTGCGCGTATTGCGCCTCCTGCACATCGTGCCGGTGATGCGGCGGATTACCGAGGCGCTGCTGAAGGCCCTGCCGGGCATGGGCGCGATTGTCGCCGTGCTGGCGCTGGTCACCTATGTGGCCGCCGTCATGGCGACGAACATGTACGGCAATACCGAGACCGAGGAAGTGCAGCAGCTGTTCGGCGACCTGCCGAGTTCGGCCTTGTCGCTGTTCCAGGTGATGACCATGGATGGCTGGCGGTTCGAGGTGGTCCAGAAAGTGGTGGATGACGGCCACCCGATGGCCTGGCTGTTCTTCCTGATCTTCATTTTCGTGGCCAGCTTCGCGATCCTCAACCTGTTCATCGCTCTCGTGGTCGATACCCTCGCCGCAGAACAGAAGGCGGTGCTGCAGGAAGGTATCGAAGAGCTCGAAGAGGATATCGAAGAGCTGGAGGAAGAGCTGGAAGAAGAGATGGAAGAGGCCGGCGATGCCCGGGCCGAAATGCTCACCCTGTTGAAATCGCTGCAGAAAGACGTGGCCGAGCTGAAAGCCGTCATGCGCCTGCCGCCGGCGGAGTGATCGCCGCTTCGTGAGCGATCCTTCACACTCTTGTCAGCGCCGTGCCCTCGCGCGGGCGCGGATTCCTGCTATAAGCTGGCCGCGATGAGCCTCTGGACCCGACTTCTTGAAACCGGCAAGCGCCTGTTCGATTCCGACGCCATGTCGGATGACGCCCCGCCCCCGGGCGGTGACGGCTGCGCGCCGGACCCGAACGATGTCGGCTTTACTGCCGCGGTCGTGGGCCTCGGCGCCAAGCTCGCCAAGGCGGATGGCACCGTGTCGGACCGGGAGATCATGGTGTTCTCGCGCGTTTTCCGCGCCCCGCCGGAAGAGGCGGAAAATGTGCGCCGCGTGTTCAATCTCGCCCGCCAGACGGTGCGCGGCTATGAGGGCTACGCCCGGCGCATCGGCCGGCGCTATCATGACCGGCCCTGCCTGCTCGAAGGGGTGATGGACGGCCTGTTCCAGATTGCCGGTGCTGATGGCGCCGTGACGCAGGACGAGATGGACTACCTGCGCACGGTATCCGACGCGTTCGGGTTCAGCGAGGCGACGTTCCGCCGGATACGGGCAAGCCATCTCGGCCCTGACCGGAACGATCCCTATCATATCCTCGGCGTCGCCCATGATGCGGAATTCGACGATATCCGCGCCGCCTATCGCCGCCTGATGGCCGATCATCACCCGGATCGCGTGATCCAGATGGGGGCGCCGCGCGAGTACGAGGATGCCGCCCATGCCAAGGCGGCGGCGATCACGGCGGCCTATGCGCAGATCCGCACCGAGCGGGGCCTGCTGGTGCGCCCCGACTGACCCCTCGGGCCGGCCCGCCTGACAAACAATCAGGCATGCCCGCAAGTTTTCGTGATCTGCAGCCCCGGCTTCGTTGACGTTTGGCCATGTTGCCGCCAAGTTGAGGGGGCATAAGGAAATCATCATGACCCGCACAGCCCCCCATCCTGCCGGTTTCGACTTCACTTCCGCTCTTCGCGGAGGCCTTGCCTTGTTCATGCAGGTGATGATCGGGATGATGCTGGTGCTGACCGCCGGGATCGTTGCGGTGATGACCGCGATTGCCGGCCTGATGCTGGGCGCGGCGGCACTGGTGATGCGGTTCGCCGCCGGGCGTCAGGGCCCGCGCCGCACGGCCCGCGAGCAGGGCCCGGGCGAGCCGGTGACGCTGGAAGCCCGTCGCACGCCGCGCGGCTGGACGGTCGAGTAAATCCCGCCTGTCGGCCTGAAAAACAGTCCGGAAATTTGTCCGTAAACTGTCCGGAAGCGGTCCGGACAGAGCACAGGAAGTCCGGATACAAACGGGCTTAGGCGGGATTTTCCACGGCAGTTGACACACATGCGCTACAACTGTAGTGAGTCGGTGACTGATCTAGTAGCCGACAGGATTCCCCGCCATGTCACAGCCCAATTCCTCCGAACTTGCGGTGCTGAA
>JAGQRO010000188.1 GCA_020425315.1 Hyphomonas sp. | reverse complement strand
TCAGGTGGCAGACTTCCGGGAAGGTCGACTTCTCGGCCAGCTGGCCGATCGGATAGCCGCGGTGCAGCAGGATGCCTTCATCGCCGTCGATAAAGGTAATCTGGCTTTCGCAGCTGGCCGTCGACGTGAAGCCCGGGTCGAAGGTAAAATGATCGGATTCGGCATAGACGCGCCGGATGTCGATCACGTCCGGCCCATGCGTGCCCGACAAGACCGGCAGGTCATATGACTTGCCGGCGACATCCAGTTTCGCCGTACCGGTCTTCTTTGTCTTGTTTTCCATCAGCCTTATCCCTTCAAACCCTATTCGGTTTCGTCAGCCAGTCCGCTGGCCGACGTCAATTGGTCATCAATCCGCGCAAGCGCTTCTTCCCGGCCGAGCCATTCCAGAACCGGAGCGATATCCGGTGCCGGCAGGCCGCCCGTCAGCGCAGCGCGCAAAGGTTGGCCGACCACCCCCATGGTCAGGCCCTGTATCGTGCAATAATCCGCTATGGTCGAAGAAATCGCTTCGGCAGTCCACTGCGACATGCGGCGCAACTCGTCGCTCAAGCCGCGCAGGTGGTCAAGTCCTGCCGGTGAAAGCGCCTTGCGGGCTTTCTTGTTCGGTGACAGCGGCCGGGCGGCCGTGAGGAACGCAAAAGCCTCGGCCAGTTCCGGCAGAGTCGCCCCCCGGTCCTTCATATGGGGCAGGGCAGCGCGGACGCGCGCCTCGGCTTCTCCGAGAGGCTTTTCGGCCTCAAGGTAAGGCCTCAACAGGCCGAACAGGCGCTCGTCATCGGCCAGTCTCAGGAAGTGAGAGTTCACCTGGCCCAGCTTGTCGAGGTCCAGCCGCCCCGGGGCCCGGTTGGTGCCCTCAATGTCGAATGCGGCAATGGCTTCCGCATCCGTGAAGATCTCCTGGTCGCCATGGCTCCAGCCGATGCGCAGCAGGTAGGCCCGCATGGCCTCAGGCAAATAGCCCATCTCGCGATAGGCGAGCGTCGAGAGCGCGCCGTGTCGCTTCGACAGTTTGGCGCCGTCAGAACCATGGATCATCGGCACATGCGCCATGTTCGGCACGTCCCAGCCCATGGCCTCATAGATCGGGATCTGGCGGAAGGCGTTGCGCAGGTGATCGTCGCCGCGAATGATGTGGGTGATGCCCATATCGTGATCGTCCACCACGACGGCCAGCATATAGGTCGGCGTGCCATCGGCGCGCAGCAGGATGAGGTCGTCCAGCTCCGAAGCCTGGATGCGGACGGTGCCCTGCACGCCGTCTTCCAGCACGCGTTCGCCGCCATCCGGAGCCTTCAGACGCACGGTGAAAGGTGCGTCCAGCGACGGCGCAGGGGCTCCGTCGCGCCAGGGGGAGCGATAAGGTGCCAACAGCTCATGCGCCTCGGCCAGGAGCGCGGCTTTCTCGTCTTCGGTCAGGCCCTCGGCCTTGGCCGCCTGACGCTTCTCCTCGCCCAGCTCGCGCCGGGCCTGCAGCTCTTCCTGTGTGGCATAGCAGCGGAACGCCGTGCCGCGCGCGATCATCTCATTGGCAATTTCTGCGTGCCGGCCGGCGCGCTCGAACTGCATTACCGGTGGCTCATCGCTGGTCAGGCCCAGCCACTCCATTCCCTCGAGAATCGCAGCGGTTGCTTCAGGTGTGGAGCGCTCGCGGTCCGTGTCCTCAATGCGAAGCAGGAACTTTCCCTTGTGGCGTTTCGCAAACAGGTAGTTGAAAAGCGCCGTTCTTGCCCCTCCAATATGAAGCATGCCGGTGGGAGAGGGGGCAAATCGCGTGACTACGCTCATGGGTCTGGCAGGCTCCTGACAATGCTTCGCGCAAGGCGTCCGGGCTGGCACAAGCACAAGGTTGCCACTGAGCGCAAGGGGGCGGGCCGCCGGATCGCAGCGCTATGGCCCGGGATTGCAGCTGTTGCAGCAGCCGACGCGAGACCGTTGTTGCTGGCCTTCAGCCTCTGCGCCGGGGCCGTTGCCTACTTCTCCCTGCCGGTGGAACCGGGGCTGGCGCTGTGCGCGGCAGGCGTTGCGGTAGGGTTTCTCGTCTGGCTGGCCTGTCGGTCGGCCTGGTGGCTGTCATGGCTCTCGGCGCCGGCGCTGATGGCACTGGGGATCGCCATCGGCATCGGGGCCGGGGCGGTTCGTTCTGCCACTGTGGCGAGCCCCGTGATCCTGTCGCAGACCGGGCCTGTCATCGTCGAAGGCTGGGTGCGGGATATCGAGCCCGGCGCGAAGGGCGCGCGCCTGCGTCTCGACGTGCAGGCGATTGCCGGCCTCGACGCGGCGCAGACACCGCGCGTCATCCGCCTGACACACCGCACACATCTGGAAGTGTCGTCCGGCCGCTTCGTGCGCTGCTATGCGGTGCTGCGCCCGCCGCCATCGCCCTCCATGCCGGGGGACTATGACTTCCGCCGGCAGGCCTGGTTCGAACAGCTGGGCGCCGTCGGTTATGTGCAGGGCCGCTGCCGGGGCGGCAGCCTCGGCGCGCCGCGCGACCGGATGTCTGCCCTGTCGCTGGAAGTGGCCGCCTTTCGCCGCCGCCTCGCCGAACATGTCCGAAAGGCATCGGGCGAGCGGGCAGGCGGGTTTGCGGCAGCGCTCGTCTCCGGAGACCGCAGTTTCATGTCGCAAGACGACCAGGAAGCCTTGCGCGCCTCAGGCCTCTCGCACCTGCTGGCCATATCGGGCCTGCATATGAGCATTGTCGGCGGACTGGTTTACCTGCTGGTCTGGCGGGGCCTCGCTCTGGTCGAGCCGCTGGCCCTGAGGGTCGCCGTGCAGAAGCCGGCAGCGATCGCCGCCCTCACGGCCAGCCTTGCCTATCTCGTCATCTCCGGTGCCAGCGTATCGACGCAGCGCGCCTTCATCATGTCTGCAGTCGTGTTCGGAGCGGTGCTGGCCGACCGGGCGGCGCTCAGCCTGCGTTCCTACGCCATCGCGATGATGCTGGTTGTGGTGCTGCAGCCGGAGAGCGTGATGACGCCCGGTTTCCAGATGTCCTTCGCGGCCACTGGCGCGCTCATCGCCGTCTACGAGGCCTGGTCGCGACACCGCGCCTCGCGGGAGCGGGTTATGGGCCCGCTGCGCTATGCCTGGGTGTCGCTGATGCTCACCTCACTCGTCGCCGGCCTCGCCACGGCGCCATTTGCACTGTTCCATTTCAACCGCGTCGCCGCGCTGGGCTTCATTGCGAACCTGCTGGCGATGCCGATCATCACATTCGTCTCCGCGCCGCTGGCCGCCTTCACCTTACTGGCAACGCCCTTCGGGCAGGGGGATCTTGGCCTCCGCCTGTTCGGCTTTTCGCTCGAAGGGGTTCTGGCCGTCGCGCACACATTTTCTTCCGGGGACGGGGCAGGCTGGATCGGCGCGAAGCCGATGCCGGAATTGACGCTCGCCCTGATTTCCATCGCGCTCGCCGCCGCCATGCTGGCACGGGGCATTGGGCGGGTCCTGCTGGCCGGGGCAATCCTGGTCCCGGCCGCCCTTGTCTGGGAGGAAGCGCCGCAGCCCATCCTCCACTGGGCGCCGTCTGGCGACTTGTTCGTGCAATCGGGTGAAACCGGGTGGACCCGCTATCCGGTCACCGATGGCGACGGTCTGTCGCCCCTGCAGTTCTCCGGCCTGCCGGAAACGCCCTTGTGCGCCGGGACCGTATGCACGATCACGACGCGGGCGGGGCCGTTTATTCTGAACCGGGTCGGGCCCGATCCAGTTATCAGCGTCCCTGACTCCGACGGCACGGCCATTCAATGGGCGGATGTCGCCGCCGATGGAGGCTACACACTACTCAGCGACAGGGCGGGCACCCTTCACCCGGTGAGGCCGCCGCCTTGCGGCAGCCGGCCCTGGCGGGCCTGTCCCTAGTCGTAGCGGCGCACCAGCGCGACGAGGCGGCCCTGAACGGATACACGGTCCGGCCCGAAGATGCGGGTCTCATAGGCCGGGTTCGCAGCCTCCAGCGCCACCGAGGCACCCTTGCGGCGCAACCGCTTCAGCGTGGCTTCCTCGCCATCGATCAGGGCCACCACGATATCGCCCGTATTGGCCGACTCCGTGCGCCGGCAGATGACGATATCGCCTTCGAGAATACCGGCCTCGATCATCGAGTCGCCCTGGACTTCGAGGGCGAAGTGATCGTCGCCTTCCGGCAGGCCGTCCGGCGCATTCACATGGCCATTGTCCTGCTGGATCGCCGAAATCGGCAGGCCCGCCGCGATCCGGCCGATCAGCGGCACGGTGCGCGAAGAGGGCGCCGAGGCCGGCGTTCCGGAACTGACCAGCGAGGGGCGAAAATCCTTGCGCCCGCGCTGGGTCGGGCCGGCCATCGCCGAATCCGGCAGTTTCAGCACTTCCAGTGCCCGGGCCCGGTGGGCGAGCCGCCGGATGAAACCGCGCTCCTCCAGGGCGGTGATCAGGCGGTGAATGCCCGATTTCGACGCCAGATCCAGCGCCTCCTTCATCTCGTCAAAGCTCGGCGAAACGCCGGTTTCCTTGATGCGCTCATTGATGAAGAGCAGGAGCTCTTTCTGTTTGCTGGTCAGCATGTGGGCCGCCTCCGGTCCGAATCTATGTTCACATGTGTTCTACATGTGTTCACTATTCGGGTCAATCTCAGCGTGCGTGTTTCAATTCCGAAACGCTCTGCGTGCGCAGCGCCCCGGTTTTCATCAGGCTCTCACCGATCAGGAAGCGCCGCGCGCCGGTCGCCCGCAGGCGGACAATATGGTCTGCGGTTGAGATGCCGCTCTCAGCCACCAGGTCGCGCCCCTCCGGCACCAGGGGAGCGAGGCGCTCCGTCGTCGCAAGATCGGTCACCATGCGTTTCAGGTCGCGGTTGTTGATGCCGATCAGCGGCGAAGGGACGCGCAGCGCCCGCTCAAGCTCGGCCTCATTGTGCGCTTCAACCAGCACGTCCATGCCGAAGCCATGGGCGCAGGCCGTCAGCTCCGCGGCTTCGGCGTCTTCCAGACAGGCCATGATCACGAGAATGCAGTCGGCGCCCCAGGCGCGCGCCTCGGCCACCTGGATCGGATCGATCATGAAGTCCTTGCGCAGCATCGGAATGCCCACGGCTTCGCGGATGGCAGCGAAGTCATCAAGGCTGCCTCCGAAACTCGGCCCGTCCGTCAGCACCGAGAGGCAGGCCGCGCCGCCGGCCTCATAGTCCCGCGCGATGGCGACCGGATCGGCACCGGGCAGGATCTCGCCGGCCGAGGGGCTCTTGCGCTTCAGCTCGCAGATAAGCGCGTTCTGATCCTGTGCGGCCACGGCTTCGAGCGCCGCCGCGAAGCCGCGAACCGGGCTCGCATCGCGGGTTTTCGCGTCGAGGGCCGCGTAGCTGGTTTCCCGCTTCAGGGCGGCAACCTCGCCGCGCTTGTAGTCGATGATCCGGTCGAGGGCCGTGGTCATGGGTACTGGCCGCCATTCGAAAGCTCGACCAGCTTGCGCAGGGTTTCCTTCGCCTTGCCGGTATCGATCGCCTCGGCGGCCATGCGGGCGCCATGGGCGAGGCTCGCGGCCTTGCCATGCACGAGGAGGCCTGCAGCCGAGTTCAGCAGCACAGCGGCGCGGAAGGGCGTCTCATGACCATCCAGCAATTCGGTGATCGCAAGCGCGTTCCCCGCGACATCCTCGCCTTCGAGGGCGGAGAGGGGATGCGTATCGAGATCGGCATCGGAGGGATGCACCTCGAACTCCTTTACCGCGCCATCCTTCACTTCGCAGACGAGGCTTGATTCCGAGATCGACAATTCGTCGATCCCGTCGAGGCCGTGCACCACCCAGGCGCGCTCCGTGCCGAGGCGCGCCAGCGTCTCCGCCATCGGGCGCACCCAGTCGGCCGAGAACACGCCCAGCACCTGATGACAGGCGCTCGCCGGATTGGTCAGCGGCCCGAGCAGGTTGAAAATCGTTCGTATGCCAAGCTTTGCCCGCACGGCGGCGACGTGCCGTGTCGCGCTGTGATGGGCACGGGCGAACAGGAATCCGACGCCCGCGCCGTCAAGGCAGGTACGAAACTCTGCTTCGCTGACATCGATGTTGACGCCAAGCGCTTCGAGCACGTCCGCCGAACCCGTCTTCGGCGGCACGGACCGGTTGCCATGCTTGGCGACCCGCCCGCCGGCCGCGGCGATGACGATGGCTGTAGCGGTGGAAGTGTTCAGCGTCTTCCAGGGCAGGCCGCCTGTGCCACAGGTGTCGAGCAGCGGGCCGTCAATGGCGACCTTGCGCGCATGCTGGCGCATGATCCGGGCGCCGGCGGAAAGTTCGTCGGCGGTTTCTCCGCGCACGGCGAGGCCCATCAGGAAGGCGCCGATTTCCTCAGGTGCCGCTTCGCCAGACAGCAACACTTCGAAGGCACCTTCCAGGACTTCGGCGCCAAGCGTCGATCCGCTGGCGAGGGTCTTGAGGGCGGTGGTCAGGGCGCTCGTATCTGTCATGGGCGCACCGATAGCGGGCTTGGACCGGCGGCTCAATAGCCGAGAAAGGCCAGCACATCGGCAAGAACGGCCCGGTCCTGCGCCAGATCGCGGTGTTCAAGGTCGTCATAGGCGAGCACGCTGACATGCTCGAGGCCATCGGCCAGCGCCTCCATGGCGTCCAGCGGGCATTCGGTGTCGGCCTCGGACCCGACGATCAGAACCTTGCCGCCGAAGCCTTCCAGTACAGCCCGCCAGTCCGTGCGGGAGATTGGCAGGCCGGTGCGTTCGAGATGCAGGGACTCGGCCCGGGAGATCACGTCCTCGGGATATCCCTTCTTCATCTGGCGGTCTCGAAACCCGCCCTTGGCGTCGCTGAGCGGCGGCGCGATCAGCACCACATAGTCCGCCACCGCTCCAAGTTCGATGGCCCGCAGCGTAGCAATGCCGCCAAAGGAATGGGCGATGATCGTATCGATCGGGCCTTCAGCGGCACAGACGTCGCGCACCGCTGCGCCGGCCGCCGCCCAGCCGGCATTCGCCGCATCAGAGGCGCCATGGCCGGGCAGGTCCATCAGCAGGGCGGGGCGCTGGTTCTGGATGAAGTCCATCGCGAACTGGCGCCAGACGCGGTGTGTGTCGTCCCATCCGTGCACGAACAGGGTGGCGGGCCCATCGCCCGCGCGCCAGACGGGGGAGGGGGCGAACTCGCCCGGCACGTCGCGGCGCGTATCCGGCGGCAGCATGTTCTGCCCCGGCGCGGCACTTGGCGAGGTCGGCTTCATGTCGGCGAGCAGGGCTTCGGCCTTGGCGGTGAGATCGTCCATGGCGCCGGCCTCCCTTACACCTTGTCGAGGAAGTTCTTCAGAAGCGCGTGGCCATGTTCCGTCAGGATGCTCTCCGGATGGAACTGCACGCCATAGACGGGCCGCGTCTTGTGATGCAGGGCCATGATCTCGCCGTCATCGGTGAAAGCGTCGGCGACGAGATCGTCCGGCAAATCGTCCGGACGCACGGCAAGGGAATGATAGCGCACGACGCGATAGGTTTCCGGCAGACCTTCGAACAGGTCGCTGCCCTTGTGATGGATGTCGGAGAGCTTGCCGTGGCGGATTTCCATCGCGCCGGACACGGTGCCGCCAAACGCCGCGCCGATCGACTGGTGGCCGAGGCAGACGCCGAGGATGGGAAGGTCCTCCGGGGCCTGACGGATCAGCTCGACGCAGATGCCGGCCTCGTTCGGCGTGCAGGGGCCGGGAGAGAGGAGAATGCCGTCGGCGCCGCTGGCCAGCGCTTCATCCACGGTCAGTTCGTCATTGCGGACGACAGTCGTATCCGCGCCCAATTCCTCAAGATAGTGGACAAGGTTCCAGGTGAAACTGTCATAATTGTCGACGACGAGGATTTTCTTTTTCTTCCCGCTCATTGGTCGAACTCGTAGGCAGCTGCCAGCTCCGCCGCGCGCTTGAGGGCGCCGGCCTTGTGGACCGTTTCATCGAACTCGTATTGCGGATCGGAATCGAGCACGACGCCGCCGCCCGCCTGGATGTGCAGCGCGCCGTCCTTCAGCACGGCCGTGCGCAGCGCGATACAGGTGTCGAGATCGCCGTTCCAGCCGAAATAGCCGACCGCGCCGCCATAAATGCCGCGGCGGTGGGTTTCCAGTTCGTCGATGATCTGCATGGCGCGGATTTTCGGTGCGCCGGACACTGTGCCCGCCGGGAAGCCCGCGAAGAGAGCGTCCACGGCATCGAGACCCTCGCGCAAATCCCCCTCCACATGCGAGACGATATGCATGACATGGCTGTAGCGCTCGACGATGAACTGTTCCGTGACCTGAACGCTGCCATAGGCCGCGACGCGACCGACATCGTTGCGGCCAAGGTCCAGCAACATCAGGTGTTCGGCGATTTCCTTGGCATCGTTGAGCAAGCTCTCGGCACGCTTGGCATCCTCCACCGGATCGCCCGAGCGCGGACGCGTGCCGGCGATGGGACGGATGGCGACGCGTCCGTCGCGCACGCGCACGAGGATTTCCGGGCTCGACCCGACGAGTTTTACTTCGCCCAAATTCATGTGGAACATGAAGGCCGACGGATTGAGCCGGCGCAGGGCGCGGTAGAAACTGATCGACTTCTTCGTGAACGGGGTTGAGAAACGCTGGCTCGGCACGACCTGGAAAATGTCGCCCGCCTTGATGTAATCGCGGCAGGTGCCGATCAGCTCGAAATAGCGTTCCTGCGTCGTATTCGAGGCAAGCGCCACCGGCTCGGCCGGCTGGTCCTTCGGGGGCAGGGCGGGCAGGCTTTCGAGCTTGCGTTCCACCTCGTCCAGCAGCTTGTTGATCTCGGCCTCATTGCCACCGGAAACCCGGCCGATCAGCAGGATCTCCTGATAGATGTGATCGAACACGATCACGACGCGTGGGATCACCAGCAGCGCTTCCGGCACGTTCAGCATGTCCGGCTTGGTGATCGTCACCGGCTCGACATGCTGGATCATGTCGTAGCCGATATAGCCGAAGGCGCCGGACGCCATTGGCGGCAGGTCTTCATCGGTTTCGGCCTTGGCCTGTTCGACAAAACTGCGCAGCGCCTCGACCGGTGTGCCCGCCACCGGCCTGGCATCGGCGAAGGCCTGGGTCGAAGCCGTTTCGCAGATGCCATCCAGAATGCGGAACCAGGTTTCCGGCTCCAGCCCGATAAAGGAATAGCGCCCGAGGCGTTCGCCGCCGGCAATGGATTCGAACAGGAAGCTGCCCGGCGTTTCCTCGCCGAGTTTCAGCATGGCCGCGACTGGCGTTTCGATGTCTCCGATCCGCCTGCGGACGATCAGACGCGCGGGGCTCATTGTTCGATCGCGAGGGAAGACTTGTAGGCGTTGAAGCCGGCATTGTTGACGCGCAGTTTCAAGGCATTGTTCACGTCCTGCTCCAGCGCGGCAGACATGTCTGACCGCAGCGAAGCATTCAGCGCCGTCGAAGCCTGTGCACTTGCCATCGCAATGTCAGCCTCCGTCGGATCGTTGATCGCCTTCAGCTGGACGACCAGGTATTTGTCGCCCGTCCGGCTCGGCACGGTGAACACGTCGCCGACACGGCCGGTGAACACATTGCTGATCGCCGAATTCGGCAGGCCGCTCTGGTCGGCCGTGAGGCGCGTGATCGGTGCTGGCGGCGTCTCGATCTCCGCCCGGGCCTTGGCGGCCTCTGCCTCCAGCGTCGACTCGCCGTCAGCAATGCGGGCTTCGAGATCCTTCACCATGGTCTGGGCGGCCTCGCCTTCATTGCGCATGATCAGCGCGGCGCGGACATCGGCTTCGACTTCCTCGAAGTCCGGCGTGGAGGCCGGCACCACGCGGCGGGTGGCCGTGACATAGGTCGCATCTGCACCGTCGAACTGGTTGGAGGTCTCACCCACAGCCATGTCGAAGGCCTGGTCGAAGGCATCGTCGGCCGCCATCAGGCCCAGCATGGGCAGGCCTTCCAGAGTGTAGCCGTTGCGGTCCACCGGCTCGAACGAGATCACCGGCACGCCAAGGTCGGCCCCAATCTGGGCAATGTCGAAACCGGCGCCGATATCCCGGTCCAGGGCGTCCAGCTTGTCATACATGAGCTGGGTGGCCCGATCGCGCGCAAGGTCTGCGCGGATCTGTTCGGAGACGTTTTCGATCGGGTAGACGGCACCCGGCTGGATCGAAACAAGACGCGCGACCAGCCAGCGGCCATCGCCCATATCCTTCGGGCCGAACAGGGCGCCGCTCTGGCGGCCAAGGCCGAACATGGCGTCCTTCAGCAGCGGATCCTCGATGTCATCGGCCAGCGCCGTGCGGGATTCGCGGCTGGCGACATTCTGCAGCGTTGCGGGGTCAGCACCGCCCGCCAGTGCACCGAAGGCCTCGCGCGCCGCATCCCGCGTGTCGAACATCAGTTCGAGATAGGTGCGTTGTTCCGGTTCCGAATACTTGGTCGACTTGCCGGCTTCATAGATCGTGGCGATTTCCTGCTCGGTCACTTCCACCTGGCTGAGGAAATCGTCGGCCGACATTTTCAGCAGGTCGATGGCCCGGCGTTCCGGACGTTTCAGCAGTTCGAGATTCTCGTCATAGAAGGCGCGCACTTCTTCCTCGGTCGGCGCATCCGGTGTCGGCGCGGCCGCCGCGTCGAGCACGAACCAGGCAACATCGCGCGACTCGGCGAGATAGCGGGTCTGGATGTCACCCAGCAGGGTAGGGGCGATCAGGCCGGCTTCGGCACCGGTCACCAGCATTTCCAGCGCAAGATCGTCGCGGACCTGGCCCTCATATTCGGCCTGAGAGAAGCGGTTCTCCTGCAGAACGCGCTGATAGGTCGCAAGGTCGAGTTCGCCGGTCAGGGGATTGCGGAACGCATCCACCTTGCGCAGTTCGGCCAGCATCGCCTCGGTCGAGGGCTGCACGCCGATCTGGTGAGCATAGCCAAGGTTCAGGATGCGCGACTTCATCATCTCGAACACCTGGTCGATCATGCCGCGCTCTGCAGCATCCTGCTTGGTCATCGGCTCTTCGGACTGCTGGTTCATGTTCCGCAGCAGCGCATCCACCCGGCGGTCCAGCGAGGGCATGTCCAGCGCGACATTTCCAGCGGCAATCAGGTTCGATCCGAGGCCATTGCGCAGCTGGTTGACGAAAGAATCCACGCCCCAGAACGCCATGCCGGCGATGATGATCATTGCAATGAACTTGCCCAGGACCGATTGGGTCAGGCGTTTCATAAGCGCGAGCATGAGGCTTTACTTCCGAATTTCAGTGATTTGCAGGATGGCTCACTGCTTGCTAGGCGACCCGGAAGGCTCAATCAAGATAGGGATCGCTGATGGCACGGACACTTATTGCCGGAAACTGGAAGATGAACGGCACCGGAGCATCGCTTGCGGAAATCGAGGCAATCGCCGCAGGGGTGACCCCGGCAAAGCCCGGAATCGAGGCCCTGATCTGCGTTCCGGCGACCCTGCTGAGCCGCGCGGCCGCTGCTGTAGCGGGCTCTGGCCTCTTCATCGGCGGGGAAACCTGTCACGCCAAGGCCTCCGGCGCCCATACCGGTGACATTTCCGCCGCGATGCTGGTCGATGCCGGCGCAAGCCATGTCATCCTTGGACATTCGGAGCGCCGCGCCGATCATGGTGAAAGCAGCAAAACGGTCGCTGCACAGGCCGGCGCGGCCCTGGCAGAGGGCCTCGTCCCGATCATCTGCGTCGGCGAAACGGCAGATGAACGCGATGCCGGAAACGCCATTACAGTGGTCACGGACATGCTGACGGCGTCCCTGCCGCTGGGGGCGGACCCGGCACGCCTGGTCATCGCCTATGAGCCAGTCTGGGCCATCGGCACCGGCAATGTCGCCACGGTCGAGGCCGTGGACGAAATGCACACGGCCCTGCGTGCCTGCCTGAAGGACCTCTTCGGCGCCGCTGCTGCAGATATCCCGATCCTCTATGGCGGCAGCATGAATCCGGGCAATGCGGCCGGCCTGCTGGCGGTCGCGGACGTCAATGGCGGCCTGATCGGCGGGGCAAGCTTGAAGGCGGCGGACTTCCTCGCCATCTACGGCGCAGCCTGAACCTGAATTACTGAGCCGGACGGCTTGGCGGGGCGGCCCATAGGCTATATGCGGGCGCCTTGGACGAAACATATCGGATTTGTCATGCAGAACGTCATCCTGGTGATCCACATCATCGCCTGCCTGGTCATGATCGGGCTGGTGCTGGTCCAGAAGTCCGAAGGCGGCGGTCTCGGCATTGGCGGCGGCGGTGGCGGGGCCAACTCGCTGCTCTCCGGCCGCGGCGCAGCCGGTGCGGTAGTGCGCTCCACGATCATCTTCGGATCGATCTTCTTCATCACCAGTCTCGCCCTGACGACCCTTGCCAACCGCAACCAGGACACGCGCAGCGATGTCGAACGGGCGCTCGGTGAGGAAGACGGCGTTCCGGCCCCGATCTCCAGCACCGAAGACCTGTTCGATCCGTCGGCCCCGCTGCTGTCGGGCCAGGCCGGCCTGTCCGATGCTGAAGCGGCAGAACCGGAAGCGGAAACGCCGGCTGATGACGGTGCGGAGGCGCCTGCGGAAGGCGATCCTGCCCCGGAAACGGGAAATCCCCAGTAATTATCGCCTGCGGCTGAATAGGCCGCGCCAGCTCAAACCGAATCACGGCATCAGGGTGTTCCCATGATCCGCTATATTTTCATTACCGGCGGCGTGGTGTCCTCCCTTGGCAAGGGTATCGCTTCCGCCGCCCTCGGCGCGCTGCTGCAATCGCGCGGCTACGGCGTCCGTCTTCGAAAACTCGACCCCTATCTGAACGTCG
>JAGQRO010000187.1 GCA_020425315.1 Hyphomonas sp. | reverse complement strand
ACGGCGTCAAGCTCGTCTCCATCACCCAGGAGATGGGCGACGATCCCATGCACGTCATGATGCGGCAGATCATGGCGCTGTTCGATGAATATCAGTCCAAGGAGAACGCCAAGCACGTCCTGCGCGCGCTCAAGGAAAACGCCCGCCAGGGCTTCTGGAACGGCTCGCGCCCGCCCGTCGGCTATCGCGTGGTCGCGGCCGAACAGCGCGGCGCCAAGACCAAGAAGAAACTGGAGATCGATCCGCTGCACGCCGACACGATCCGGCTGATCTATCGCCTCGCCCTGGAAGGGGACGGAACGCGCGGGGCCATGGGCGTCAAAGCGATCGCCACGCATCTCAATGGCAGGGGCATCTTCACGCGAGACGGCGGCCGCTGGGGCATCGGACAGGTTCATCGCATCCTGACCCGGCGGACCTATATCGGCGAGCATCAATGGGGCAAGCATCGCAAGAACAAGGAGCCGACCAAGCCGGAAGACCTGGTGACGGTTCCGGTTCCGCCGATCATAGACCGCAAGACCTTCGACGCCGTGCAGAAGCTGATGCAGGCGCGCAATCCCAAGGTCGCGCCGCCACGCGTAGTGACAGGACCAACCTTGCTGACGGGGATCTGCTTTTGCGGCAAGTGCGGCGGCGCCATGACCATCCGCACTGGCAAGAGCGGGCGTTACCGCTACTACGCCTGCTCGATCAAGGCGCGTCAGGGCGAGACTGGCTGCAAGGGCCGGACAATCCCGATGGATAAGCTCGATACGCTGGTTGCTCAGCATCTGGAGGAGCGTCTGCTGACGTCTGATCGGCTGGAAGAGGTTCTCGTCGATGTGCTCGACCGACGGCAAGAGCGCGCTGAGCGCCGCCGTGAGCACATCGCCGAACTGAACCGGCGGGCAACGGAATCGGAGCTGCGGCTGAAACGCCTTTACGACGCCATCGAGATCGGCGTCGCCGACCTCGACGATCCGGCGCTGAAAGAGCGCATCGCCGGTCTGAAAGTCCTTCGTGATCAGGCGAAAACCGACGCGGAACGCGCCGAAGCCATGCTCGACAGCGCCACTCATCAGGCCGTCACGCCGGAAATGATCGAGAGATTCGCCGCAGCGGCCCGCGAGAAAATGCGGTTGGAGGGCGGCGGCTATCGGCGCGATCATCTGCGCGCGTTAGCTCAGCGCGTCGAGGTCGACGAGCGCGAAGTGCGCATCATGGGATCGAAGAACGAGCTTCTGAGAACCCTAGCCGCCGCAAATAGCGCAGAATCGGCGGCGAACGGCGTGCCCAGTTTTATACCGAAATGGCGGAGAGAGAGGGATTCGAACCCTCGATACCCTTGCGAGTATACCGGTTTTCGAGACCGGCGCGTTCGACCACTCCGCCACCTCTCCGCGCCGGGGTCTTTGAAGGGGGGTGAACTATCGCGCCGCGCGCAAAAGCGCAAGCGCCCGTGTGGGCTGTCACTGCAGCCGCCGGCAGCTTCCCTGGGCCCCTGCCAGTCCCGGCAAGGCAGACGGGGATTCTCCGCCCGGCCAGGACCGCACTCGATCCCCCTGTAGAGCACCGCCTCCGCACACCCGGAATGGCTGCGGAGGCCGGCTCTGCGCCTTGCTCCCGCCGCCTGCAGGGCCGCACCCGGCGCGGCCCGGTTTCCCAGTATTTGCGGCCAATCTGGCCCCTGTACCCCGCCTGCGGCGCCGGCCCTGCCAGAATCCCCCGTTACGCCTGAAGATCGCGTTTGACAGGCGCGCGCCTTTAGTGTTTACCCCCCGCTTCAGGCGCGGAGCCGGCGACGGTTTCCGCGCATATCCCGTTTATTTCCATGCCGGAAGGATGAGACCCATGTTCGCGGTCATCAAGACAGGTGGCAAGCAATACAAGGTCGCCGAAGGCGACACGATTGTTGTCGAGAAGCTGAATGCCGAGGCTGGCAAGGACGTCGTGTTCGACACGGTCCTGATGCTGGGCGAAGGCGCAAATGTGACGGTTGGCGCGCCTGTGGTGGCCGGCGCCGCCGTGACGGGCGAAGTGGCCGAGCACACCCGCGGCGACAAGGTGATCACCCGCAAGAAGCGCCAGCGCCAGACCTACCGCCGCACCATCGGCCACAAACAGCACCTCACCGTGGTGAAAATCACCGGCATCAGCGGCGACGGCGCCAAGAAGCCGGCGAAGAAGGCCGCTGCCAAGAAAGACGAGGCCCCGAAGGCCGAAGCCGCCGCTGCCCCGGCCGCCAAGCCGGAAGTCGACGCCCGCGGCCGCATCACGGCCCTGGAAGGCAAGCCGGACAATCTGAAGAAGATCTCCGGCGTCGGCCCGGTTCTGGAGAAGAAGCTGCACGAAGCCGGCATCTACTTCTTCTGGCAGGTGGCCGCCCTCACCGAGGCCCAGATCGAGGATCTGGAACAGGAAATGAGCTTCCCCGGCCGCATCGAGCGCGACAACTGGATCGAGCAGGCCAAAGAGTTCGCAAAGGACGCATAAGGCTGTA
>JAGQRO010000186.1 GCA_020425315.1 Hyphomonas sp. | reverse complement strand
GCTGGCCCGCCGCGTCTGTCTCATATTTCGCGCCCCGCTGCAATCGGGATTGTTGCGCACCGTCTGCGGCAATGCTTCACTGTCTCCATGACCCTGACCATCCAGAAGCTGACCGGAACGCTCGGCGCCGAAATCTACGGTGCGGACCTGACGAAAGACCTGTCGAATTCCGAATTCGACGCCATTCACCGCGCCTTCCTCGATCACAAGGTGATCGTCCTGCGCGGCCAGAACGCCATGACGCCGGACCAGCACAAGGCCTTCGCCCGCCGCTTCGGCACGCTGAACATTCACCCCTATGTGAAGGGCATGGAGGGGCATCCGGAACTGCTGGAGATCATCAAGGAGCCGGAGGAGAAGACCAATTTCGGCGGCGGATGGCATTCCGACATGAGCTTCCTGGAGGAGCCGGCGCTGGGCTCCATCCTGCATGCGATCGAAGTGCCGCCCTATGGCGGGGACACGCTGTTCGCGGACCAGCAGGCCGCCTATGACCGCCTCTCCGAGGGCCTCAAGAAGACGCTGGCGGGCATGACCGCCATCCACACGGCCAGCAAGGAATATGGCGCCGATGGCTATTCCGCCGCGGTGCGCCAGTCGATGGACGCGACCGCCGCGCCGGATGCGCCGGAATACGAGCATCCCGTGATCCGCACGCATCCGGAGACCGGCCGCAAGGGCCTGTTCATCAACCCGGCCTTCACGCTGCGCTTTGCCGGCTGGAGCCGGAAGGAAAGCCGGCCGCTGCTGAACTATCTGTTCGACCTCTCAAAGGAAGAGCGCAACACCTGCCGCGTCCGCTGGCAGGCGGGCGATGTGACCATGTGGGACAATCGCTGTGTCTGGCACTATGCGCTGAACGATTATCACGGCCACCGCCGCCATATGCGGCGCGCCACGGTGGATGGCGGCAAGCCCTATTAGGCGGCAAACGGGTGCACGATGCCCCAGGCGATCAGCGCCTGCCCGCCGAAATACAGCCCCCAGACCAGGATTGACGGCACCAGCCGGGGCGCCTCCCCTGCCGGGCGGGTGAACAGCTGCAGCGACAGGATCACATCCGAGGCGACGAACATCAGGGCGCCCACCGTCACCAGAAGGTGTTCCGGCTGCAGCCGCAGCGCGGCCGCCCCCATCACCAGGATGATCGCCGCATAGGCAAAGACCGGATAGCGCATCGCGCCGAGCCAGGGCGCCAGCCAGCGGATGAACCCAACCCCGCCAAAGACCAGCCCCAGCTGGGCCCCCATGTTCAAGAGGGTCCGGCCGGACTGCGGCAAATTCCAGAACAGGGCGATATAGGCGACATGGGCAAGGAAGAAAGCCGCCATGCCAGGCTTCAGCCAATTCTCCCCCTCAAGCGCCAGGAAAGCGTCCCCCAGCGAGGACAGCGCCAGCGCCGCCACCAGCAGCCACGGCCCGCCAGCAAGGTAGGCAAACACGGCCAGCAGCGCGGTCGAGCCGGTCTTCACGATGACTTTCGCCGCGCCGCCTTCCGCGCGCCAGCACCAGAAGGCCCAGAACAGCACGCCAAGGGCAACAGCGCCGGCCAGCGCAATCAGATCGTTTGTCATGGTCAGGATCAGTCCTCGTTCACCGGTTCGGGCAGGTTCAGCAGGCGCCGCGCCGCCGCCCGGTGGCTTTCCTTGATATGCATGCCGACAATGCCAAGCGCCGTGGCCAGCACGGTGGCGTCATCGGTAAAGCCGAGGCCGGCAATGAAATCCGGCAACAGGTCAACCGGCGTGACGAAATAGGCCGCCGCCGCGAACAGGACGGCTTTCGCCTTCATCGGCGTTGCCGGATCGTTCGCCGCATACCAGGCGGCCGCAAGGTCATCGGCAAACGGGATCCGCCCGGCCAGCCGCAGCAGTTTCGGCACCAGACCCCGGGCCGTGCGCGCATCCCGCTGGATGGATTTCGGCACGTATTTGCCGTCCTCCGACAGGACCGTATTGATGACTTCCGTGGCGTCAGACATTGCGTCCTCCTGCAGTCACTATAGATGATCCGCAAGGTTTTGCGAAACAAGGGAGGGCAGCGGCCCATGGAACTCAATTCTTCGATTTCGGCCGTCATCACCGGCGGCGCTTCCGGCCTCGGCGCGGCCACAGCCACGAAACTGGCGAGCCATGGCGTGAAAGTCGCCCTGTTCGACCTCAATGCCGAGAAAGGCGAGGCCCTCGCCAAGGAACTCGGCGGCGTGTTCTGCCAGTGCAACGTGACCGACGATGCCAGCGTCGACGCGGCCTTCGAAAAGTCCCGCGCCGCCATCGGCCAGGAGCGCATCCTGATCAACTGCGCCGGCACCGGCAATGCCATCAAGACCGCCAGCCGCGACAAGAATTCCGGCGAGATCAGCCACTTCCCGCTCGATAAGTTCAACCTGATCATCCAGATCAACCTCGTCGGCACGTTCCGCTGCATCGCGAAATCGGCCG
>JAGQRO010000185.1 GCA_020425315.1 Hyphomonas sp. | reverse complement strand
ATCGCCATTGTCGGCGTGGGCCTTATCGGCTCGTCCATCGCGCGGGCCGCTGCCCAGTATGGCGCGGCCGGGGCGGTTTCCCTCTATGACATGAGCGACGATGTGCGCGCGCGGGCCGCTACGCTCGGAATCGGCGATGTGGCCGGCACGCTGGCCGAGGCTGTGGGGCAGGCCGATTGCGTCATCCTCTGCGTGCCGGTGGGCGCGCTGGCGCCGGTGGCGGCGGCGGCCGTGCCGGCCATGAAGCCCGGGGCGATCCTCACCGATGTCGGCTCGGTCAAGAAACAGGCCGCCGAGGCCCTGCATGCCGCCGATGACGGGCGCGTGCACATCATTCCGGGCCACCCGATTGCGGGCACCGAACAGTCCGGCCCCGAAGCCGGCTTCCCGACCCTCTTCCGCGATGCCTGGCACATCCTCACTCCGCTGGAAGGGAAGGGGGAGGCGTATGACGCGGCCATTGTGCAGCTGACGGAGTTCTGGCGCACGATTGGCGCGAAAGTGGAAACCATGGACGCCGCCCGGCATGACCGTGTGCTGGCCATCACGTCCCACCTGCCGCACCTCATCGCCTTCAACATCGTCGCCACGGCGTTCGACATGGAGACGGTGGAACAGGGCGAAGTGGTGAAATACTCCGCCGGCGGCTTCCGGGACTTCACCCGCATCGCGGCTTCAGACCCGGTGATGTGGCGCGACGTTTTCCTCAACAACAAGGAAGCCGTGCTCGAATGCCTTGGGCGCTTTTCCGAAGACCTCGCCGCCCTGCAGCGCGCGATCCGTTGGGGCGATGGCGATTTCCTGATGCATGAATTCACCCGCGCCCGGACGATCCGCAAGGCCGTCATCGATGCCGGCCAGGATTCCGGCGCGGTGAACTTCGGCCGTAACACGGGCACCAATGGAAAGACGAAGCCGTGAAACCGCTGGAGCTCTCCGAGGATCGCCGCGAGGCGCTGGCGGGGCACCTGATCAAGCTGTTCGCACAGGAGTTCGATGAGGATCTCAGCGCCTTCCGCGCCGGGGAGATTGTCGACCTGATGCTGAAAACGCTGGGCCCGGCGGTCTACAATCAGGCCGTGGAGGATGTGCGCGCGCACCTGCAAGGCAAGCTGGACGATCTTGGCGGCGAAGTCTGGGTTGATGGCGGCGTCTGAGACCGGCTCACATCATCGTGTCTCGCACGCGAGCGGGCCCGGCGCTAGCTAGGGGCCATGACACGCACGACCTCACCGCTCACCCGCCGGGGCCTGCTCCTGGCCGGGGCCTCCGCCAGCCTGCTGGCCGCCTGTTCCTGGGGCAGCCGCAAGACCGCCGCAGCACCTGCGTCCGCCGACGACTATGCCGCCAGCGAGTGGCGCAGCCTGACCGAGGATGAGTGGAAGGCTCGCCTCAGCCCCGAAGCCTTCGCCGTGCTGCGCAAGGAAGACACCGAGCGCGCCTTCACTTCGCCGCTGGAACATGAAAAGCGCGCGGGCACCTATCACTGCGCCGGGTGCGACCTGCCGCTCTTCTCATCGGATGCGAAATTCGACAGCGGCACCGGCTGGCCAAGCTTCTGGCAGACCCTGCCGGGCGCCATGGGCACCAGTATCGACCGGAAATTCTTCATGGAACGGACGGAATACCACTGCGCCCGCTGCCTCGGCCATCAGGGACATGTCTTCGATGACGGCCCGAAGCCGACCGGCCAGCGCTGGTGCAATAATGGCGTGGCGCTGACCTTCCGGCCGGCCTGACGGCCTATTCGATGATGATGGCATCCTCGGGGATGACGAAGGGTGTCGAGGCGATGGCGACATCGCCTTCGTCGATCACTTCGCCGGGCCCGTTCTCGCGCCGCTCATAGGAGGCGACGAGCGAGGTATAGGGCGGGACATAGTCCCAGCCGCCATTGCCATTGTTCTGCGTGATCTCGAAATGGAGATGCAGCACGGTGGGCGTGCCGCCGAAATCGTTCGAGACATAGCCGATCGTGTCGCCGGCCTGCACATTGTCACCGATGGCGACCGACAGTTTCGCCATGTTGAGGTGCAGGTATTTGTAGATCCGTCCGCCCGAACGCAAATTCACGCTGTAGGAGCCGACATTGGAAATGACGCCATCTTCCACCGCGATGACTTCATGCGCCTGGCGATCGGCCGCGGAGGTGGAGCGTTCACTCTTGCAATTGTCCGGCGTGCCGACGCGGATGTCCTGGCCCTGGTGGATCTTGTTCACCGGGCAATAGGGCGAGCCGCGATTGGCCGAGCGGGTTTCGCAGAAATTGTCCCGCCACGGATATTCGAAATTGCGCGCGTCGCACTGGTCGCCGCCAACCATGCCGCCGCCGAAGGTGAACACCATGGACTGGAGATAGGAAGGCGAGGACTTGATCGGGAACAGCATGTCCGGAGCGAACACGGTCTCGTCCGGCGCGCCGGTGCCGGTGCCGGGCAACAGGGCGCCGGGAGAGAAATAGGAGAATTTCGCCGGGATGACTTCCGGTTCGGGCTCAGGCTCCGGGTCCGGCGTCACCGGCGTGTCGTCGGGCGGCGTGTCACCGGGCGGCGTATCGACAGGCGTGTCGCCGGGGTCGGCCGGAACGTCCGGATCGGTATCGGCATCGGCCGTGTCGGTGCCGGTCGTGTCCGTGTCTGTGGGCTCATCCACCGAAACGTCCGTGTCCGTATCGCCGGCGCCATAGGGGTCTTCGACCGGGGTCGAGGGCGGCGGCGGGCCCGGCGCGCCGGGTGGCAGGTCCGGCTCCGGATCCGGCACGGATGGCGGCGGGCCGCCATCGCCGGGGAAGCGGATGAAATCGCAGGCACCAAGACCGGCGGCCGCGACAGCGGAGATCAGGACTATACGCAGGCGTTTCATTATTGCGACCTCACCGGCACCAGGGATTCGGCAATCTGCAGGGCGTCTTCCTCGCTGATGCAGACCGGGTTCTCGCCCTCTGCCTCTGTGCATTCGAACTCGATCAGATAGTCGGCGCCATATTTGGTGAAGGCCACCTGCGCGCCGGTCGTTGTCGGGCTGTAGCGCAGCGGGCTGTCGCCGCTTTCCGCCCGCTCGCCGATCACTTCATTGGTGCCGTTGACGACGATGTTGTAATCCGTACCCGGATAGAAGGCGAAATAGCCGTCCGACAGGGGCTGGAACTTCACCGAGGATTCGGCGCCCTGCGGGATCACGATGCCCGACGGCAGCATGACCGGCACGGGCGGCGGCTCGCCGGTGGACGCGATGGCGAAATTGTCATCGTCCGGGCCGGCCGGTTGGGCGGCAATGTCGGCAAGGGCGGCGTCCCAGTCGATCGCGGCCCGGGAGGCCAGCGCCTCCGGCCTGACAGGATAGTCCGGCGCCGCCGCGGCCTCGACCGGGGCGGCTTCGGGCTCGGCCGGGGCGGCCTGTTCCGGCTCGTCCGGCGTCTTGCCGGGAAACCTGATTGCGTCGCAGGCCGACAGGCCCAGAAGGCCGGCCACGGCCAGCGGCAGGAGGCTGCGGTAATTCATCCGGGAATTTCCTTTCCGGGGTGGGCAACATAATCCGGGTCTGCATAGGAGACGGTCTCGATCTGCATGATCCGGGCTTTGACTTCATCGATGGCGGCGCGGGTCGCCGGGCGGCCGGGGGCCAGCCGGTAGGCCAGCCTGATTTCGCCGGAATAGGACGCCCCCACCATATAGAATTCCTTCAGCACCGGATGGCGGGCCTGAAGGTCTTTCCAGGCCTGTTCGGCGGCGGCCGGGTCCTTCCGGAAATTGCGGGAGATGATGTCGATCTCCGGCTCGCCCTTGATGCGGACGATATAGACGAGTTCGGCGCCTTCGGCCGTATCCGCCTGGGCGATCTTTACCGGGGCCGGTGCCACATCGCGCGTCTCGGCCTTGGCAGGCAGCTCTGCCGGCACGTTCGCGGGTTCGGCAACCGGCAGGGGGTCGCCGGCGGCGTCGGGAAGCGGATTGACCGGCGGGGGAGGGGTCAGGTCATGCCCGCCATGCGGCAGGTCCGCGACGACTGTCCCGGTGTCCGCCGTCATCGGCGCAGCCTGCGGCCCCGGCGCCCGGGCGGGCGTGTCATTCGCCGCGCCCGACATCACGATCAGTCCGGTCGCACCTGCCAGCATGGCGAGCCCTGCGAGGCCAAGCGGCCCGCCAAGGTGCAGGGGTGACCGGAAGTCGTTCATGTCAGTCTCCGCCGCCATCGCTGGACGGTTCGGGGACATTCGCCAGGTTCAGCATCTTGCCGCCGCAGGGACGCATGCACATGTCCGGGCTGCCGGGAATGGGCGTCGTGTTCGGATAGGCACTGCACAGGCCCGCGCACTGCAATTCTGTACGCGGATCGGATGCCGAGAGCAGCGTCGCGCGGATCTCGTCCGGCGTCGCATCCGGGTCGCGCGCCTTCAACAGGGCAAGCGCGGCCGAGACATGCGGGGCGGCCATCGAAGTGCCCTGCTCATAGGAGTAGAAGCATTCGGCGACGCCCGAACCGTTGACCGGGTCGAAGCAATTGGTCGATTTCTTGGTCGACAGGATGCCGTCGGGCCGGGAGTCGTTGTCGTCATCGTGGGAGAGTTCCCCACCCGGTGCGAGCAGCGAGACATTGGCCCCGAAATTCGAATAGGACGCGATCTCGCCCAGCGCATTGCCGGCGGCGACGGAGATGACATTGTCGCATCCGCCGGGCGCATAATAGGCCGTGTCGATGCGGGCATTGCCGGCCGCCGCGACGACGATGGCGCCGCGCTCGGTGACCGTGTCGATGGCATCCTGCAGCGAGGGTGGGCAGTATTCGAACAGGCCGATCGACAGGTTGATGATGTCGGCCGGATTGTCGTTCCACACTTCGCTATTGTCCGGGCCCTCGGCCGGCACCAGGCCGGCGGCCCAGCGGATCGCCTCGATGATGTCGGACAAGCGCCCGCCGCATTTGCCGAGCGCGCGGACCGGAACGATCTTGACGTTCCACGCCCCGCCCGCGACGCCGGCGCCGTTATTGGTGGCGGCAACGCCGATCGTGCCGGCGACATGGGTGCCGTGGAAGGAGTCGGCCGCGCCGGGCACGGCCGGATTGCAGAGGTCGCCGGGGTCGTTCGGGTCGCTGTCGCGCCCGTCGCCGTCATTGCCCATGCGCGGATCGGAGACCATGTCCCAGCCCGGCGCGATGTTGGCAGAGCCGGCAATGTCCGGATGGTCCATCTGAAGGCCGGTATCGACCACGGCGACGACGATCTCGCGCGAGCCCTGCGTGCCTTGCTTCGACCAGAAATCCTGGAAGCCGGCGCCGCCCAGCGACTTGCCGGTGCCGGTGCCGTTCGGCTTGAAGTTCCACTGGAAGTCCCACAGCGGATCGTTCGGCGTGATGGTCACCGTTTGCGGTGGCGGGGTCGTGCCGGTGCCGGGCGTGGTGCCGACGCCGGGCGTCGTGGTCGGCGTGTCCGGCTTCGGACGGCGCACGAACTGGTTCTCGAAGATGAAGTCCTTGTCGACATATTCGAACTGGCCGGACTCGCGCAGATCCTGCACGATACATTCGGTGGCCAGGATCGGGTCGGCCGTGATGGCGTCGACATCGGCGGTGGAGTCGCACTTCTGGCCCATGTCGATGGCGAGGAAGGCGAGGTCCGGATTGGTCGCGTCCTCCGGCCGGAAATAGGTCGGGCCGGCGCCGTCGACCTGGACCACCATCTGGCCTTCGCGCGACAGCGTGACTTCGGCATTCATCTTGTACTTGGCCAGCGTATCCAGCATCACCGCATTGGCATCGCGCTGGGCGACGACGGCATCGCGCGAGATCACAGACCGCCGGGCGATCTTGCGGGCGGCGACCTGTTTCTCCATCGGCACCGATTCCAGGGATCGCGGCGCCAGCGAGCGCGTCTTGCGCGCGACCGGGGCAGGCTCTTCCTCGGCCACTTTCTCAAGCGCGCGGGTCGCCTGTTCGATCTGCTGCATGGATTTTTCGCGCGCCATGGGATCGAGCCGGATCTTCGGGGAGATGCCTTCAGGCCGGAACACGCGGATGGAGCGGCTGCTGGGGGCGGTGGCTGCGGCATCCCCGGACTCGGCCGGGGCAGGCATTTCCTCCGCCATCACGCTTTCAAGGACGGCCTCGTCTTCGAGATAGAGGTCGCCATCCTCGATTTCGGCCATTGCCTCGGCCGGGGGAATGTCGCTCGGCTTGGCCACGAAGGAGAGCACCGCGAAGGCCGGGCGCACGGTTTCCTCGCCGGTCAGGTCCGACAGGATGGGCTGGGCGATGGCGCGGGCCTCGACCGGCACCGATTTCAGCGGATCCGGCACGCTGTGATCGACAATCGTCTCACCGGAAATCTGGCGGACCGACGCGTCGGCGATTTCGCGCGCCCGGTCGACACGCTCACCGGTCTGGTCGCAGGCCGCCAGAAATAAAAGGCTGGCCAGCGCGCCACCAAGCGCATTGCGGGCCGTTCTAGCCGCGCGGAAGGTCTGGTTCGACATGAGAATTCCCCGTCATAATCTAAGCGTGTGTGCCAGCCCGCCCACATTAACCCTTCGCAAAGACTATGACGAGGGTAAGGCCGTGTCTATCGCGGCGAAAGTCCGGCCCGCAAAAGCCGGGCGCACGGCTTGACCCGGCGACACGGCCGGGCGGCTGGTCCGGCGTCTGGACAAGTGCGCGGCACCAGCAGATGAAGGGGGCATGAGCGAGGGGTCCCTGAAGCCGCCAGACCAGTCGCGCCCGGACCGCCGCGGCGCGTTTTTCCTGTTGTTCTTCTGCCTGATGGCCATCGGCGCCGGCAATACGATGCTGATCGCCGCCGTGCTGCCGCCGCTGTCGCGCGAGGTCGGCCTGCCGGACTGGATGGCGGGGGCGGTGTTTGCGCTTTCGGCCTTCTTCTGGTCGGCGTTTTCGCCGTTCTGGGGCAAGCAGTCGAACCGTCACGGGCGCCGGCCCGTCGCCGCGCTCGGCCTGGCCGGCTATTCGGTCTCGATGTTCCTGCTTTACCTGTCGGGCCTTGCCGCCGTGAACGGGTGGCTGACGAGTTCGCTGGCCATTTTTGCATGCCTGGCGATTTCGCGGTCGTTTTTCGGCGTGTTCGGGTCCGGCACCAATCCGGCGGCACAGGCCTATGTGGCAGACCGGACCAGCCAGAAGGAGCGCCGCTCCGAAATCGCCTTCATTTCCAGCGGGTTCAGCGTCGGCACCGTGGTCGGCCCGGCCTTTGCCGCCGCGCTCGTTGCGACGCTCGGCATTCTCAGCCCGCTGCTGCTGACGGCCATCATTGCGGCGATCATGGCGGCGCTGATCTGGTTCCGGCTGCCCGAACAGCGCGACCCGATCACCGACGCAACCCAATTCGATTCCGAAACCGGCGCGCGCGGCCTCTGGCATTCCAGCAAGGTTCTGCCCTTCCTGATCTATGCCGTGTGCATGTCGCTGGCGACCGGCATCCTGACCCAGGTGTTCGTGTTCTCGGTGATGGACAAACTGAACGTCGCCGGGCCCCAGGCGGCGCAGTTTACCGGGCCGGCCTTCACGGTCGGGGCGATGGCCGTGCTGCTGGCGCAGCTGGTGCTGATCCCGCGCATGAAGATGAAGAACAAGACGCTGATGTGGGTCGGCTGCATCCCGCTCCTGCTGGGGGCCTTGCTGCTGATCGTGGCGCAGGATTTCGCGACGCTGGTGACGGCGCAGTTCCTGATCGGCCTCGGGCAGGGGCTGGCGCGGCCGGGCTTTTCCAGCGGCGCCTCGCTCGCCGTCTCGCCACAGCTGCAGGGCAATGTCGCCGGCCTCGTCATTTCCGCCAATGGCGCCGGTTATATCGTGACGCCGCTGTTCGGCCTGTTCGTATATGAATATATCGGGCGGGACATTCCCTTCCTGATCGCCGCCGGCCTGCTCGCCTTCATGGCGATCTATGCCTATGTCGCGCTGAGGGATGGGGTCGGCGAATTCGATCCCGATGAGGAATTGCCGGAAGAATTCGACTGATCAGTTGACCGCGCCGCCGGTGGACGCTGCAACGCCGGCGCCCTGTCCGGTCACCGCCGCCAGCATGGCCTTGGTCGGATAGCCGTCGGCGACGAGGCCTTCAGCCTTCTGGAAGCCTTGCAGCGCCGATTTGGTGCGCCGCCCGGCAATCCCGTCCACCACGCCGGCATCATAGCCCTTCGAGTTGAGCCCGGCCTGCAACAGCTTGATGTCCGCCACGGTCAGCGGCGCCAGATGCCTCGGCCAGGCCGCCACGGGGCCCACCTTTCCGAGAAAGGCCTCGCCCGACAAGCCGATGGCCAGGGCATAGGAGTCGGCATTGTTGTATTTCTTGAACACCTTGAAATTGTTGAAGAGCAGGTATTTCGGCCCTTCAGCGCCGGCCGGCAGCCAGAGTTCGGCATAGTCGGCCCCGCCGGTGGCGAACTCGCCGCCCGCCATCGGTGACAGGCCGGCCCCGCGCCAGGTGTCGAGGCGGCGTTCCTTGCCGTCGGCCAGGCCATAGTCGAAGCCCGGCGGCACCAGAACCTCGATGCCCCAGGGCTGGCCCTTGGCATAGCCGGAACTGGCGAGGTAATTGGCGGCCGAGGCGAGGGCGTCGGCCTCGCTGGACCAGACATCCTTTTCGCCATCGCCGTCGAAATCGACCGCATAGGCGAGATAGGTGGACGGCATGAACTGGGTCTGGCCCATGGCGCCGGCCCAGCCGGCAATCAGGTGCTCGCGCTTGGCATCGCCGCGCTCGACCACTTTCATGAGGGACATCAGCTCGCTCTCGGCGAGGCTCTTGCGGCGGCCCTCGACGGCCATGTTGGCCAGCACGTTCGGGGCGTCGAAATTGCCGATCACGGCGCCGAAACTGGTCTCCATGCCCCAGATCGCGGCCACGACCTGCCGGTCGACGCCATAGGCGGCCTCGATCTGGTCGAACAGGCCCGCCAGCCGGGTCAGGCGCTCGGCGCCATTGGTGACGCGGGAATCGCCCATCGGCACTCTCAGATAGTCCCAGACGGGCTTGGCGAATTCGGCCTGGTCGCTGATGCCGGTGGAGGCGACCTGGAATTCCGAGCCGAGCCAGAGGTCCAGCGGCTCAAGGCCCGACAGGAAGGATTTGACCACCGCGCGGTCGCGGCCTTCGGCCAGCGCCCGGGCGGAGAAATCGGCCCGCCAGTCGTCCATCGCCTTGTTTCCGCTGGGATTGTAGGCAATTGGCCCGGTTTCCGGGGCGGGCTGTTCTGCCACCGGCGGCACCGGCTTCTGGGAGGGGGGCACGGGCTGCGGCCCGGCGGCACAGGACACGACCAGGCCCGCCAGTATGGCGGAGGCCAGGACGTGCGATCGTTCAATCGCGAACCGCGCCACCTCTGAAGCTCCTGCGAATACACGCGCATGACAGCGCGCGTCCTTGACTCTGATACCCGGATTCATTACTCGCACCGCTTTCCAATTCCTTATGACTCACAGGGCCGTCCCATGAAAGTCCGCTCGTCTCTC
>JAGQRO010000184.1 GCA_020425315.1 Hyphomonas sp. | reverse complement strand
ACCGGCGAAGTCATGGGCTGGGACGATGATTTCGGCATGGCCTTCCTGAAAAGCCAGCTCGGCGGCGGCGTGATCCTGCCGGCCGAGGGCGCGGTGTTCATCTCGGTCAAGGATTCCGACAAGAAAGGCGTGGTCGAAGCGGCCCGCCAGCTGGTCGAGCTTGGCTATTCCATCGTCGCCACGGGCGGCACGGCAACGCGCCTGGAAGAAGAGGGCCTACCCGTTCGCCGCATCAACAAGGTTAACGAAGGTCAACCCCATATCGTCGATGCGATGATCAATGGCGAGATCCAGCTCGTGTTCAACACGACCGAGGGCGCAACCTCGCTGGCCGACAGCGCGTCCCTCCGCCGCACGGCGGTTGCCCGAAAGATTCCTTATTTTACAACGCTTGCCGCTTCCATCGCGTCCGTTCGGGCGATGGCCAGCATGAAGTCACGGGAAATCTCCGTCAGGGCCTTGCAATCGGCCTGACAGCCTCCCACTTGACGACCTTCGCTTTTGCGACAACGATTTTTCGCCCAAAGAACAGAGGTGACACACCCATGGAACGCATCCCCATGACCGCCGAAGGCCATGCTGCGCTTCAGGCAGAGCTGAAAACGCTCAAATCGGTCGAGCGCCCGAGCATCATCGCGGCGATCGCTGAAGCGCGCTCGCATGGAGACCTGTCGGAAAACGCCGAATATCATGCGGCCAAGGAGAAGCAGAGCTTCATCGAAGGCCGCATCAACGAGCTGGACGACAAGCTGGCCCGCGCCGATGTGATCGATGTGGCAAAGCTGAACGGCGCCAAGATCCGCTTCGGCGCAACCGTCACCCTGATCGATGTGGATACGGAGGATTCCGTCACCTACAAGATCGTGGGCGAGGACGAAGCCGACGTGAAACATGGCAAAGTCTCCATCACCTCCCCCATCGCCCGGGCCCTGATCGGCAAGGAAGAGGGCGACGAGGCCGAGGTCGCCGCGCCGGCAGGCGCGCGGGCCTATGAGGTCACCAAGGTCGAGTATCGGTAATGACCGGTTCGGGATCGCTCGGACCCTCAGTCTGGGCGGTCTCCGATGGCCGCGCCGGCAATGCCGCGCAAGTGCGCGCCGTGGTGCAGGCGCTGGGCGAGACGCGCCGCTGGATGCAGATTGGCCATATCGCGGGTGAGGCCCACCGGGCCGACCCGATGGTGCTGTCCCCGCGCCTGCCCTGGACCCTTCTGCCTGCGGACAAATGGCCCGCCCCCTTCGCCTCCCTTCCCAAGGCCCAGCGCGACCAGGTCGCGGCGCCCTGGCCCACGGTCTGGGTGGCTGCCGGCCGGCGCTCGGCCGCGCTGACCCGCGAAGTGCGGCGCCTCTCTGGCGGCAAGACGCTGACCGTGCAGATTCTCGATCCGCGCATTCCGGCAGACAATTTCGACCTTCTGGTCACGCCCGTGCATGACGAAGTGGACGGGCCGAACGTCATCCGCACGGTCGGCTCGCCCTCCTATTTCTCCCCCCACGCCATTGAGGAAGCCGCCCAGGCCTTCGCAGACCTCGCCGACGAGCGCGGCAAGAGCGCCATCGTCATCCTCGGCGGCGACAGCCGGACGCACACCTTCACGCTGGCCGCCGCCGAACGGCTGGAAGCGCAGCTGCGCACGCTGGCCGGACAGGGCTGGCGCCTGCGCATCACCGCCTCGCGCCGCACGCCGGACGAGGCGCGCGCCCGGTTCCGCAAGATGGCCGGCGAAATCGGCGCGCGATTCTGGGCGGGTACGGATGATGGGCCGAACCCCTATATCGCCTGGCTCACCTTCTCAGATGTCGCCATCGTCACCGAGGATAGCGCGAACATGCTGTCGGATGCGGCCTGGCATGGCCTGCCGGTACATATCGCCCGCCTTGAGGGCCGGGCGAAGAAGTTCGACCTGTTGCACACAAGCATGGTGGCGCATGGCGCGGCGCGCTGGTTCGGCGGCTCGCTGGAGACCTGGACCTATGCGCCCCTGCGCGAAGCAGATCGCGTGGCCGACGCCATCGTGGCCCGTCTGCTGGCCCAATATCCCCAACCTGCAATGGATGGTGCGGACAAGGTGGCGGCGCCCGATTGGCTGTCCTGAACGGGCCAGACCCCGTCCGTTTTTTCGTTTGAGACTTTCCGAACGTGTGGAATAAATGATTACACGTGGGAAATACAAATATGACCGACCGGGAAACGAGTCCCATATTTGAATATGTGGAGGCGTGCGCGAAGGCGACGCGCGTTTCCGAATTGGCTGAGGTCTCCCGCCGATACTACGCCACCACGCCAGTGAAGATGACCAGCTACCAGCATTATCCGCCGGTTGGCTCACCGGACGTCGACAAGAACCTGCGCGTTTTCACAACCGGATACCCGGAAGAATATGTGCGCGAATACAATGGCAAAGACTTGTGGCGCGACGATCCCTTTGTGCGGCTCGCCTCGACAGCAACGGCGCCGTTCTTCTGGAGCGACGCCGTCAATGATCCTACCCTGACGGCCAGGGAGCGGGCCTATCTCGACTATGCCAGCGGCGCGCACCTGGGCGAAGGTGTTTCCGTTCCCGTATTCGGACCGCGCGGCCGGAACGGCTATTGCGGGATGGGCTTCGGGCGCGGTGCGCCGCGGCCCGGGCCTGACGTGATTGCCGAAATCCACTGGGCCTGTCAGATCGG
>JAGQRO010000183.1 GCA_020425315.1 Hyphomonas sp. | reverse complement strand
CGAAATAGGCATGGATACGGTCAATCTCGGTCTGCGGCAGGTCGATCTTCTCGTGCGGCCTCTGGGCGGCGTATTCGGCCTCCACCTGGCGCGTGAACTCTTCCGGGCCAAGTTCGGCAACGAGGATCTTGATCCGCGCCTTGTATTTGTTGTCCCTGCGGCCATGGCGGTTGTAGACGCGCATGATGGCCTCGAGGTAATCGAGAAGCTCCGCCTCCGGAACGAAATCGTTCACCAGCACGGCCAGCAGCGGCGTGCGCCCCTGCCCTCCGCCGACAAAGACTTCGAAGCCCACGGCCTCGCCGCGCTTCACGATGCGCAGGCCAATATCGTGCACGGCAATCGCGGCGCGGTCATGCTCGGCCGCCGTCACCGCGATCTTGAACTTGCGCGGCAGGAAAGCGAATTCCGGATGGAACGTGCTCCACTGGCGGATGATTTCGCACCAGGGGCGCGGATCCATCAGCTCGTCGGCCGCCGCGCCGGCAAAATGGTCCGAGGTCACATTGCGGATACAATTGCCGGAGGTCTGGATGGCATGCATCTCGACCTCGGCGAGCTTTTCCAGAACCTCCGGAATATCCTTCAGCGACACCCAGTTGTACTGGATGTTCTGCCGCGTCGTGAAATGGCCGTAACCGCGATCATAGTCCCGCGCGATCTCCGCGAGGCGGCGCAGCTTCGCGCCGTCCAGCTGGCCATAGGGAATGGCCACGCGCAGCATGTAGGCGTGCAGCTGCAGGTACACGCCGTTCTGCAGGCGCAGCGGCTTGAACTCGTCTTCCAGCAATTCGCCGGAGAGGCGGCGCGCCACCTGTCCGCGAAACTGCGCCACCCGGTCCGCCACGATCCGGGCATCGAACTCATCATAACGGTACATCAGGCAGCAACCTCTCTCGCGTGCGGGATGCCAAGCGCGGCTTCTGTCCGGCTCACCCAGCGCTCGACGGCGGGAAACTCGGAAAGATCGAAGCCACCCTCATGCGCAACGCGCGTGTAGGCAACAAGCGCGATGTCGGCGAGCGTCATCCGGTCCCCGACCATCCAGTCCGTGAAGGTCAGCTGCAGCTCCATCACGCCGAGCGCCCGGCGGCCCTTGGCCATCAGGTTCGGGTCAATCTCGTCATCGGGCTTGCCCAGATAGTGCTTGTGGAACCGGCGCACGGCGATGGCCGTTTCGTGGGAATATTGTTCCCAGAACAGCCAGCTCATCATCTGGGCGCGTCGGAAACTGTCTTCCGGCACAAGGTCGCTGCCCGCCTCTTCGGCGATGTAGAGCATGATGGCATTCGACTGCGGCAACACGCGGCCATCCGGCCAGCGCGCCACGGGCACCTGGCCAACCGGATTGATCGCCAGGAATTCCTCCGTCTGCGTACTGCCTTTCAGGACGTCGACTTCCACCCAGTCATAGGGCACGCCGAGATAGTCGGCCGTCCATTTCGGCTTCTGGCAATTGCCGGAAATGGAGTCGCCATAGAGCGTCAGGCGGGCGAGTTCGCGGGCTGGCATCAGAGTGCGTCCCCATAGGCAACGGTCGGCCCGGTGGCGCGGATCGTCTCGCGGATCGTCTCGCGCCCGGTGATGCTGCCACTATCCGTCACTTCCATGAAATACGGGTCGGTGACGAGGCCTTCCTGTTCCATCGCCGCGGCGAGGCGGGCTTCGGCCTCCTCGCCGGTAAAGGGCGCGGCCTCAGCGGCGGTTTCCGCCCAGCTGCCATTGGCACGCATCCAGACGGAACGGCCCGTGGCCGTCTCCCATGCGGTCACCGCCTTCGGTGTTTCGGGTTTCAGTTTCGGGCGCACGGATGTCATGCGGGCACTCTCTCTTCGGTGTTGATGGTCAGGGCGGTTGGCGCGGGTTTCAGGCCCGCGACTTCGCCGATAATGAGCAGCGCCGGACCCTTGATGCCGTTCGCCTCGATCAGGCGCGGCAGTTCGTCCAGCATTCCGTATACGGTGATCTGATTGTCGCGCGTGCCATTCTCGATCACGGCGACGGGCGTGTCGGGGCCCCTGCCCGCTTCGATCAGCTTTTCCGAAATCGCGCCCGCCGTGCCGACGCCCATATAGACGGTGACGGTCTGCCCGCGTTTTGCGAGCGAGGCCCAGTCAAGGTCCGGCACGCCGCCCTCCTTGGCATGGCCGGTCACGAAAGTGACGGCCTGGGCATGGTCGCGGTGCGTGAGCGGGATGCCGGCGCTGGCGGCGCAACCGAGGGCGGAGGAAATGCCCGGCACGACGAAGGCGGAAATGCCTGCGGCCTCGACGGCCTCCAGCTCTTCCCCGCCCCGGCCGAAGATGAAGGGGTCGCCGCCCTTCAGGCGTACGACGCGCTTGCCGTCGCGGGCGGCGGCGATCAGAAGCTCGTGGATCTCTTCCTGCGGCACGGAATGGTTGCCCTTCGCCTTGCCGACCGGCACGCGCTCGGCATCGCGGCGGATGAGGTCCAGAATGCCGTCGGAGACCAGCCGGTCGTGATAGACGACGTCGGCCTCCTGGATGAGGCGCAGCGCCTTCAGCGTCAGCAGTTCCGGATCACCCGGCCCGGCGCCGACAATGTGCACGACGCCATTCGCCTGCGGCGCAGCGAGTTCGGCCCGCATCTCCGCCTCAGCGCCGGTGAGGTCACCGGCATAGGCGAGGTCGGCGGCGCGGCCTGTCAGAGCGCGTTCCCAGAAGGCCCGGCGGGCGGCGAAGTCCGGCAGGGCCGACTTCACCGTGGCGCGCAGCCGCCCGGCCAACGCGGCAAGGTCGCCGGTGCGCGCCGGCAGCAGCGCTTCCAGTTTCGCGCGGATGGATTTCGCCAGAACCGGGCTCGTTCCGTTCGTGCCGATCGCGGCGACCACGTCGCCCCGGTCAATGATGGAAGGGATGGTGAAATCGCAAAGGTCCGGCCGGTCGACCACGTTGAGAGGCACGCCGGCGGCGCGCACGAGCGCGATGGCGTCCGGGTTGTCTTCTGCGACGATGGCCAGCGGGGCCGCCTTCAGCACGCTTTCGGCGTCTGCAAAGTCAACGAAACCCGCCTTGCCGGTCACCAATACCGACCATGACGGCAACCCCGCAGACACCACAATCACGGGTGTCGCCCCGGCTGAAATCAGCAGGCGGGTCTTGCGAAGGGCCTCCTCGCCGGTGCCGAACACGGGCACACGGGCGCCCTCCAGATTGAAAAAGGCGGGGAACTGGCGCATGGGGCGCGAATCCTCGGTTTAGGACAGCTGATCGATCGTCCGCCAAAATGGCTCTTGACGGGAGAGACACAAGCGGCGACCCCTACAGGCATACTTTAGAGAAACTAAGCATGGCTGACCCGACCGACCGCTTGCCCCCGCTGAATGCCCTGCGCGCCTTCGAAGCCGCCGCCCGGCGCCTGTCATTTACACAGGCTGCCGACGAGTTGAATGTGACGCCAGGCGCCATTTCACAACAGATCCGGCAGCTGGAAGACTATGCCGGCACGCCGCTGTTCAAGCGCACGGGGCGTTCAGTTTTGCTGACAGATGCCGCCCAGGCCAGCCTGCCGCTGGTGCGTGAGGCATTCGAGAGAATTTCTGAAGCCGGCCGAATCATGCAGGCGCCCGCCCGCAAGGGCCGCGTCATGGTCTCCTGCGCGCCCAGCTTCGCCGCCAAATGGC
>JAGQRO010000182.1 GCA_020425315.1 Hyphomonas sp. | reverse complement strand
CCGCCGACATCCGGGAACAGGCCGATGCCCGTTTCCGGCATGGCGAACAGCGTCCGTTCCGTCGCCACGCGGTGGGAGCCATGGACGGAAAGGCCCACGCCGCCGCCCATCGTCACCCCATCCATCAGGGCCAGGACCGGCTTCGGAAACTCGTCCAGGGCGACATTCATCCGGTATTCGGTGGCGAAGAAGGCCCGCGCCTCGCTGGCATCGCCCGCACCGCTCTCCGCCAGCATCCGGATGTCGCCGCCGGCACAAAATCCGCGCGTACCCTCTTCATGGTCAATGAGCGCCATGTGCACATCCGGGTCATCCGCCCAGTCTGTCAGCGCCGCCAGGATAGCCGCGCACATCGGTGTATTCAGTGCATGTAGCGCCGAAGGCCGCGTCAGCGTGATGCGGCCGACATCCCCCTCAATCCGAATGGACACATCGTCAGTCATGGCAACTCAAACCCCTCAAATTTCATCGATTCCGCCCGCAAGGTGTTAAGGCGATTCTGGCATTGTCATGCCTCGTGGAGAAGCGGGAGGCTACAGCCATGAGCCGAATGCAGTCACAGGAAACCATGCATCGCCGCGGCGGACGCCGTCCGGTCGAGCTGACCTGCAAGGTCCGTATGGGCCTGTTCAAGTGGGTCGAGATCGGTGTGCGCGATGTGTCGTCCGGCGGGGCTCGCCTGGTCGTGCCGGAAGATCTCGACCTGCCCGAACAGTTCGTGATGAAGTGCAATCTGTTCCGCACGAAAAAGGTCTGCTTCCGCCGCTGGCAATATGGCAGCGAGATGGGCGTCGAGTTTATCTGACGCCTAGTGGAGGGCGCAGCCTTCCACAGTGATGCGGTGCATGATGCGGCGCTGGCCCTGATAATCGTTCAGCGCCCAGTGCCAGGTCGACCGGTTGTCCCAGAACGCGACCGAGCCCGGACGCCACTGGAACCGGTAAGCGAAGTCCTTCTTCATCGCATGCGCATAAAGGCGTGCGAGCAGATCTTTCGACTGCTCCTCCGTCTTGCCGACAATCTTCACCGTGAAGGCCGGGTTCACATAGAGGGCCTTCTTGCCGCTCAGCGGATGCGTGATCACCACCGGATGTGTCACATCCGTCAGGACATCGGCCGCCGAGGCATTGCCGATCCGGTTTCCGCCCGCATCCGTGGTGCTGTAATAGGTGCTCTTGCCCGACCCGAAGATGTGATGCGCCGAGTGCACGGCGCTGAGGCCGTCGATCTCTGCCTTGGTGGCATCGTCCAGCGCGTTGTAGGCGCGATACATGCTGGCGAACATCGTATCACCGCCGCTTTCGGGAAGCTCCCGCGCAACGAGGATGGAGCCCATGGCCGGTTCAAGGTCATAGGAATGGTCCGTGTGCCAACCGCCGCCGATATTGTCTTTCTGTTCCTTGTCCTTGGCGACGAGGGCGATCTCCGGATGGTCCGGATGGGCGGCGAAGAAGCGATTGATATTGATCGGCGCCCAGCGCTCGGCAAAGGCGATATGGTCTTCCTCTGACAAGTTCTGGTCGCGGAAAAAGATGACGCCGTGATCGGCATAGACCTGGCGGATGGCGGCGAATTCGCCGCCTGACAAGCGCCGCAGGTCCACACCCGTGATTTCCGCGCCCACGCCGGGCAAGGGTTCGATCTTCATTCTGCCACTCCCCAATCTGCCGGCTGCAGCCGGTCTTGAGCCAGAAAGATACCGCATGCGGCCGCTTTGGGAAATGCCTGTCCCTACGCGAGCGGCATGGCACGTTCCACCAGCCGGCCCTGGTCCACATCCGGCGAAACATCGCCATAGAGAAGGCCATTGCGGTCCGGATCGAGGCGCTGGGCACAGAAGGCCTCGAATACAAAATCGGGGGCCGAAGCGTGCAGCGCGGCCGCCTGCAGCGCCAGCGCCGCATCGCGGGCAAATCCGCGCGCCGTGCCTTCGTGAAGGCTGCCCGGTGTCAGATAGTTGGCGAGGCGCCCGGCATGGCGGTCATAGGCTCGATGCGCACCGAGCGGCGTTCTCAACTCCACCTGCACGGCCTCCAGACTATCGGGTTCCCGCGACAGCGCGCGCAGCACATCGAGCGCGATGACATTGCCGCTGCCTTCCCAGATCGCGTTCAGCGGCGACTGGCGGAAGAGACGCGGCATCGGCCCTTCTTCCACATAGCCGGCCCCGCCAAGGCATTCGAGCGCCTCATAAACAAGGCCCGGCTGGCGCTTGCAGATCCAGTATTTCGCGAGCGGTGTCGCAAGGCGCATGAAGGCAGCTTCGCCCTCATCATCCGCCATCCGGTCAAGGCTCGCGCCGACGCGCATGGCAAGCGCAGTTGCCGCCTCGCTCTCGATCACCAGATCGGCCAGCACAGCGCGCATGGCCGGCTGATCCATCAGCGTCTTCTGGAAAGCGCGGCGCTGGGACGTGTGCCACAGCGCCTGAACGAGCGCCGCGCGCATGCCGCCGGTGGAGCCGAGGATGCAGTCATAGCGGGTGTGCTGCACCATATCGATAATGGTGCGCACGCCGCGGCCTTCCTCACCCACACGTTCGGCCCAGGCGCCGTGATACTCGATTTCCGAAGACGCGTTGGACTTGTCGCCCATCTTGTCTTTCAGGCGCATGACATGGATGCCATTGCGCGTGCCATCCGGCTTCCAGCGCGGCACGAGGAAACAGGTCAGCCCTACTTCGGTATAGGCGAGCGTCAGGAAGGCATCGCTCATCGGCGCCGAACAGAACCATTTATGGCCGGTGAGGATATATCCACCCTGCCCGTCCGGCACGGCGCGGGTCGTGTTCGCGCGCACATCGCTGCCGCCCTGTTTCTCGGTCATCGCCATTCCGAGCGTGACGCCCTTCTTCTGGTGCGCCGGCAGGAACCGTCCGTCATAGGAGGATGCCTGCACGCGCGGCACCCAGGTTGAGGCTACGTCCGCCTCCGTCCGCAAGGCTGGCACACAGGCATAGGTCATCGACATCGGACAGGTGACGCCGGCATCGGCCTGGTTCATCAGGATCATCATCGCGCCATGCAACACATGGCCGGCCTCGCCCTCACTCCAGGCAGCGGCTGACAGCCCACTGTCGAGGCCGAGCGACATGAGATTGTGGTAGGCGGGGTGGAACTCCACCTCGTCCAACCGGTGGCCGAACCGGTCGAAGCTTTTCAGTTTCGGCAGCGTCTCCTGCGCCTGGCGCGACCAGTCCTGTGTCTCGAACGCGCCGCAGCGCCTGCCGAACTCCGACAGCCTTCCCGCATGCGCCCCACCGCCCGCATGCGCCACCGCGCCTTTCAGCGCCTTGTCCGTCGAGAACAGGTCGATGTCCCCGAAGGGCTGGGGCTGGTTGGAGACTGAATGCGTCTCCAGTTCCGTCAGGGGTGAGTGATGCTGCATGGCGTGGCCCTCCGCCGCTTATGTGAAACGCACCTTACCGCCGTCCTGTGCTGTCCCGGAAGGGGGCACCGCGCCACATCATGGGGTGATGGCGAGGTCGCAGAACCAGCAATCCTCTGCCGACCCGGCGCCGATCGGGCTGCCCGGCGGCACGTCGGGGCCAGCTGTGGCGGGCGAGACTGGGGGCGCAGGCCGTGCCAGGTGCGCGGCAATGCGGCGCTTCAGGTTCTCGCGCGCGGAGACATCCAGCGCATCGGAGCGCCGCGACGTCTTCAGGCGGCCGGAGAGTCCGTCAAGATAGGCATCCACCCGTGAGGTGACACCCGGCGAAGCGCTTGCCTCCGACAGGCCGATCAGCACTGCCACGAACCGCGCCTGTTCCCGCCGCAGGATTTCGCCCTGGCGCCGCGTCACCGCCGGCGCGAACAGTTTCGCCTCGGTGGTGAGCATTACTTCTTCCAGAGACAGGGCGCCCGGATCGCGCCGGCTCGTCTCCACAAGCCGCGCGGCACGGGCGGGATGAAAGAGCGCACTGAGCGTCGTTTCCGCCGCCGTATCCGCAGCCGACAAGAGGTCGAACATCGCGCCTGTGTCACCGGTAAAATATTCGCCGCCCTTGCCGCCGATCTCGAACGACGCGAGCGGCGGGTTCAGCCGGTTGAGTACGCTGTCCGGCAAGTCCAGTTCTTCGGCATCCAGCGTCACGAGCAGCGCCTGCAGCGCGGCCCGCTGGCGCGCAGCGGGCACCGCCTCGCCGGTCTCGCCCCGGTCGCCGGCACGCGAATAGTAGAACTCATATCCGCCCACGGATTTTGCCGCCGCATCCACCTGGTAGCGATGATAGAGATAGACCGGCACCAGGACCTGGCGCAGGCGCGACGTATCTGCGCCCGGCGCCAGAACGTCGAGCCCGAAACGATTGAGTGCCACGCGCCGCACGCGCAGAGTTTCGCCGAGTTCAGCAATCGGGTCCGGCCCATTGTCCCACACCGCCCCGAAAGGATGGCCCGTGCCTGTGCCGCGCGCCTCGGAATCGTCCACGAAGCGCAGGCCCCGCTCATAGGCCGCGCGCAACAGCCGGTCGCCCTCGGCATCCGCATCGGCGTCTGGCGGATATTGCGCATAGAGCCAGGCGGTGGACACCTTGTCCCACTCGCCGATGCCGATGCCATAGGCACGCGAGAAATCGAGAGCGCCATCGGCGCCGACGCGGACCCACGGCGCCGGATAGTCCATCACCGAGGCGCGGTTGTTGGTGGAGGCGGCGAAATTGTGCGCGAAGCCCAGCGTGTGGCCCACTTCATGCGCGGCAAGCTGGCGGATGCGGGCGAGCGCCACCTCGACCGGATCATCCGGCGCGCCGGTGCCAGACCGCCCCGCCCCGGCAAGGCCTTCGAAGATCATCCGGTCCTGGCGCACGCGCTGACTGCCCAGGATGACATTGGCTTTCAGCATTTCGCCCGTGCGCGGATCATACACGCCGCCGCCATAGGACCAGCCGCGCGTCTGGCGATGGGTCCACTGGATCACATTGTAGCGCACGTCCAGAGGATGGACGCCCGGCGGCAGCACTTTCACCTCGAACGAATTGGGAAAGCCCGCCGCCGTGAACGCCTCGGCCCACCAGGACGTGCCCTCGATGAGCGCATTGCGGATATCCTCCGGCGCGCCGCTGTCGACATAGAAGACAAGCGGCTTCCTGGCCGGGCTGCTCGCGGCATTCGGGTCCTGCTTCTCCAGCCGGAAACGGCGGGCGAAGGCGCCCCTTACGTTTCCGTCCAAAGGCGCAGAGAAATCATAATAGGGCACATCGATGCCACCGCCGCGCACATCGAATTCACGCGGCGTGTAGCCATCGTCCGGCAAGCGCACCAAAGAGACATGCTGGACCAGTGTCACCGCGCGTCCATCGGCGGCGGTAGCGCGAACCTCAGCCTTCGGACTGTCGCTGACCAGCGTGAGGAAGCTGTCGAACTCGACATTGTCCGCGAATGCCAGTGCAGCAGAGACATCCGGCATCGACCGGTCGGCCGCGATGGAAAAGCTACCACCCTGCGGATGATTGGCCAGAATGCTGACCACGCCCAGCGTGTCGCGCTTCAGATAACCGGAGATGTCGACCAACAATTCGCCATTGGCACCTTCGGCAATCACGTCGCCGGCCCAGACAAAAGAGCTGGCGAAAGATTGGCGCACCGCCTTCTGTTCCAGCGGATTGTCCGCGCTGGCGCGATAGGTCCAGTTTTCCTGCTCGGCCACCAGCTTGCCGCCGATGCGCCGGAACGCGACGATCGCGCCGCCATCGAAATAGCCCCGGTCCAGCCCGATCGGATTGGAGCCCAGCCCGGCCGTCAGCCCGGTGGACTGGATCGCGCGCAGGGAAACACCTTCGGCACCCGGTTTCGGAAACGCCGCCAGGATGCGGGCGCCTTTCGGGTCTGCATAGAATGGCAGGAAGCCCTGCGAACGGGAAAGCCCCGCCGTCGCCTCCCGCCAACTGGTCGTGCCACCGGCCGCCATTGCAGGCAATGCCAGGACCAGCACCAGAACCGCTGCCACAACACCCGCAAACCACCGCATCGTATACTCCCGCCTGTTTGCGCGCCACGCTGCCGCATCTCGGCCCTGCGTTCAAACCTTTTCACGCTGCCTCTTGCAATTTTGACAATTTAGTTGTTAATTGACGCATGACTTCGACCCCCGCTCCGCTTTCGTTGCTGATCGACCGGCTGGCCGGCTTTTTCTTTCTCGCCCGCCAATACGGGCAGGCGCTGCACGCCACTGACGCCCTGTCTTCAGGCGAACGCGCCATACTGAAGGAGATCGCGGCGGCCGGCTCACGGACGGTTCCGGACCTCGCCGAGACGCGCGCCATCTCGCGTCAGGCGATCCAGAAGACCGTAGACCTGTTGGTTGCCCGCGGCGCCCTCACCAAGGCCGCGTCCACCCGGGACCGACGTACCCGGCGTCTCGGCGTGACGCCTGCCGGCACAGCATTGTTGCGCAAGATCGCCCGACGCGAGGCAGATGAAGCAGCCCGGTTCCGCACGGCGTTCACGGCGCAGGAATTGGAGACTTTCACGACCGTTCTTGGGCGGCTGGAAACGATACTCGCGCAGCGAACGGAGGAGCTGTCGGAATGAGTGTGTTGCGGGCGATCCTGCTTGTCGCGGCCGCGCTTCTGTTGGCGGCTGCAGCGCAGAGCGAAGCCCGGCGCATCTGGATCGATTCCGACGCCGCGTGCGACGGGGCCGCCCGGCACGATCCAGACGATTGCCTCGCCGTCTACGCGTTGGCGGCGTCCGGCGAAATCCGAATCGTCGGCGTCTCCTCGGTGTTCGGGAATGTCGGTGAAACGGAAAGTCGGGAAACCCTGCATGGCATGGCGACAGCGCTCGCCGGCGACGGCATTGCATTTCCGAATGCTTTCCCGGGTGCAGGCAAGCCGTTTCACCGCCAAGCGCCTCCGGCGGAATCGGAAGCTCAATTGGCGCTCTGCCAAGCGCTGGATGAGGCGCCTCTTACCGTCGTCGCCCTCGGCCCTCTCACTAATATCGCTGCCGCGATGACTGCCTGCCCGGACCTGACCGGCCAGATTGAACGCATCGTTTTTGTCGGCGGGCGCCGCGAAGGACATGTCTTCCATCCCGCCGAAGACGCGATGCCGCGCGCCCGGCTGGGTCACGGTCCGATCTTCCGTGACCTGAATGTCGAACTGGACCGGGACGCAGCAAGCCAGGTTCTGACCAGCGGCGTCGCCCTGACGCTTGTGCCTTATGAACTCGCCCGAAAGCTGGAGCTGACCGGCGCTGATCTTGACGCCTTTGCGGAGCGCGGGGCTGCCGCGGACGATATTGCCGCGAACAGCCGCAACTGGCTCGCCTGGTGGCAGGCGGACGTGGGCCGGGAGGGGTTTTACCCGTTCGACCTGATGGCAGCCGCGGTAATTCTCACCCCGGAGGCATTCGTCTGCGTCACATCCCATGCCTCCGTGCGCCGCGACGCGATGATCTCTCTCTTCGGCAACCTCCGAGTATTGCTTTTCGCGCTGCCGCCAGATGGAACCGCCACCCGGCCGATCGAGACATGCCTGACCTTTTCCCACAACGGGAGGGAATTGGTCCGCCAGCTGATAACCGGATCGCAGGAGGAGAGTGCCACATGAAACCAACACCCCTGTCCATGCGTCCGGATGGCCCCATGGGACGGCCCTTTGCGAAGATCATGGAACGGATGAATGCGCCGTCCTACGAGGCTGTGCTGGATGCCCTGTCCCTGCAGAGGGGTGAAGCCGTTCTGGAGGTCGGCTTCGGCACCGGTGAATTCCTGCGCCGGGCGGCCACGCGCATGCAGGCAGGATATCTTGCCGGGGTCGATCCGGCACCTCTCATGGTGGAGATGGCGACGGCGCGCCTCCTGCCGGCGCCGGCCTCCCTGACCATTGAACTAAGAGAGGCTGGCGCCGACACGTTCGACTGGCCGCCCGGAACGTTCGACGCCGTGGCGGCCATCCATTCCTTCCAGTTCTGGGACGCGCCCGAGGCAGCCCTCATTCACATCCGCGCCTTGCTGAAGCCCGGCGGCCGGCTCTGCCTCTGCCTGCGCGAACATGGCAAGTCACCGCCGCAATGGTTGCCCAATCCGATCAGCCGCGCGCCGGACGAAACCAGCCGGCTCCTTGTCCTGCTTGCAGATTGCGGCTTTTCAAATCCGCACATCAAATCCGGAGAGCGGCGCGCGGTACTTGTTCTTGCGCACGCGCCCTGAATTGCCTCGCTGACTCAGGAGGGCACTAGCCTTCCCGGCAGGTGCGCGTGTCGCGCTGGACGCCGATCTGGCGGACCTTGCCGGAAGCATTGTCGACCTCGAAATAGATATTGCCATAGTCGTAGACAGTGTCGGTATCGCGCGTCGCCACGCAATTCGGCCGGCCATAGATGGCCCGCGTATAGATCTGCTCTGATCCCGTCGCCACGCCATCCACCGTGTGGAATCGCGGATCGCGCGCAATGATCCAGTAGACCTTCTCGTCCGCGGCCACCATCAGCCCGTCGAAATAATACGTCGTCGCCCGCGTGTCGGGGATCGGGATCGTCCGCGTCGGCGCGCCCTGCATCGCCAGCAAGGCCGACAGCGACATGCCGATCTCGACTGTTCCGACACGCTCGCCGGGCACGATCATGTTGTCATTGTGATTGGGCGGCTTGCTGGCGCAGGCGCCCGAAGCGAGGAGTGTTGCGGTGGCAAGAAGTGCGCGGACCACTGTCATGGCGGATCCCTCGTGGCAGGTCGTCGATCCTGCGCCTCCTCTCAGATTGGCGCAGCCCCAGCCACAGCGAGGAAACTACTGCAAAAATCATGAGGTGCGCCACCAGCCGGGGGCACAATTTTTTGTAATGTGCAGGAAGTGGCTAACCCTTGAGCAGATCGCGCGAGATGATCACGCGCATGATCTCGTTNNGTGCCTTCGAGGATCTGGTGGACCCTCAGGTCACGGACGATGCGCTCGACGCCATAGTCGGCGAGATAGCCATAGCCGCCATGAATCTGCAGCGCGTCATTGGCCACCTTGAAGGCCGTGTCGGTGACGAAGCGCTTCGCCATGGCGCACCAGCGGGTGGCGTCCGGCGTCTTGCCGTCGAGCCGGCCGGCGGCCTCATAGAGCATCACGCGGGCGGCCTGCAGCTCGGTTTCCATGTCGGCGAGCTTGAACTGGGTTGCCTGGAAGTCCGCGATGGCCTTGCCGAACTGGCTGCGTTCCTTCGCATAGGCAATCGCCTTGTCGAGCGCGAGTTGTGCGCCGCCGAGCGCCGCTGCGGCGATGTTCAACCGCCCGCCGTCCAACCCTGCCATGGCGAAGCGGAAGCCGTGGCCTTCCTCGCCAACGCGGTTCGCCGCCGGCACGCGCACGCCGTCGAGGATCACCTGCCGGGTCGGCTGACTCTTCCAGCCCATCTTGCGCTCATTCGCCCCGAAGCTGAGGCCCGGCGCATCCTTTTCGATGATGAAGGTCGAAACGCCCTTCGCACCATCATCCGAGGTGCGCGCCATCAGGACATAGATGTCCGATGTGCCGGCGCCGGAGATGAACTGTTTCGTGCCGGTGATGACATAGTCGTCGCCATCCTTCACCGCCTTCGTCTTGAGGCTGGCCGCATCTGAGCCGGCGCCCGGCTCGGTGAGGCAATAGGAAGCGATCAGCTCCATCGTCGTCAGGCGCGGCAGCCAGGCCTTGCGCTGCGCGTCGGAGCCGAACGTGTCGATCATCCAGCTCGCCATATTGTGAATGGAAATGAAGGCCGCCGTCGATACATCCCCATAGGCGAGTTGTTCGAAGATCAGCGCAGCATCGGTGCGCGTAAGACCAGCGCCTCCGACATCTTCCTTCACGTAAATACTCGCAAAGCCGAGTTCTGCTGCTTTCTTTATGACATCGACAGGAAAATGGCTGGTTTCATCCCATTTTTCGGAATTCGGCAGCAATTCTTCTTCCGCGAACTTGCGTGCCATGTCGCGGATCATCAATTGTTCGTCGGAAAACAAGGCGCTCATGCCTTCCACCTCTTAATGAAATACCAGTTGCAACGCCTGATCCAACGAGTATCCCGTCAAGTCAATGGAACGCGCCCCAACAGGATACACAATTTCGCCTGCCGAACAGGACGATATCCCCATGCTGATCGAGGTCGATCTGGCAGCGGGACAGTTGTTCGCACCAACCGGCCTGATCCAGGGCGAGGCCCTGAACGACCATGTGCCGCAGACCGTGTTCGAGCAGGCCATTGCCGCGGGCGACGTGGTGAAGGTGCATGAGGGGCCCGGCGTGCCGCTGGGCTTTGCATTGGTGTCGCATCGCGGCGGCACGCTCTATCTCGACCAGCTGAGCGTGCACCCGGACCATGGCCGCAAGGGCCTTGGCGCGGCGCTGATCCAGCGCGTGTTCCAGGTGGCGAAACAGCGCAAGCTGCGCCTCGTCACCCTCTCCACGTTCCGGGACGTGCCGTGGAACGGGCCATTCTACCGAAAGCTCGGCTTCCGGGAACTCGCCCGCAAGGAACTCGCGGACTGGATGCTCGACCTTGAAAAAATTCAGGCACTCAGCCTCGACGTGTCGAAGCGCTGCTTCGTGGCGCGCAAGATTGGCTGGTTGTAACCGGGCGCGATTTGGCGCACTGAACGGGCCATGACGACATATCCTCAAGCCTTCCCCGCCACGCGCATGCGCCGCCTGCGCCAGTCTCCCTGGGTCCGCAGCCTTGTGGCCGAGAACGTCCTGACCCCCGCCGATCTGGTCTGGGCCGCCTTCATTCATGATGGCGAGGGACGCGTGCCGGTAGGCAGCCTGCCGGGCATTGACCGCCTCAGCGTGACCGAAGCGGCGAAAGCCGCAAAACGCGCCGAGGCGCTCGGCATCCCCGCGATTGCGCTGTTCCCCTATATCGGCCCGGACGGGAAAGACGAGGAAGGCACCGGCGCGC
>JAGQRO010000181.1 GCA_020425315.1 Hyphomonas sp. | reverse complement strand
ACCCAGCGCCAGATCGTGCCGTTCTGCAGCCGCAGGTGCGGCAGGTGCGCCGTCTCGTCCGACAGGGCCGGCAGCAGCGCGTCATAGCTCAGATTCTCGAGGAAAAGTTCCAGCAGGCTGTGGCGGACATAGCCGGTGCCGAGCGTCACGCGCAGCACGTCGCGCCCATGCCGGTCGCGGAAGCCATGCAGCGCGGTGGCCTGTTCGAAGGCCGGGATACGCGTCTCCTGCCAGAGAGATTTTCCATACAGGAACGGGGAATTGGCGCTCGCCGCCACGAGCGGGCCGGCGGCCAATACGGCGGCGTTGTAGAAGCGCGGCGCGTCTTCCTGGTTCACTTTCAGGTGCACCTGCAGGGAGGTGCATGCCGCTTCCAGCATGAGATGGTCGCACCGATAGTCGAGCGTGTCCTGCCCGCTGATGGCAATGTGCAGCGGCTCGCCCCGGCGGCGGGCGAAGAGTTCGCTGCTGAGGGCATGGTAGCGGTTGGTGTCGCTCATCCATTCGGGCTGCAGCATCTCGTCCCGCACGGTCGGCAGGATGCCGATGGCCACCGGGCGCAAATCCATCGCCGCCGCTGTGCGCGCGCATTTCGCCCAGACCGTCTCAAGCGCCGCCTGCGTGCCGGCAAAGGCGCCGGGGCCGAGGGCGCTGGGCGGCGTATTGATCTCGAAATTGAAGCGGGAAAGCTCCTCCACCACATCGGCATCGTTCACGGCGGCCAGGAATTCGGCATTCTGCGGGCTTGGCAAATGATTGCGGTCGATGAGCCAGGCTTCGAGTTCCAGGCCAATCGTGTACCCTTCGGCATAATCGAAGACGCGCGTGTCGAACCAGTGTTTCAGGGCGCTGGTCTCGTCGCGCAGCCGGGCGCGGAAGGCGGCGCGCTCTTCCGCCGTGAAGGTCTGGTGACCGATCTCCTTGCCCATTTCACCCCTCCGAGCCAGGAGACTACAATCCCTGACGAAAGGAAGCGAGACATGGCGCCTGCGGTCAATCGGACCAGCCCTGCACCCTCTCGGCTGTCTTGGGAAATAACCACCGGGAATCCCGCGCCGGCGCGGACCGTTTCATGTCCCCGCAGACCGCCCTGCCATGGCGAAACTGCGTACGAATCCGCGCCGGTCACGGCAGCCTGCTGACCACCCAGCCTGGCTTGAGCATAGACTTTAGCAAAATTCTCCATTCGGAGAAGTTTGTTTTTCGCAAATTCTGCATAAGCTTGACGGATACGCCATGACCAAACAGCTCCGCACCCCTGTCCAGGCCCGCAGTGAAGACCGGCGCAATGCGCTGATCGATGCGGTGGTGCGCCTGCTGGCCCGCGAAGGCGCCAAGGGCGTCACCCACCGGGCCGTCGCCAAGGAGGCCGGCGCCACGCATGGCACGGTGCGCTACTACTTCGAGTCCAGCGACGACATGATCAGCGCCGCCCTCCAAAGCTTTCTTGACCGTCAGGTCTCCGCCACCATGGCGCTGCACGGACAGGTCCAGCCGGGCCGGGGGGAACAGATCTGGCACCTTGCCGCCGCCTATCTGGCGAACCGCCTGGAATATGGCCGTGAAGGCGAAATCGCGCGATATGAGATGTTCCTTCACGCCACACGGAATGACACTGTACGCCCCGTCCTGGAGGAATGGGCCGAAGCCTATCTCAAACTGTTCGAGACCGAATACCGCGCCCGCGGGCTGAGCGATCCGCGCATGCGTGCCGAACGCGTCATGTACATCCTGAACGGCGTGATGCTGCGCCAGCTGTCGACGCCCATGGAGAATTTTGAAAAGGGCGTGCTGCTGCCCCTGCTGCTGGATGCGGCAAAGCCCTGAGGCGCGCTCTGGAACGCCCTCGCCGCCTCTGGCATAAGGCGGGCCATGACCACGCGTATCGCCGCCTTCTACAAATTCTTCGACTTCCCGGAGTTCGAGCGCGCCCGCGCGCCTCTGGCGCAGGTGCTGCAGGATGCGGGCGTGAAGGGCACGGTTCTGCTGGCCGCCGAGGGCGTCAATGGCACGATAGCGGCGAGCCCTGAGGGAATCGACACGGCGCTGGCGGCCCTGCGCGCCCTGCCCGGCGCGGCGGACCTTGAGGCGAAATTCTCCGAAAGCGCGGAGATGCCCTTCCTGCGCCTGAAAGTGCGCCTGAAGCGCGAAATCGTCACCATGGGCGTGCCGGGAACCGACCCGAACGCACTGGTCGGCACCTATGTCGAGCCGGAAGACTGGAACGGCCTGATCAGCGACCCGGACACGGTGCTGATCGATACGCGCAACGATTATGAGTACGCCATCGGCACGTTCGAGGGCGCCATCGATCCGGAAACGCGGACGTTCCGGGAGTTCCCGGACTGGTTCCGCGCCTTCCGCCAGCGCCTTGAAGCCGAAGGCCGCACACCGAAGATCGCCATGTTCTGCACCGGCGGTGTCCGCTACGAAAAGGCATCGAGCTTCATGAAGCAGGAGGGCTTCGACGAGGTTTATCATCTGAAGGGCGGCATTCTGAAATATCTCGAAA
>JAGQRO010000180.1 GCA_020425315.1 Hyphomonas sp. | reverse complement strand
GAGCTGTTCCTCGACGACAAGGGCCAGAAGATTTCGAAGTCGAAGGGCAACGGGCTTACCATCGACGAGTGGCTGACCTATGCCGATCCGCAATCGCTGGCGCTCTACATGTACAACAAGCCGCGCGAGGCGAAGCGGCTTTATTTCGACGTGATCCCGCGTGCCGTCGATGATTATGCGGCGTTCCTCGGCGCCTATCAGCGCCAGGAAGGCGACTGGACCAACCGATTGATGAACCCGGCGTGGCACATCCATGAAGGCCATCCGCCGAAGCCGGAAGAGGGCGGCATCTCGTTCGCGCTGCTGCTCAATCTGGCGGCGGTGGCCAATGCGCACGAGAAGTCTGCATTGTGGGGTTTCATCAACCGCTACCAGCCTGAACTTTCACCAGAGACGCACCCGCGGCTGGACGCGCTGACGGGTTATGCGCTGCGCTATTTCGACGACTTCGTGAAGCCGAAGAAGCAATATCGTCTGCCGACGGAGGATGAGGCGAAGGCGCTGTCCGATCTCTCGCACGCGCTTGGCGAATTGCCGGAGCATGCGAGCCCGGAGGAGATCCAGCAGAAGGTCTACGACGTGGGCCGCCGCGATCCTTACAAGACGGTGCAGAAGGACGGCTCGGCCGGCGTGGGGCAGGGCTGGTTCAACATGCTCTACCAGGTGCTGCTGGGCGAGGAGCGGGGCCCGCGGTTTGGCAGCTTCGTGGCGCTCTACGGCATTATCAACACCGAGAAGCTGATCGGCCGCGCGGTGGCGGGGGAACTCGTCAGCCCGCCTGCGGCCTGAACAGCAGGGCGAATTCCTCAGCGAGAATGCTGTCGAGGCAGGCGCGATAGGCGGCGTGCCTTGCGTGACCGGGCGCGATGCGGCCGATGGCGACCGGTGCTTCCAGCGCGGCGATCGGGATCAGGGCGACCGGCATGGAGACGGGGGTCAACTGGGCGCCACGACCCTTGTGCAGCGTGGTGAGCAGGCCGAAGAGCTCGCCCTTTATGGTGGGGCGGCAGAGGATGGCGAGGCGATGCTGTCCATGGCTGTTGGTGACCAGATAGATGTGGCCGGACTGGTGAGGAACGGCGACGGTGCCGGCCTGGGTGTAGGCCTGGTCGAGGCGGTCGCTCTCGCGGAAGACGAGATGGGAACCCTGGTCCTGCCAGGCGATCTCGGTGCGATAGGCATAGATGCCGGGGGTCTCGGTGTTGAGGGGGCGAAGGGTGAGGTACTCGCCCTCGATCCACTTCACGGCAGCGCGGCTGTAGGAGCCGAGCGAATCCGGGGCGTGGGCCGCTTCGCGCTCAGCCTGGGGCCGGAAGCGCATGCCCAGCACGTCTTCCACACGAACCAGGGTTTGCTGGGTGAAGGGGCGGTGTCCCGACAGCGCCTTTTCGAGCGATGACAGGCTGATCCTTGCCTGGGCCGCGAGTTCGGCCCGCGACATGCGCCGCTTGGCCAATGCCTCGCGGATCGCTGTGGCGATGTCATCGTTGACGTCTTGCGTTTGGTCCGGCCCCGGCATGGCGGGACCATTCCAGATTCCGCCTCGTGGTTCAAGCCGGGTTGCCCGGCAGGCGGCGGCCGCGCCAAGTCCAGGTCTTCCAGTTGGCCTGCTGGGTCGCGTTGATGATCCGGAGCACGGTTCTGATGGCGTTGGTCGTATCCAATGCGTGGGCAACATGGACTCGGTAGGGTTCCGGAGCGGCGGCCAGGCGATCCGACAGGCGATCGAGTGCGGGCAGGGCGGAAGGGCCCAGTTCCCGGAGGTATTGGATGTCGAGCTTGGAGAGTTCAATTGCCAGATAGTATTCCGGCGCGCCAGTCACCTGGGCGACGTTGTAGTCGGCGACGATGGCGCGGTAGTCGACAAAGCCCGAGGCCCAAAGGACCGCGAAGGCGGCAGCGATATTGGTATTGAGCAGCCAGAGATTGGTGCGCCGGCCGATGACGCGGATGGCGATGAGCACCAGGCCCACGACAATGAGACCCATCCAGACGAGGCCGGTGAGGCGGATGAGCGTCATGCTGTAGGCGTCGATATAGGAGAGCGTGCGGCCGATGCAGAAGATGGTGAGCACCAGGTTCTGGGCGATCCACAGGTAGACGAGGGCGCGGACGGGGAGCGATTGCTCGGTGCGCGAGCCCGGCCAGAGCGCGAGGATCATCAGGCAAGCAGCCAGCAGCACGGTGATGATCAGTGTGTTGGCCCCTTCGTTGACATAGGCGGCGTAGGTCATGCCCGGCGGCAAGGTGGCGCCGGAGAGAATGTAGCGGGCGTCGAGCAGGTTCTGCGTGAGGAACAAGACATTGAGAAACAGCAGCGTGACGATGACAGGGGCGGGCGCGAAATAGGCGGTGTGCCACGGCGGCGCGGGCTGCGCGATCTGGGCCGGTTCGAGCCCGCTGCCGGACTTGAGGCGGAACAGGCTCCAGATGGCGGCGAGCGTGAGGCAGAAGACAATGGGCGACCAGGTGGCCAGCAAATTGAACAGGTCGGCGAGCGTCCAGCTGCGGAACAATGAATTCAGCACCGGATTGGCGGCGCGCAGCAGGCCGAGGAAGACGACGCCGGCGGCGATCGGCAGGACGGCGTAGCGCCACTGGGGCCATGGCGATGTGGGCGCGGCGCGGCGCGAACTCAAGGTGAGCACGCGCATGTCGGTGATGAGGCGGATCGGCGACAGGAGGGCGCGGGACGCGAGGATTCCGAAGGTGCGGGCGAGATTGGTGATGGAGTGGCCCTTGCGGTTCAGCGCGAAGGCGCCGAGTGCTGCCCATGTGACGGCCAGGTTCAGAGCGTCAGGAGTGACAAAGACCGCAATGCAGCCGCCGAGGGCTGCGGCGGCCGCGATGCGCTGGGTCGCGGTCCATGGACGCCGGGGAGAATCGTACAGCAGCACGAGGAAGGCGAGGGCGGGCACGGCGGCGATGACACTGCCGGGGAAATTTTGCCCGGAGACCATTGCTGAGAAGACCGCGGCAGCCACGGCAGCAGCGGCGCGGAGCGCACTGCCGTTGCAGGCGAAGCCAATGCCATGCCATCTGGGCAGGCGGATTTCGGCAGGTTCCATGGGCATTCCCGAAGGTGTTGTCGAGACTGCCTATGGTGATGAAACTGGCGACGCGGCGCCACCGCCAAGGATTTCCGGATTTGTCCGCCGGCAGAGCCAGCGGGCAAGATCCGGCAAATTTGTGCGGCCGTGATGGCGCTACTGGCTGGCCCACATGATGCGGGCGATCCAGTCGACGTCCTTCATGTTGTAGGAGCGCGTCTTGTGGTTGGGGTTGAAGGACGCAAGTTCCAGGGTTCTGGAGGTCTGGCGCTGCAGGATCTTGGCCATCACCTGGCCATCGGTGGTGCGCACCACAACGCGGTCGCCCTTGCGGACCGCCGCACCCGGCGAGAGGATGATGATGTCGCCTTCGCGGTAGACCGGCATCATCGAGTCGCCGGTGATCTCCAGCGCATAGGAATTAGGGTCGGTGACGCCCGGCACGTCGACCTCATCCCAGCCGCTGCCGGCAGGAAAACCTGAATCATCGAAGTAGCCGCCCTTGCCGGCGCGGGCGAGGCCGAGCAGCGGAATCTGGCGAAGCTTCGGGGGCTGGCCGCGGCGGCCGGTGAGGAGATCGGAAAATTCCTCGACCGTGGCGCCCGACGCCTGCAGAAGACGCGAGATCGATTCCATGGTGGGCCAGCGCGGGCGGCCATCCGGCCCGTTGCGCTTGGAGGGGTTGAAGGAGGTGGGGTCGAGCCCGGACCTCTTGGCGAGACCGGATGCCGAATAACCGTAGCGTTCGGCGATCGTGTCGATCGCATTCCAGACCTGCTTGTGCGTGAGCATGGGTGTCGTGCCTCTTGAATCCGCTGATACCGCAAAATTTCTTATGCGTAGGAACTGATACCTTATTCGAGGGGGTTTGTCCAGCGGGGGGCGATCAGTAGTGCGTCATGCGCCAAGACGGAATCGTCTTGGCGAAGCAATGACGCACCAACCTAGTGATGAGCGAGCAACTGATCTGGCTTTTGATGGTTCC
>JAGQRO010000179.1 GCA_020425315.1 Hyphomonas sp. | reverse complement strand
GATGACGGAGATCTGCGGGATGACGCCGGAAGAGAGCACGTTCTCCATGAAGATGTCGGCATAGCCGGCAAGGCTGTCGACGCCTTCCTGGATGCGCGCGCCACCGGCATCGAAGACACCGATCACGGGGGCACCGTTGCGGGCGGCCGCCTGCTGCACCTTCACGATCTTCTCGGCATGGGCGCGGGAGAGCGAACCGCCGAAGACGGTGAAATCCTTGGAGAAGACATAAACGAGGCGGCCATTGATCGTGCCCTGGCCGGTGACGACGCCATCGCCGGGGATGCGCTGGCCTTCCATGCCGAAATCATTGCAGCGGTGTTCGACGAACATGTCGAACTCCTCAAAGCTATCCTCATCGAGCAGGCAGGCGATGCGCTCGCGGGCGGTCAGCTTGCCCTTGGCGTGCTGGGATTCGATCCGCCTGGCGCCACCACCCTGGCGGGCCGCCTCGCGCTTCTGTTCCAGCGCCTCGATCACGTCTTTCATGCTGCCCCGCTCCTTGCCATGCGACTGTCATGTTCCGGCAAGCTTGATACGCGCCCCGGCGCACTTGGCAAGGCCGACGCGGGGCGAAGTCGCCGCACCGGCAACCCGGAATACCCGGATTTCGTGCCGGATTCCGGGTTTTGTCCGGCCCGGTTCCCTGTTAGCGTTCTCCCACTCCATGGGCGGGGACCGACAATGAAGATCGCAAGGCACCTGATGCGACGGGCATGGGCGACGGCGACGTTGCTGATGCTGACGGCGGCGTGCCTGCCGGCGGCGGCCGATTGCGATGCCACACGGCTCGGCGTGTCGCGCGTGCTCCATCTTGAGCTGGCAGGCGCCCCGGTGCCGGACCAGCTGGCGCCCGGCGAAGTGGTGCTGAGCTTTGACGATGGCCCGGCCCGCAATGGCCGCGTGCTGGAGGCGCTGGAAGCGGAATGCACCCGGGCGACTTTCTTCCTGATCGGGCAGGACATTCCCGGCCTGCCCGGACAGGCCCAGCACCTGATCAATATGGGCCATACGGTCGGCAGCCACACCCATGACCATGCCAACCTGACCAAGCTGCCCCTCGCCGATGCGGTGACCGATGCGGTGCGGGGGCGGGAGGATGTGGAAGCCGTTCTGAAACAGCCGGTGGCGCTGTTCCGGTTCCCGTTTGCCATCTCGACGCCGGAGCTGGAGGCCGCCGTCTCCGCCGAGGGCATGATCCCGGTGGGCGTGTCGGCGGATGGCAAGGACTGGACCGGCATCCCGCCGGAGGACTCCGTCGCCATGATCCTGGCCAAGCTGGAGGAACACGGTCGCAAGGGCGTGATCCTGCTGCACGACCCCCTGCCGAAGGCCGCCGAACGCACGCGCCTCCTGTTGCAGGCATTGAAGGAACAGGGTTACCGCGTGGTCGCGCTGGAGGGCCCGGCGGGCTGAACAACCAACAGGGGAAACTGGCACGGTTCATGCACCTCTGCGCGCATGCAGACCCTGCTTCGCGCCCTGTTCACGCCCCAGGTCCGGTCCGGCGCCAAGCCGGCTGTGCTGTTCGCTTTGGCCTTCGCGGCCGTGGCGGCGCCACTGTCGCTAGCCCTGCGCGCGGCCGCCCCGATGCCGGACCTTGTCGTCCTCAGCCCGAAACTCGCCGCCTATGAGGCCGCGCCGGAGCGCTATGACACCGTGTTCGTCGGCACTTCCCGCACTTTCTACCACATCGTTCCGGACGAAGTGGAACGCGGCGCGGCAGAGGCCGGCTGCACCGGCTGGAACGTGATGAATTTCGGCGTGTTCGGCCTGACCGGCGCGGAGGAAGACTGGCTGGTCGAGCGAATCGTCACCGCCGGCGAGGGCCACCTCCAGCGCATCGTGATCGAAGACCCGCTGATGAATGCGCGCGATTTCGCCGACGCGACGACCGACCGGGCCCGCTTCTTCTCCGGTCCGGACAGTTGGCAGGCCCAGGCCGACAATATCTCCAGCTTCCCCGAATCCCTGCCCAAGCGGCTCTACCGCTCCGGCATTCTCGGCCTTGGCATCGGGTTTGACCTGTCGGGCGTCGGACGCGGCGCGGCGCTGGCCTTCCCATCGGGCAAGCCGGACGAGCCGTTCACATTCGAAATGCGCCAGGACGGGTTCGAAGCCCTCGGCTCGCTGATGACGCCGGACATCGCCGCCCGCCGGCAGGAATTCGAGGACCATCCCGAACGCTTCGAGGAAATGCTCGCCCGCTATGGCGCGCCGAGCAGCGAGGACATCACCGCCCGCGCGACCTATCTGGCCGAGCGCCTCGACGCCCTGTCGGCCCGCGGATTGACCGCCGCACTCTATGTCTCGCCCGACCTTGCCGAACTCGACCGCACACCGCGCACCGGCGAGGCCGTTCGCAACCTGCCGGGCGAGCGCATCGTGATGAACTTCAATCGCCCGGACGTGCATCCGGACTTCTTCACCCCGGACCTCTGGTTCGATTTCAGCCATCTCGGCGAGGCTGGCGCGCGCAGGCTGAGCTTTGAGGCCGGCCGCGACTTCTGCGCCCGGTCGACTGCCGAGAGCACCAGCCAGGAATTTTCCGCCAATGCTGTTCGTTGAAGCGCGCTTCTTCCTGTTCTTTGCGGTCGTTTTCGGCCTCGTCTGGGCGTTGCGCTCCAATCTCTGGCGCAAGCGCGTCCTGACGGCGGCGTCCTATGTGTTCTATGGCGCGTGGGACTGGCGGTTCCTAGGCCTCATCCTGATGGTGACGATTGTCAGCTATCTCGTCGGCAATGCCGCGACATGGCCGTCGGAGCAGACAAAGAAGCGCAAATGGGCGCTCGGCATCGGGATCGTGTTCTCTCTGTCCGTCCTCGGACTGTTCAAGTATTTCAATTTCTTCGCTGACAGCTTTGTCGATTTTGCCGGCCTGATGGGCCTCACGCCCGGTCATGTGACGCTGAACCTGGTCCTGCCGGTGGGCATCAGCTTTTACACCTTCCAGGCCATTTCCTACATGGTGGACGTGCATCGCGGCGTGATTGCGGCGAAGCGCTCCTTCCTCGATGTCGCCTTCTATATCGCCTTCTTCCCGCAGCTGGTGGCCGGGCCGATCGTGCGCGCCTCAGACTTCATTCCGCAGATGGACACGGCGCGCCGCTGGGCCGATGTGAACGTTCAGGCCTGCATCGCGCTGTTCCTGGTCGGCTTCTTCAAAAAGGCCTGCGTGTCGGACAATATCGCACCTTATGTGGACCTCATCTTCAACGATCCGTCCGCCTACACTGCATCCAGCGTGATCGCCGGCGTGCTGCTCTATGGCATCCAGATCTATTGCGACTTCTCGGGCTATTCCGACATGGCCATCGCCTGTGCGGGCCTGCTCGGCTATCGCTTCGCGGCGAACTTCAACTCGCCTTACCTCTCGCCGGACATTCAGGTGTTCTGGCGCCGCTGGCACATCTCGCTGTCAAGCTGGCTGCGCGACTATCTCTACATTCCGCTGGGTGGAAACCGCAAAGGCAATATGCGCCGGGACGTAAATTTGATGACGACCATGGTGCTCGGCGGCCTGTGGCACGGGGCTTCGTTCAATTTCGTGATCTGGGGCTTCCTGCACGGCCTTGCCCTGATGGTGGAGCGGACCTGGTCTGACCTCGTGGCGAAACGGTTCAAACCGATGGGCGCCATCGGACTCATCCTCGGCATGGCGCTGACTTTCTACTGGGTGAACCTCGCCTGGATTTTCTTCCGTGCACCGACGCTGGAGGAATCGCTCGCCATCGCGCGAACCTATGTGACCTTCTCTTCCGAGGGTACCGACGTGCTGCCGGCGATCGTGTGGCCATTCATCATCGCCATCGCGGCGCTTCATGCCATCAGCTACCGGTTCAAGCTGGGCGAGGCGCTCGGCAAGCTGCCCGCGACGCCCTTCGCGCTGGCGACCGGCGCGCTGACGGCCATCGCCCTCGCCTTCGTGCCGCTCGGCTACCGGCCCTTCATCTACTTCCAGTTCTGACGTTTCCGGGGAGGAAGCGCCAAAGGAGCGCCCCGGATGTTCGGTCCGGGGCGCTCCCTACTCTACTTCACTCGACTGGCCGTCTTTCTGCCGGCCGGATTGATCGGGACTAGCGGCGCTTCGGTGCCGGGGCGGCCCGGCGGTCGGGCACGCGCTTGTTCCAGCGCTCCATCGGGATGCCGTCGATATCGACGACGCGGCCCTGGCGCACCTCACAGCTGACCGGGCGGGTCGTGCCGCGATGCCGGCCTTCGAATTCGACGTTTCGGAAGAAGACATCGAACCCCTGCCGGCCAATCTGGCGGGCCTGGCCACGGCTTTCGACATCCACGTCGCGGAAGCTGGACCGACGGCCGGAATCCAGGCGCTCGATCTCGCGGCGGCAGGCCTGCACAGCTTCACGGCTGAGGCGCTGGACCTGCTGGGGCGTCTGGCCCCACTGGTTCAGCCTGTAGCGCGAGCGGTAGCCGTAGCGGCTGTCGCGGGCGCGGGAATCGCCGACCTGGATCACCAGGCTGGTATTGCTGCCAATCTTGGTGGCAACGGTGGCACGGGCAGCCGGTGCGTCCGCAGCGGCAGGGAGGGCGAAAGCGGCAGACGCGGCAAGGGCAACGGCGGCCACTCCAGNNCCGCGATCGGCGCGGGGCATGCCGTCAATGTCGACGACGCGGCCCTGACGCACCGTGCAGGTCACCGGACGGTTGATGTCGCGGCCGTGGCCCCGCTCGAACTCGACCTCGCGGAAGTGGACCGTGAAGCCGTTGGGGCCGATCTGGTCGGTCCAGGAGCGGCTGTCGAAATCAACATCGCGGAAGCCGGCATAGCGGGCACTACGCTGGACATCCTGGCGGCAGGCCTGGATCGCGACGCGGCTGAGCTGGTCGGCCTGCCGCTGGGTCTGGCCCCAGGCATTGCGGCCGTAGCCGTAGCGGCTGTCGCGCATGTCGCGATCGCGATAGGCGACGTCGCGCTGGTCATTATGGCCGACAGACACGACGAGGCGTGTGTTGTCGCCAACCTTGGTGGCGATCGTGGCGCGGGCGGCCGGGCCATCGGCAGCGGCCGGGAGAGCGAAGAGGGCCGACGCAGCAAGGGCAACGGCGGCCACTCCAGAAGTCATGATGCGTTTCATCATGGCTGCAGGAAATCACGCCCCGCCGGAACCCATCCTGAAAGGCCCGTTCACGTAGTGTTGCCTTCAGATCGCGCCTGAGGGGAGGCCTCAGAGCAAGTAATGATCCCCCGCCGCGCGGACGGTGACTTCGCCGATCGAAACACCCCAGGGCTGGTCGATGGCGTGGAGTACGGCTTCGGCAATATAGGCGGGGTCGAGCATCAGATAGCCGATGCTTTCCGGGTCGAGGGCGGCGGGGTCGAGTGTGCCGCCTTGCAGGGCTTCGACCATGGCGCCGAACTCCGGCGCGTTCTGGCCGACAATGCCGACCACGGCCGCCGGATTGATCACGCCGGCACCGAGGCCCGTGCCCGGCACGCCGGTCGGCTTCACGATGGTGACCTTGATCTTCCCGCGCGATTCCATGCGCAGGGCTTCGGACAGCACATTTACCGCGGCCTTGGTCGCGCCATAGACGCCGGCGCCGACGACCGGGAAGTTGCCATAGATCGAGGAGATGTTGATCACATGCCCGCGCCCCTGCGCGATCATCTGGTCGTGCACGGCGACCATGCCATTCATCACGCCCCGGAAGTTGATGTCGATGCACCGGTTCCAGGCTGCCAGCGCCTCCTTGTGATCGGCAAAGAAGGCGAGCGGCATGATGC
>JAGQRO010000178.1 GCA_020425315.1 Hyphomonas sp. | reverse complement strand
GTTCGGCTTCAATGCCGGCTCGGCCCTCGGCGCCAATGAGGCCGCCGCCCGCGCCATGCTGGTCACGCACACGTCCGCGGCCACCGCCTCGCTCGTCTGGATGGCCATCGAATGGGTCAGCTTCCGTAAGCCGACCCTCGTTGGCATCGCCACGGGAATGGTCGCCGGCCTTGCCACGATTACACCGGCAGCAGGCTCTGTCGGTCCGCTCGGCGCGGTCATCATCGGCGCGGCCAGCGCTTTCGTTTGCTATTATGCGGTCGGCCTCATCCGCCAGAAGCTGAAGATCGACGACAGCCTCGACGTGTTCGCGGTGCACGGCGTCGGCGGCATGTTGGGCAGCCTCCTGATCCCCTTCCTCGCCGCGCTCGGACCCATGGCGCCCGGCCTCGCCAAGCCATTCGCCGAACAGCTTGGCGCGCAGGTGACCGGCGTGGCCGTGGTGGCCCTGTTCTCGGCCGTGGTAACGGCGGGCCTGCTCTATGCCATCCGCGCCGTGATCCCGCTCCGCGTCCCGGCAGAAGACGAAGAGTCCGGTCTCGACTCCGCCACCCATGGCGAGAGCGCCTATCACCAATAGGCGCCTGCCCTGCGCTTGACATCGCCCCCGCCGCCCCGCACGGCTGGGGCGATGACCAGCGCTGCCCCGTCCTTCGAAACCTCCCCCGGCCTCGCCGCCCTCAAGGGCGTGCGCCACGGGTTTTTCGGGCGTCTGGGCGGCACCTCCAAAGGCCTCTATGCCAGCCTCAATGCCGGCCCCGGCTCTGGCGACGATCCGGCCGCCGTGACGGCAAACCGGGCACGCATCCGCGACGCGATGGGCGCCAGCGCCCTGCTCTCCTGCCACCAGGTCCATTCGCCCGACGTGGTGCATGTGACCGAGGCCTGGGACCAGCGCCCCGAGGCAGACGCCATGGTCACCACAATGCCCGGCCTTGCCCTCTGCATCCTCACCGCCGACTGCACGCCGGTGCTGCTGGGCGATGCGGAGGCCGGCGTGATCGGCGCGGCACATGCCGGCTGGAAAGGCGCCATTGGCGGCGTGCTCGAATCGGTCGTCGCCTCGATGACCGAACTTGGCGCCCGCCCCGGCCGCATCCGCGCCGCCATCGGCCCGACGATCGCGCAGGCGAGCTATGAAGTCGGCCCGGAATTCCGCGACACATTCCTCGAAGCCTCCCCCGCCAGCGAAGGCCTGTTCATCGAAGGCAAGGGAGACCGGTTTCATTTCGACCTGCCCGGCTATTGCCATGACAGCCTTGCCGCCATGGGCATTGGTCATATCGCCAATCTCGGCCTCGACACCTGCGCGCTGGAGGAGGCCTACTTCTCCAATCGCCGCCGCAACCAACGCGGCGAGGCCGACTATGGCCGAAATGCCTCAGTCATCCTGCTCCTGCCGTAAATCTTTGCAAAGCACCGCATCGCGCGGTTGCGACTCGGTGCGGCCTGTTACAAAAGCATTGCAACCGGGGCAGCAGGGTCATCGCCGACATGAAACTTCTATCGTGCAACGCCAACCGGCCGCTGGCGGAAGCCATTGCCGATTATCTCGACATGCGGCTCACCCGCTCGGAGGTGAAGACCTTCGCGGACCAGGAAATTTTCGTCCGCATCGATGAGAATGTGCGCGGCGAGGATGTGTTCGTCATCCAGTCCACCTCCTGGCCGGCAAATGACAATCTGATGCAGCTGCTGATCATGATGGACGCGCTGAAGCGCGCCTCGGCGCGGC
>JAGQRO010000177.1 GCA_020425315.1 Hyphomonas sp. | reverse complement strand
CGCAGCCGATCAGGCAGGCGCGGTCCATCGGCATGTCCTTGTCGATGGCGCAGAGCGCGTTCTCATGCACCAGGATCTGTTCGGCGAAGGAGGAGAGGTTGAGGAACTGGCCGACCTTTTCGCCCTTGATGGAGAGGCGCGGCGCCTCGGTCATGCCGCGCTGGAACTGTTCGCGGTTCACCGTGTGGCAGATCGACATGTGGCCGGAGAGGCAATATTCGCACGTGCCGCAGAAGGGGGAGAGGATGGAGATGACATGGTCGCCGGGCTTCACCGCCGAGACCATGGAGCCCACCGCCTCGACCACGCCGGCGCTTTCATGGCCGAGGATGACCGGCACTTCGACCGGGAAATTCGCGTCCCAGAAGTGCACGTCGGAATGGCACACGCCCACCGCTTTCAGGCGCACCAGCACTTCCCGGGGGCCGGGCTTGTCGATGGTCACGTCCTCGATCGACAGCGGCTTGTTCGGCTCGCGCATCACGGCAGCTTTCATGGCGGTTTCCTCCAATTTTCTATTGCCCGACCATGACGGCGAAAGCGGGGCTTGGCGAGTCCTGCCGCCGGGGGAGGGGACTTAAGGGCGCGGCGGGCCGGTGAGGGCGCGCCAGGGCCGGGTGAGGACGGCGCGGTCTTGTTCCGCCAGAAGGTGCGGTGCGCCGACCGCCATCGCCGCCTCAATCAGGCACAGCGCCGCAGTGGCCCAGGGTTCGGCAAGGTGAGCGCCCAGATCCGATTCCGGCCCGTCTTCCTCGATCATGGCCGCATCGCCGTCGAGGTCGACGGCCCGGGCGGCAATGGCTTTGAATACGGCGTGGAGCCCGGAATGAACAGGGGAGGAGGGCGGCCCCTCGCCGGAACCGACCACGCCTTCCCAATCCTCGAAGCTCCGCTTGCAGGCCGGCAGGCCGTCCCAGTTGCGCCACGCCATGGAATAGAGCCGTCCGGCTTCTGCCGCGCGGTTGCCGGCAAGCGTGCCTGCTTCTTCGCGCGTCAGGGCGGCGGCCCGGTCGACGATCGAGGCGACCGCTTCGCCCTCCGGCCCGAACAGTGTGTGCGGGGGCAGGCGGCGGATCAGCGTCACCGCCACGGCGCGGGTATAGTTTCCGGCATGGCCCTGCGGTTGCAGCGCGTCGGTGACATCGACTTCCCAGAGGGTGCCCGGCCATCCGGCGACGAGGACGTCATCCAGCGTGTGGTTGACCACGAGCCAGGGCGCCTCGCGTTTGGCATTGCGGATCGTGTCGCCGGGCCCGGCCTTGGCGAAGCGCGGATCCTGCTGCGCGGCGGCGGCATACAGGAATCCGGTTTGCGTCTGCGGCTTGCGGCTCCTGAACGGGTTCAACGCCACCCTGGCCCTTACTCGCTGCTGGGTCCGGCGACGAGGCCGGAGGCGCGGCCCATGACATGGAAGATCTCATTCTCTTCCATCACGCCGGAAACGAGGTTCGAGCCGGGGCCGGTGGCGAAGATGGCGACGTCTTCCCCGCCATGGGTTTCCGAGAACATCGGGATCAGCGAGGGCTGGCGGAAGTCGAGTTCTGTCGTGTCGGTGTCGGTGAGGTCAAGCCGGGTGCAATCCAGCTTTCCGTCCACGGACTGGCAGGCCGACTGGCCGCTCATATAGCCGAGCGTGGTGTAGGGCTTGCCGTCGAGGCCCTTCAGCGCGCCACCATCCGGCCCGGCATTCACCTTGCCGAGGATCGGGTTGCCGCGCACCGGATAGCCGGAAATCGTCAGCGTGTGGGAATGGTCGGCGGTGACAATGATCAGGGTCTCTTCCGGGTTCGTCATTTCGAGCGCGGCGGCGATGGCCTGGTCGAACGTGTCCGTCTCGTCGAGCGCGCGGGCGGCGTTGACTTCGTGATGGGCATGGTCGATGCGGCCGCCCTCGACCATCAGGACGAAACCGTCCGGGTCCTGAGAGAGGCGCGTGATGGCGGCGCGGGTAAGGTCCACCAGGGAGGGCTCGCCGGCAGTGTCGTTCGGCCGGTCGGCTTCATATTTGAGGTGAGAGTTTTCGAACAGGCCGAGCACTTTGTCGCCGCTGGTGAAATCTTCTGCTTCGAAGCCGGCAAGGTCGGTGATGTAGCGATGGTCAGCAGACTTGGCGAGCCATTCGGCGACAAGGTCGCGGTCATCCTTGCGGTAGCTGGTGCGGGCCTCGTCTTCCGGGTCCGGCGTGCCCTGCTTCATGAAGGCGCTGCGCCCGCCGCCGAAGGCGATCTCGAAGCCGTCGCCTTCCTGGCGGTCGATGAACTGGGCAGCGATGTCCGTACACAGAGCGGCGCCGTCCGGGTCCGGCGCGCCGACAAAGGCTTCCCAGTCGCGGTTCGGCACTTCGGCATAGGTGGACGCCGGGGTGGCATGGGTGAGGCGCGCGGTGGTGACGACGCCGGTTGCAAGGCCGGCGCGCTCGGCGAGGTCAAAGAGGGAGTCGGTGCCGTTGCCCTCGACGGTCGCGCAATTACCATAGAATGCACCGGAGCGCACGCCGAGGGTGCGCGAGTTCACTTTCACGCCGGTGGTCATCGCCGTGGCGGTGGAGGCGGAGTCGGAAACCTGGAAGTCATTGGAATAGGTCTTCGACAGGGCGGAATAGGGCAGCGTCTCCATGGTGAGGCGATAGGATTCGCCGTCGAGGCCGCGCTTCTGGCCGGCATAGATGCGTGCGGCGGTGATGGTGGAGACGCCCATGCCGTCGCCCACGAACAGGATCACATTCTTCGCCGGCTTCATGCCACGGTCGCGGATGCGGGCGTCCACGGCGCTGGCGGCGCTGACAAAATAGGCGTCGCCGGCCTGCTGCGGCACGGCCCCTTCGCGCAGCGGTGCAGTCTCACCGGGATCGGCAGCGGGCGCCGAACAGGCGGACAGCAGGGCGAGGGCGGGCAGGGCAGCGGTGAGGGTATGGCGCATCTTGGAACTCCGGCAGGTCTCGGCGTGTGTCTAGGGGGCTTATGTGACGGTTTTTGCGGTCAGTCGACCGCCACTTGAGGCCGGCGCCCGCGTTGGGCGAGCCAGACGGCGAACAGGATCAGCGCGCAGCCGGCAACCTGCGGGTAAAGCAGCGGCTCATCGAACAGGCGCCAGGACACCGCGGCGGCCACGACCGGCTGGACCAGGACAAGCAGGCCGGCCAGTGCCGGAGACGTCCGGCCGAGGCCGGCGACGATCATGGCCTGCCCGCCGATCTGGGCGATCAGGGCGAGCGAGAAGGGCGCACGGAAGCCGGCCAGCGTCTGCGGCCAGAAGCTTTCCCCGCTCGCCGCCACGATCAGGCCGGCAATGCAGGTCTCCACGACGGTCAGCCAGAAGATGGTTTCGATGGCGCCGAGGCTGCGCCGGGCGATGTTGGAGGCGAGCATGTAGCCCGACACCATGATCGCTGCGCCGAAGGCGAGAAGGTCGCCGCGAATGTCGGCCTTGCCATCGCTTGCCCCGCCGAGCGACAGGGCGGCCGCACCGATCACCGCGATGGCGGCGGCGGCGAACCAGAGCGGCTTCGGCCGCTGTTTCAGGAAATACCAGGCGCCGAAACCGACCAGCACATTGCCGAGGTTCACGATGAAGGTGGCGTTCGACACGGTGGTCAGCGTCAGGCCCCAATGCCAGAGCGCCATGTCCAGCGTGAACAGCGTGCCGGCGAGGATGACGAACCGGTTCGGCCGGCGCGGTACCCGCCGCTCGATCAGGAAAACCAGCGCCAGCAGGAATGGCAGGGCAAAGGCATAGCGCCAGAAGGCGATTGCCTGCGGCCCGAGCTCGCCCAGGCCGAGCCGCAGGCCAATCGGCGCAAAGCCGATGGAAACCCCGCCGATCAGCACCATGACGGGCCCGGTCCAGTCGCGGGTCTCGGGAAGGGGCGGGGCGGTGGCGGTCATGCAAGGCCTGCGAGGCGGCGAAGGTCGTCCGGCGTCATGCCTTCTTCGCGATAGGCGCGCAATCCCCGGTCACCGGCGCGCTTCGACAGTTTCTTCCCGTCCGGGCCGAGCACCAGCGGGTGGAACCGGTAGACCGGTACCGGCCAGTCCATCAGCGCCTGCAGCAGGACATGTACGGCGGTCATGTCGCGGATGTCTTCGCCCCGGATGACCTGGGTGATGCCCTGCAGGGCGTCGTCATGGCAGCAGGCGAGATGATAGGAGGCGGGCGTTTCCTTGCGCGCCAGCACCACATCGCCAAACCGGGCCGGATCGGCCCGCACGGCGCGCGGGCCTGACGGCGTCTCCTCCGTATAGGACAGCTGCCCATAGCGCGGGCCGAGCGCGTCGCGCGCCGCAGCCAGCGACAGGCGCCAGGCGAAGGGCAGGCCACGCTCCAGGCGCCGCGCCTCTTCGGCCTCCGGCAGGGGCCGGCCGGTAAAGCCGGCCTCGTCCGGATCGGCGCCGGCCGGCAGGGCGGCCGCGATCTCCCGCCGCGTGCGGAAACAGCGATAGAGCAGGCCGCGCGCCTGTAGCTGGTCCAGCACGCGCGCATAGTCATCGAAATGCTCCGACTGGCGCCGGACCGGGCCGGTCCAGTCACAGCCCAGCCATTTCAGGTCCTCCAGAATGGCCGTTTCGTATTCCGGCCGGCAGCGCGTGCGGTCGATATCCTCGATCCGCAGGCGCACCTCGCCACCCGCCGCACGGGCCGCATCCCAGACGTAAAAGGCCGAGGCGGCATGGCCCAGATGCAGATATCCCGTCGGAGACGGCGCAAACCGTGTGCGGAATTCAGTCATCGGACTGCTGCCACCCCTTCAGCCACTGGCGATCAGAAGCTATGCTCGCAGCAGCCAAAGCCCGGCGTCAACAGCGTTTCCCTGTTGCGCGCAGGGCCCAAGATCCGTATCGCCATGGCGATTGAGAGGTCCACATCGATGCCTGTGACTGACTGGCTGACGTCAGCGGAAACCTGGTCGGCCGCCCACCTTCAGGAAACGCGCCTGTTGGCTGCGCTGGGCGTGGTGCTGGCAGGCCTGGCGACGCTGTGGCTGCTGGTCCTGTTGGTGCGCCTGTCCATCCGTGTGCTGCGCGCACTACAGGATGCGGGTACGGCAGGGGCCCTGAAGCGGGACAAGTCACCGGGCTATCGCATCGTGCTGATGACGCCGGATGGCCGGGCGCGGGGCGCCACGCGCAAATGGCTGGCCTCGGCGCTGGATGCCCACCTTGCCACGTTCAATTTCGGCGCCCCTTACAAGATCGTGCGCATGAATGTGCTCAAGCATGGTCAGGGCGCCGGGGCGATTGCCCGGGCGCGGCGTCGTATGGCTTCCGCCGATGCGGACCTGCTGGTCTGGGCCGAACGCCGCGGGCGCCGGGCCGGCGGCCTTATGATTTCCAGCCTGTCGCGCGGCGGCGGCCTGTCGGCGGCCGAAGCCCGTCATTCGGTGTTCGCGCTGCCATCGCGCAAATCCTCCCTGTCGGGCCTGATGCCGAAGGCAGCGGCTTTCCTGCTGGCCAAGCAGCTGCAGCCGGCGCTCGGCAATCCGCAATCCTTCCGGCCGGAGAAGATCAAGCTGCTGGCCGCCGAACTCGGCGAAATCCTCGACAGCGACTGCCCGCTGTCGGACGCGTTGCGGCATGAGATCGAGGGCGACTACTGCGCGGCGGCCGTGCATGTGGCCGAAGAGGCCGGCGACCTGGACGGCCTTGACCGGGTGATCGCGCTGCGCCGCGTTCATCTCGCCGAGGGCGCCGCCCAAACCTATCCGGAGCGGGCGCTGCAGGCACGTATGGATATCGGCCGGGCGCTGCTGGCGCGAGCGGCCCAGCGGTTCGACAAGGGCCTCATCCAGGAAGCGATCTCGCACCTTTCCCTCGTCGTGGAGACGCTGCGCGCCGATCCGTCCATCCTGCGCGCGCAGGGCGCCTCCGATGCCATGTTCAAGGCGCAGGGCATGCTGGAAAACCAGAACCGCAAGCGGTTCGCGGTCAATTTCGGGACCTGATCCCCTAAACGCCGAGACCCACCGGACAGGACACGCCTGTGCCGCCCAGACCGCAATAGCCATTGGGGTTCTTGGCCAGATATTGCTGGTGGTAGTCTTCAGCGAAATAAAGCTTGTCCAGCGGCGCAATCTCAGTGGTGATCAGGCCGGAATGGCCTGCCGCAGCGAGGGCGCCTTCATAGGCCGATGCAAGGTCGCGCGCAGCCGCGGCCTGTGCCGGGCTGGTCGTGTAGAGGGCGGAGCGGTACTGCGTGCCGATATCATTGCCCTGGCGCATGCCCTGGGTCGGGTCATGGTTCTCGAAGAACAGTTTCACCAGCTGTTCAAACGTCACCACAGCCGGATCATAGATAACGTCCACCACTTCGGTGTGGCCGGTATGGCCGGAACAGACCTCTTCATAGGTCGGGTTGGGCGTGATGCCGCCGGCATAGCCCACACGGGTCAGCCAGACGCCATCCTGTTCCCAGAACTTGCGCTCGGCGCC
>JAGQRO010000176.1 GCA_020425315.1 Hyphomonas sp. | reverse complement strand
CGTGCGGCCCGCGTTGCGGGGTGTGGCATGGCCTTGGTCCTCATGTTGTCGGGTTCAGCAGCCGCGGCAACACGAGAGAAACGGGGACATAGTCTTTTGCCCGCGCGGGCGCAAGTCCTTCCTCGAGCAGTATTGTGGCCTGCGCACTTCGTGGCTCTGGGCCCCAGCGTGCGCTGGGGAGACGGTTCTGGAGGCAGGTGCGGGGATAAATTTCGGGATATCCTCTCCCATCCTGTCATCCCGGAATTTGCGCCAGCAAATATCCGGGACCCAGTTGCGGTGTGGCCACTGCAGAACTGGGTCCCGGATAAACGCTTCGCGTTTTCCGGGATGACAAGATTGGAGAGATTCAATCCGGCAGCGGGACCATTCTCCTATCTTCCCTGCATCCACCGCACATGGGGCCGGAGCCGGTACCGTTCGGCTTGTGCGGAGGAGGAATGGAGAGATTGGCGCAGGCTGCAGGGTAGCGGCTGCAGGCTGTATCTAGGAAAGCTGGTCCGGCGGAGGAAGTGGAAACACGACCGACAAAGACCGATTACCTCCCCGGCAGATCCGGTTTCACCTTTCGGGGTGTTGCTGGGCTGTTCGACCTCGGCCCTGCAAGACGGCCGATGCGATGAGGCGCGCCGGCAGCGATCCGAAATCTTCCTTCCGGCGCGGCGGGCGGTAACGCTCCAAATCCGTAGCCATTACTTACTTTTTGGCGGAGCGCCACGGCGCCTGCCGCGCCAGGCCTCATCTCATGAGGCAACGAAATACTCCCTATCCGGATGGTCTCGGCCAGTCCGGATATTCGTGCGGGCCCTCACCCCCCGAACGCGGCCGCCACCTTCCGCACATGCGCGCATGTCACCGCGTCGCCATGGCGGCCGAGGCGGGTGGGCAGGAAGCGGCGCTGGAAGGCCGCAATGGCTTGTCCGGTCGCTTCGTCGAAATCGCCATTGATGGTGAGGCCGTAGCCGATGGCGGCCAGCGCCGATTGCAGCGCTTCGACCGCCTCGCCCGTATCGCCGGGCAGGAGGGAGGGGCCTGCCGCGTCTTCGTCCGCCTCCGGATAGAGGCCGATGCCCGCCTCCGAAAGCCGGGCCCAGGGGAAGTGTTCGCCAGGGTCCACCTTGCGGGCAGGGGCAATGTCGGAATGGGCGACGATCCGCGCTTGCGGAATCTCATGACGGGCAACAATGGCATGGCACAATTCGATCACCGCATCGATCTGCGCGTCCGGATAGGGCGGCAGGGAACCCTCCGCCAGCGGAACATCATGGCCGCCATTGACGATCTCGATGCCGATGGAACGGGAATTGAGATCCTCCTCGCCCTGCCATGTGGCAACGCCCGCATGCCAGGCGCGGCGGGATTCCTCCACCAGCTGCGTGATGCGGCCGTCTTCCCAGACCATGTAATGCGCCGAGACTTTCGCCTCCGGGTCGCACATGCGGGCCAGCGCGGCCTCGCCGGTCTCCATGCCGGTATAGTGCAACACCAGCATGTCGAGCCGCTGGCGGCGGGCATCGTGATTGGGGCTGGGGGCCTGGTCCATCTGCATCAGCTGTCTCCGGCGCCGATCTTCTTGCCAAGGGCGGCTTCGGGCAAGCGCGTATTCTGGCGTACGGCGATGATGAACACGCCGGCGAGCGCCATGCCGCCGCCGAGCAGGAGGCGCGGCGAGATCGGCTCGTTCAGCAGGAGGATGCCGAACACCACGCCCCAGAGCGGCGTCATCAGGGTGAGCGGGGAGAGCATGGAGACATCGTATTTCTTGATCAGCGTATAGAACCCGCCATGGCCGAAGATCGACACGCCGAAGATCGCAAACAGGCTGGCCAGCCAGACCGGCCAGCCGCCCTGCACATAGGTGCTGACCTGTCCGCTCTCCCAGAGGAAGGAAATCGCGAACAGCGGCGCAAAGCTGAACAGGCCCACCCAGGCCTGAACCTGCAGGCCGGTCAGCGCCGGCATCTGTTTCATCAGGATGCCGCCATAGGAGCCGATAAAGGCGCAGGCGACGACATACATGAGGCCGGTGGAAATCCGGAAGCTGGTGGGGTCGAAGGCGATCAGCATCACCCCGGCAAAGGACAGCATGATGCCGAGCCCGCGGCGCCAGCCGATGCGCTCCCCCAGGAAGGCCATGCTCATCAGGGTGGAGATCGGCACGCCGAGCTGGCCGGTGACGGCGACGGCGGAGGCCTCGGCATTCTTCAGGCCGATGAACAGGAGCGCGAAATTGAGCGAGCCGATCAGGACCGAAATCACGGCCAGTGTGAAAAGTTTTTCAGGCACAGGCCGCAAAAAAGGGATGAGAAACAGGGCAACACCGGCAAACCGGACCGCGGCGAAGAAAAATGGCGGCACGGCCAGGTCTGCCACCACCCAGCGCGTCAGGACGAGGTTGATCCCCCACGCCAGGCACACAAAAAACAGCAGCAGGAAGTCACGAAATGACATGATTGCCCCGTATCAGGGTTTTGATAGCATGGGCAGGGGTGACGGAACGCGAAACTGTTCAAGCTGTTCCGGGGCGCTAAACTTTCGCGGCGCCATGATTATACTGAAGTTCTGGTCCCGGCAGAGGGCCGGTCTGGGAAAGGGAATGGTGTGATGTCTCTGATCTGGTGGATCCTGCCCGCAATTGCCGGTGTGATCGGTTTGATGCTGCTGTTTGCGGGGTTCGGGAAGCTGGCGCGCCTGAAGCCGGCAAGCGGGGCCATGCGGCTGTTGTTCGGCGTGGGCTTCATGGGGCTGGCGGGCATCGTCGCCTTTGCGGGCCTCAATTTGCAGACCTACAAGCGCCTGACCAAGGAACGCAATGCGGCGACGGTGAAGTTCATTGCGCTGGAAGGTGAGCCCGGCGCCTATCATGTCGACCTCACCCTGTCGGACGGCACCAAGAAGCTGGAAGCCGACGGCTCCCAGCCTGTGCTGCGCGGCAACCAGTTCGAAATCGGCGCACAGGTGATCAAGTTCCGCCCGATGGCCAACATGCTGGGCTATGACTCGATCTACCGGCTGGACTTCATCGAAGGCCGCGAGGCGCGGCGCTATTCCACAGAGGCGGTGAAGGAAGCGGTCAGCAATGGCATCGCGCTCGCCGAAAATCCGGGCCTTGATGTGCATGCCCTGGCGGAGCAGCAGGGCGGCCGGTTCGGCATTGACGCCGAATATGGCTCGGCCAGCTACCAGCCGATGGCGGATGGCTACGAATATGTCGTCAACATCACGCAGGACGCGCTGATCGCGCGGCCGACCGAAGAAACGCGGACGAAAATCGACAAGGCGGCTTATCCCGGCTTCGAAACCGGCAAGGAGACCGACTAGTGGGCCTGTGGGATCGCTACGTCACCTCGAACCTCGTCTCCTGCGCCTGCGCATCGAAGCCGATCATGAAACAGCGCGCCAAAGTTGTTCCGCTTGCGGAAGGTGTGGTGCTGGAACTCGGCTGCGGGGCCGGCACGAACTTTCCTTATTATGATCCGGCCAAGGTGACGAAGATCTATGCGCTGGAACCGTCCGACGCGATGCTGGACAAGGCACGCCGCGCGGCGGGCGCACTGGGCTATGGCGACCGGATCGAATTCCTGAAGGCTGGCGCCGAGGCGATCCCGCTGCCGGAATCCTCGGTCGATACGGTGATCATCACCTTCGTCCTGTGCACCATTCCGGACTGGCAGGGCGCACTGAAGGAAGTGCACCGTGTGCTGAAGCCGGGCGGCAAGGTCTATTTCTCCGAACACGGGCTTGCCCCCGATGAGGGCATCGCCAAATGGCAGCGCCGGATCGAGCCGGTGTGGAAGCCGCTGGCCGGCGGCTGCCATCTGACGCGCGACACGCGGAAAATGTTCGAGGAGAACGGCTTCGTCCTGCAGGATGCCGAGACGATGTATTTGCCCTCGACGCCGAAAATTGCGGGCTTCGTCGCCTGGGGCGCTGCCGTTCCCGCGTGAGCCTGCGCACGCCGCCGCACCTGCCTTTCCTCGATGGCCCCGCCAGCCTGTCGCCGGGCCTTCGGCCGATTGCGGCAGAGAACCTGATCGCGCCGGACACGGAGGCCGAAGTCTGGCTGCCGGAAAAGCGGCAGATCATGCGCGCGCACCGGGATGAGGTGTTCGCTTCGAACCTGCCGGACGCGGCGCTGGCCGAAGCGGCCGCGCTGGTCACCGCGCATCTTCCGCCTGCGGAGGAAAACTGGCCGACGCCGCTGGAGGCGGCCGCCGCGCGCGTGTCGGACGATCTCTGCCTGCTGCAGCGGGGCGATGACGGCCTCTGGCGGCTTGAAGCGGCCAGTCTCGTCACGCCGACCTTCTGGCTCCTGTCGGAGAAAGTCGGCGAGCCGCTCTCCGGCCTGCACGGGCCGGTGCCGGGGGCAAATCCGGGCCTCGTCTCCCGCATCGCGCGCATGTTCGACGCGCTGCGGCCGGGGCAGGTGCTGGAGCGGGTCAACTGGACCGTTCAGGCAGGCGATGCGCGCTTCACGCCGAGCTCCGCGCCACTGAAAGCGCTCGCCGCCGCGACACCGGAAGACAAGGCGCTGGACGTGCTGCACCTGCGCGTGGAGCGCCAGACGATTTCCAAACTGCCGGAGAGCGGCCTGCTCCTCTTCACCATCCGTATCGTGATCGATCCGCTGCGCGCCGCGCTCGATACGCCCGATCATGTCGCCGCCTTCCGCGCGGCATGGGAGGCAACGGACCCGATGCTGGCCGAGTACAAGGGCTGGCCGCACTATGCGCATCTCGTGCGCGCGGCCCTGAATCGCCTTTCCTGACAGGGGCTTCCGCGCTAAAGCTCGGCCCGCGCTGCACAGAAGGGAAATGCGCCATGGACTTCGAAACAATTTTCAACGACCTCCAGAAACAAGCCAAGAAAACGGCTAAGGATCTCGAACTCGACAAGGCAATGCAGCGCGGCAAGGACCTGTCGCAAGAAGCGCTCGAGAAACTGAAGACCGATCGCGACACGCAGATCGCCGCCACCGGCGCCGGCGCGCTGCTGCTCGCCGCGATGCTGGGCACGAAGGGCGGGCGCCGCTTCCTCGGCGGCGCGGCCAAGACGGGCGCCGTCGCCGGCCTCGGCGCGCTCGCCTACAAGGCCTGGCTCGACCGGCAGGGCACCAAGCCCAGGGGCGAGATCAAGCCCGGCAAGCTCGGCTTCGTCACCGACAAGAAACTCGATCCGGAATTCTCCGAAGCCTTGGTGCGCACGATGATTGCCGCCGCCTGGGCCGATGGCGCGCTCGACGATGCGGAGAAGGAAGCCCTCGCCGACGCGCTGAAGGCCGGCGGCGAGAACAAGCGGGCCCGCGACCTGCTCACCAATGAGCGGCCGGAAGCCGAAACGCTGGACAAGATCGCGGCGGCGGCAAGGTCGCCCAACCATGCCGCGCAGCTCTATGCGGCGGCCTGTCTGGTGACCGGAGACCCGACACGGTCTGAAGCCGGCTTCCTTGCGCGGCTTGCACACCGGCTGGGAATCGAGGAAGCACATGCCGCATCTATCAGAGGACAAGCGGTGAAGGGCTGATGAAATACTGGCTGATCAAATCCGAACCGGACGCCTGGAGCTGGGACCAGCAGGTCGCCAAGGGCGAGGAAGGGGAGGAGTGGAGCGGCATCCGCAACTATACCGCGCGCAACAATATGCGCGAGATGAAACTGGGCGACCGGATCTTCTTCTATCACTCCAATCAGGGGCTGGAAGTCGTCGGCATTGTCGAAGTGTGCAAGGAAAGCACGCCCGATTCGACCACGGAGGATGAACGCTGGGACTGCGTCTGGGTCAAGGCGCTGGCGCCGATGCCGAAGCCGGTCAGCCTGAAAGACGTGAAGGCCAATCCGAAACTGAAGGAGATGAGCCTCGTCACCTCCTTCCGCCTCTCCGTCCAGCCGGTGACGGCGGCGGAGTGGAAGGAAGTCTGCAAGATGGGCGGCATCGACCCGAAGACGCTGGCGCCGGCCTAGTCTTCCTTCTGGGCCAGGAAGATCACGGTCAGGAAGCAGAAGACGGCATACTGGAAGGCACCGCCAAGAACGGGAGGCGCCGCTTCCGTCTGCCACAGCTGCATGCCCGCGCTGGCGATGACGTGGAAATAGCCGAACCAGACCAGCACGCCAAGCCCGGCCCCCAACAGGGCGCGGCCCTTGGCTGCGGTGAAGGCGTCCCGGTCGCCCCGTGTACGGAACATGCCATAGCCGCCCCAGAGGGCGAGCGCGCCGGCGGCAAGCTCCGTCAGGATGATGACGGAAAGGCCGATCCAGTTCAGGACTGGCGAGGTGATCGGCGGAACGATGCCGGAGGGGTAGGCCTCATGTCCGGTCTGCCCGAAGGTGAAGGCGACATAGGCGTACGCCTCCTCCAGGTTCAGAAGATTGTTGATCGCATACAGCAGGGCCATCAGCCCGGCACAGAGCGCAAAGACGACTTTCAGGTTCTCGATAATCCGCATGCCCCTCTCCCTTGGGTCCTTATGAGAAAAGCATGACGCATTTGCCCGCATGGTGCAAATGCCGGGCGGGCGTGGCTAGCCGCGATTGCCGTCTTCGAAGCCGGCAAGGGTCCATTCGGCGAATTGCGAGAGATTGCCGCCGGAGAACAGGAAGCCGGCGACGCCAGCCGCGCGGGCCGCTTCCATGTCTGCTTCCTTGTCGCCGATCATAAAGCTCTGCTCGCGCTTCACGGGAAAGTCCGCCATGGCGCGCAACAGCATGCCGGGCTTCGGCTTGCGGTCGAAACTGTCCTTCCGGTAGGCGGGGTTCTCACCCTCGGCATGATAGGGGCAGTAATAGATGCGGTCGATGCTCGCGCCGGCCTGCGCCAGTTCGCCCTGCATCCAGTCATGCAGCGCGTGCATGTCCGCCTCGCTGTAGTAATTGCGGGCGATGCCGGACTGGTTGGTGATGACAAAGACATACCAGCCGCGCCGATTGAAAGCGGCAATCGTCTCTGCGGCGCCGTCGACCCATTCGAAATCCTCGATCCGGCTGACATAGCCTTTGTCGACGTTGATCACGCCGTCACGGTCGAGGAACAGGGCAGGCCGGGAGGCAGTCATCGCTGCGCTATCTGCCCGCTTCTGCTCGCACTTGCAACATTCGCTGCGGTGGCGAAGGCGGTGGACGGGCCAGCGAAGCGGGAGTCTTCTGGCCGGGCGAGGGGCCGGCAACAGGCCTCCGCACGCAACCCATGGGAGGGCAAATCTATGGACGACTTTCTACCTCAAATCCTGGCCGCCGTTGGCGGCGTCATCCTGGGGCCGATCCTGACGAAAGTGATGGGCGGGTCCCGCACGGGCGGCCTGCTGGGCGGCATCGTCGGCGGTCTTGCGGCGCATTACGGCCTCGATGCGGCGGACATCCATGTGCTGGGCAATTCAGCGGCCGGCGCGACGGACGTCATGAACATCGTCAACAGTCTGCTGGAAGGCGGCGTTGGCGGCGGCGTGCTGGGCCTGATCGGCGGAATGCTGATGAAGAAGCGGGGCTAAAGGCCCGGCCTTGCGGTGTGGCCCGGCGCGATCCGGGCTGCGCCGACGCCTTACTCTGCCGACGGAAGACGCGCGCGGTTTGCGGCAACGCCCTTCAGGAAGGGCAGCATGGACAGCATCGTCAGCACACCCGCCAACAGGAAGGCGGCGCCACCGAAATGCACCGGCGCCCCCTCACGCGTGAACCAGAACAGGGTGGCATTCATTGCCAGCGGCCCGAGGATCATGGCCAGCGAATTGAGGCTGGCCGAAGCGCCCTGCAATTCGCCCTGCGCATTGGCCGGCGTGACGGTCGACATGATGGCATTGCTCGCCGGGGCGGCGACGCCGCCGAGTGCGCCGAAGGGAATGATCGCATAGGCGATCCAGGGCTGGCCGGCAAAGGCATAGGCGAAGAGGGCCAGCACGTTGACCGCCTGTCCGAACAGGGCGGTGCGCACATTGCCGAGCCGCTTCAGGATCGCACTCATCAGGCCGGCCTGCACCACGGCGGCGCCGACGCCGACCAGGCCAAGTGAGAAGCCGATCTCGCGTGGGCTCCAGTCATAGCGGATCTCGCCATGCACGCTCCAGGTGGAGGGGAACACGGTGTGGGCGAGGAAGAAGATGCCCGCCGCGATCAGGAACCATGAGACCTGCGGCAGCTTGGCGAAATGCTTCGCGGCGCCGAGCGGGTTGGCGCGCTTCAGGTCGAAGGCGCGGCGGTTCTCGACGCTGAGGGATTCCGGCAGGACGAGCAGGCCATAGAGAAAGTTCAGCGTGGCGAGCCCGGCGGCGGCGAAGAAGGGGGCTCGCGCGTCGATCTCGCCGAGGAAGCCGCCGAGCACCGGGCCGAACACGAAGCCGAAGCCGAAGGCCGCCCCGATCATGCCGAAGGCGCGCCCGCGTTCGGCCGGGCTGGTCACATCGGCGATATAGGCATTGGCGGTGGAATAGGTGGCGCCCGAAATGCCGGACAGGGCCCGCCCGATGAAGAGCAGCCAGATCGTGTGGGCAAAGCCCATGATCAGGAAGTCGATCACCAGCGTGCCCACGGAGGCGAGCAGCACCGGACGCCGCCCGAACCTGTCAGACAATGAGCCGAGCAGCGGCCCGAACAGGAAATTCATGAAGGCATAGGTCGCCGCCAGCGCGCCGATCCACAGTGTTGCCTGTTCGGACGTGACATGGGCGAGTTCCCTCACCAGCGACGGCAGCACCGGGATGATCAGGCCGAAGGCGAGCAGGTCCAGCGCGACCGTGACGATCACGAACAGGAATGCCGATTTGCCATGCTGCCGGCCGGGCGCCGGGGTGGAGGCGGTCGTATCACTCATCCGCGCTGGTTTGGACGGGCGCGCGGGCCGGGTCAATCGGCTTTGACGCGGCGTGACGGATTGCCCGGGGGCGGAGCCAGCCGCATCCTGCCGGCATGGCGGACGGCATACCCATCACGCGCAATCCGGCGGCGCCGGAACGGGAGGCGGCAATCCGCGCGGCCGTGCGCGGGGCCGTGAAGCTGCGCGAGTCGCGGCTGGCCCGGCCGGAGGATGCCGCCGCGCTGCTTGCCCTGTTCACCGATCCGGCGGTGCATGCGCCGATCTATTCCCTGCCGCGCCCGCTGACCGAGGACACGGTGCGCGCCTTCATCGAGGACCATGTGCGCCAGCGCGAGGCGGGCGAGGGGCTGCTCTTCGTCACCGACCCCGGCGACGGGCGCGTGCTCGGCTATTCCGACTTCCAGATCTGGCCGCAATGGGCCGCCGGAGAGATCGCCGGCGCGCTGCATCCCTCGCTGCACGGCCAGGGCACCGGCACGAAGGGCGCGGCGCAGACCTTCACCTGGATGTTCGACACGCTGGGCCTCGACCTGATCTGCGAGACGGCGAGCCTGCAGAACACGATCACCCAGCGCATGCTGGACGGAATGGGCTTCACCCGCATGGGGCAGGTGACCAGCACACGGCCGGACGGCACGACGCGCGATTCCCTGGTCTGGGAAATGAAATCGGCCGACTGGCCCCGTCAGGCCTGATCAGCCTTAACAGAGACCGAATTGCCGGATAAGCATGGGTGATCCGAACTGGAGGCTCCGTGCATGCTGCCCTATCTTCTCCTTGGCGGACTGGCCATTTTGGCCGTCGGCCTGGTCGTCGTCTATAACGGCCTCGTGTCGAAATCTCAGATGGCGGACAATGGTTGGTCGGATATCGACGTACAGCTGAAGCGCCGGGCGAATTTGATCCCGCAACTCGTCGCCACCGTGCAGGGCTATGCTGCCCATGAGAAGGACCTGTTCGTGGAGATCACGGAGAAACGCGCCGCCGCAATGGCGGCCGGTGACGACCCGGCAAGCCGGGGCGATGCCGAGGCGGCCTTGTCACGCCCGGTGGCGCGGCTGATGGCGGTGGCAGAAGACTATCCCGACATGAAGGCCAGCCAGAACTTCCTCGACCTGCAGAACGAGCTGTCGGACACGGAGACCAAAATCGAAATGGCGCGGCGCTTCTACAATGGCGCGGTGCGGGAGTTGAACACGATGGTCGAAAGCTTCCCGGCCAATCTGTTCGCCGGACTGTTCGGCTTCAAGGCGCGCAAGTATTTCGAGGCGACGGTGGAAGAACGGGCGCTGCCGAAAGCCGAATTCGGGGGTGGCGCCTGATGCTGCGCTACCTTCTGGCGGGCTTGGCGGCCATCTGCGTTGCGCTGGCGGGCGCGGCCGAAGAGCGGATCAATCGGTTCGATGTCGACATCGAGATCCAGAAGGATGGCGACATACTCGTCACTGAGACGATCGAAGTGCGCGTGGAGGGCAACCAGATCCGCCGCGGCATCTTCCGCGAACTGCCGCGCTATTATGCCGACGACGAATTGAACGCGCAGACCGGCGAAGATGGCCACAAGCTGCCCTACCAGTATGACATCCGGCGCATCACGCGCGACGGAAAGCGCGAACCCTATGTCACCGAGCGCGATGGCAATGCCTTCCTCATCCGGATCGGCGACGAGGATGTCTATCTCGACTATGCCGACCACACCTATGTGATCAAATACCTGGTGAAGAACCAGATCCGCTATTTCGAGGATCATGACGAACTCTACTGGAACGCCACCGGCACCTATTGGCAGTTCCCGATTGCGGAGGCGACCGCACGCATCACTGTTCCCGAAGGCGCGGTCATCACCGATCATGCGGCCTATGTCGGCGGCTATGGCGATGCGGGGCAGGACTATGCTTATGGCTCGAACGGCAACGAGCATGTGTTCAAGACAGTCGGGGCGCTGGGCGAGCGCGAAGGCATCACCGTCTCGCTCAGCCTTGCCAAGGGGCTGATCGATCCGCCCTCGGCGACCGATAAGGGCATGCTGTGGTGGTTCCGCTATGGCGCGCTGGCGGCGCTGGTGACCTCCTTCCTGGGCGTGGCGAGCTTCCTGATGATGAGCTTCCGCAAGGTGGGCGAGGATCCGCCGAAGGACCCCGTCTTCCCGCGCTACGAGCCACCGGCCGACATGTCGCCTGCGGCTGCGCACTATGTCTTCTATCGCGGTCTGCGCGGGCACAATGCGCTGATCTCCACCCTGATCGGCCTTGGCGTGAAGGGTGCGGTGGATATCGATGCCTCGGACAAGAAATCCACGCGGCTGACGCGCAAGGCGGGCGACGAGCAGAAAACCCTGAATGGCGAGGAGACAGACCTGAAGACCCGGCTGTTCCGGTCCGCCTCAGAACTGAAGCTTGGCGGCAAGTACAATGCGGGCTTCACGACTGCCTATATGGCCTTCCGGAAGGGGCTGTCGCGCAAGTATGGCAACCCCTATTTCCGCTGGAACATCGGCTACACGCTGGGGGCGCTGGTGTTGACCGTCGTGGCAATCGTGTTCGCCATCGTGCAGGCCGTGAACTGGACCGGCTGGCACACATTGGTCGTGCTGGCCTTTGCGGGGCTCAACGGGCTTTTCATGTATCTGATGCCGGCGCCGACGCCGAAGGGGCAGAAAGTCCGTGCAGAGATCGAAGGCTTCCGCCTCTATCTGGAGACGGCAGAAAAGCTGCAGCTGAATTCCGTGAAGGTTGGCAGCGGCGCCCCGCCGCCGATGACGGTGGATCGGTACGAGACATTCCTGCCCTATGCCGTGGCGCTGGGCGTGGAAAAACCGTGGACGAAATATTTTGAACACCAACTGCCGGAAGAGGCAGCGGCCTATTCGCCGGGCTGGAGCCGGTTCGGCGACCGGTCCTTCCGCAATGTCGGCGGG
>JAGQRO010000175.1 GCA_020425315.1 Hyphomonas sp. | reverse complement strand
GAGAGGAAGGGATTCGAACCCTCGATACGCGTTAACGTATACGCCCTTAGCAGGGGCGCGCCTTCAGCCACTCGGCCACCTCTCCAGCGCGGATTAGCGGTCTAGAGAATGGGCCCGCTGACCGCAAGCCCTCAATATGCAACCCGCCGGGGCCAGTTCCATCAAATTTCACAGAAACTGCCGCGCGGCGAAAAACCCGATCTTGAGCATATCGACATAGGCTCCGGATCGCCGCCCCTGAAGGGAATCGGGGCCGAAAGGGTTCAATGCTGGCCAGCGTGACACCTCTGACAAAATCCGGCGCCCTGCCGGCCGCTTCCGGCATGGCCGGGAAGTCCCGCTCCCTGCATCCGGATTCCGGTCGCGAAACGTCCCTGCCCCCGGCTGACAGCGCGCAGGCTCGCATCCTTCCCCTGGCCATCCGGGCGGGCGCCAGGGGGCTTGTCAGCCTTGTCGTCATCGCTGTGGCCTGTCTCGGCCTGCGGGCCTCCGCCTCCGGCGTCCTGAGCGCCACCATCGCACAGGCCCTGCCCTATGCCGCCATTGCCTTCGCCATCCTCTGGGGGCTCCACGCCACTCGCGCCTTCGACTTCGAGATCAGCCGGAAATTCCTGAGCCTTGCGCGCTCTGCCGCGCTGGGGGCCGTGGCGCCGGCCGCTGTGGTCATGTTCGCGGCCGGTCACCTCTGCCCGGCAGACGAATTCAGGATGGTCGCCATCACCGCCTGCGCCGCCACAGGCGCCGCCATTGCGGCCTACCTGCCGGTTGCGGGGCTCAACCGGTTCCTCGCCCGGTCCGGCCGCCTCAGCGAGAATATCGTGATTGTCGGCGCGACCGAGAATGCGCGCCGCCTGATCCTCCGCAATGCCGAGAGCCGCGAACTGAACATTGTCGGCGTGTTCGATGACCGTCTGTCCCGCGCTCCGGAAGACATTGCCGGCGTGCGCGTGCTGGGACGGATCGACGATCTCCTCCACTGGGACCGCCTGCCGGACATCGACCGGATTGTCGTTACGGTCACCTCCGATGCGCGCAGCCGCGTCCGCACGCTCATCGACAAGCTGCGCATCCTGCCCCACCGGATCGTCCTGCTGCTCGATCTCGACGGGTTCGACCCGGAATCGGCCAGCCTGTCGGAAATCGCCCACTCGCCGGCCGCATATGTGTCCGGCGTTCCGCGCGACACGCGCCGGGCCCTCATCAAGCGCGGCGGAGACATCGCCTTTGCCCTGATGATGGCGGTGGTATTCGCACCGTTTTTCCTGGCCGTTGCGCTTGCAGTAAAGCTCGACAGCCCGGGACCGGTCTTCTTCCGGCAGAAGCGCCTCGGCTTCAACAACCAGGTCATCCGTGTCTGGAAGTTCCGCTCCATGCGCGCCGATGCCGCCGCCGAAGAGCGGATGAGCGAACAGGCGACAGCCTGCGATCCGCGCATCACGCGCGTCGGTCGCTTCATCCGGCGCACCTCGCTCGACGAGCTGCCGCAGCTGCTCAACGTCCTGACCGGCGAAATGTCCATCGTCGGGCCCCGTCCGCACGCCGTCGGCATGACGACGGAATCCATCGAGGTTCACGACATTGTCGGCGACTATGCCCATCGCCACCGCGTGAAGCCCGGCATCACCGGCTGGGCACAGGTCAATGGATCGCGCGGGCCCGTTCACACCAAGGCCGAAGTGCGTGAGCGCATTCGTCTCGACCTTGAATATGTGAACCGCGCCTCGTTCTGGTTCGACCTGCTGATCATGCTGAAAACCGCGCCCTGCCTGCTGGGCGACAGCACGCGCAACCGGTAGGGCCGCGATGATCTATTCCGGCAACCTCCCGACATTCGACACCGGCCGCGGCGACATTCGTGTCATCGCCAACGCGCATGAGGGGCCGGCCCGCCTGTCGATCTGCATCCCCACATTCCGGGATGACCCGTCTGAACTGATCCGGCGCCTCACCGCACTGCCCGGTGCCCGCGACTGCGAGCTCCTGATCTATGATGACGGTTCGGACGACCCGGACATGTCCCTTCGGATCGCGGCGGCCATCATGAATTATCCGGGCCCGGCCCAATTCATTGCCGCAGCCCGGAATTCGGGGCGCAGCACAGCCCGCAACATGCTTGTTTCGGCAGCGTCCCGCGACTGGGTTCTCTTCATCGATGCCGATATGCTGCCTGACGATGCCGGCTACCTCAGCCGCTATCTGGACTTCATCGAAGCACAGGCGAGCCCGGCCGTGATTGCCGGCGGATTTTCCCTGAAACAGGCCCAGCCCGGCCGGCTCCAACGCCTGCACGCGGCCCAGGCGCGCCAGTCCGACTGCCTTCCAGCCACGCGCCGCGCCAGCGATCCCGGGCGCTATGTCTTCACGTCGAACATTCTGGTGCACCGCCAGGTTCTCTCGGGCATCCCGTTCGATGAGCAGTACAAGGGATGGGGCTGGGAAGATGTCGACTGGGGCCTGCGCGTCGCCTCTGTCTTCCCGATCCATCATATCGACAATACGGCAACCCATCTGGGGCTGGATTCCGACAAGATCCTTGTCCGGAAGTTCGCCGGGTCCGGCGCCAATTATGCTCGCCTCGTGCACCGTCACCCGGTCGCCGCCGCCCGCATGAGCCTGACACGCGTCGCCCGGCGTGTGCGCCACTGGCCGTTCCTCGCCGGCATCAGCCGCGCCGTGGCGCTCCAGACCCTGCTTCCGGTTCCTGTGCGCCTGTTCGCCCTGAAGCTGCACCGGGCCCGTATGTATGCGGATCATATCTGACCCATGGAGACCGCCGCCCCTCCCTATTCGCCCTCCCGCAGCCTCTACCACAAGGCAGCGCGGCGCATGACGCAGTGGCGCACCGTCAAACCACTCGGCCGCGATCCCGCCTCGGCCATCGTGTCTTTCACCTTCGACGATTTCCCGAAATCCGCCGCAACCGCCGGCGCGAAAATCCTTGAAGCGGCTGGCGGCCGGGGCACCTATTATGCCTGTACCGGAATGGCCGGACAGGCGAACACGATGGGCGACCTGTTCGACGCGGGCGACCTTGCCCGCCTCTCGGCGGCCGGTCACGAAATCGGCGCCCATACCCATTTGCATCTCGACTGCGCGCAAGCCTCCACAGAGCGCGCGCTGGAGGACGTAGACGTCAATCTGGCCCAACTGCGCGACATGGGCGTGGCAGGCCGCGTCACCCAGTTTGCATTTCCCTTTGGCGAAACGCGCACAAGCCTGAAGCGCCAGCTCGCCAGCCGGTTCGATGCCTGTCGCGGCATCCTGCCGGGACGGAATTGCGCGCAGTCCGACCTCACGCAGCTTCGCGCCTTCGAACTCGACGGCACGGACGCCAGGACAGATGCTGCCCTCAAAGCAATCCGCCAGCTGAGGCATTCGCCCGCGTGGATCGTGCTGTTCACGCATGATGTGAGTGACCTGCAGTCCGGATACGGAGTGACGGAAGCCGTACTTGAGCGCCTCGTGGGCGCGTCCGTATCGGCCGGCGCTGCGCTGCTTACGATGTCTGAGGCTCTAGCCGCCATTCGGGAGGTGCCGGCATGACCCCGTCCCTCGCCGTCGCCATCCCGACATTCCGCAGGAATGCCGGCCTCGAACAAGCCATCCGGAGCGTTTTCGCGCAGGATCATGCCACGCCGTTCGAACTCATCATAGCCGACAATGACCCGGACGGCGGCGCTGCAGAACTCGCATGTCGCCTTGCCGATGAAGCACCGGTCCACATCCGTGTGCTGTATGCGCATGTGCCAGAGCCCGGCGTGGCGAATGCCCGCAATGCCGCCCTCGCCAGCACGGAAGCCCGCCTGATCGCATTCCTCGACGACGACCAGAGCGCCTCGCGCGGATGGCTCTCGGCCCTCCTTCGCTGTCATGCCAACTTCCCGGCCGCCGCCACGTTCGGCCCCATCGACACTGTGCTGCCGGAGTCGGTTACGTCGCATACCGCATACTTCCGGCAGTTCTTCTGCCGGATGGATGGCGCAGGTACCGGATACATCCCTCGCAGCTATGGCTGCGGGAACTCACTGCTCGACCGGGACCTGATCCCGCAGGGCGAGCCCGTCTTCGACGCCCGCATGAACGAGTCCGGGGGCGAGGACGATGTCCTGTTCCAGCGTATCCGCGAAGCTGGCGGACAATTCGCCTGGGCGGCGGACGCACTGGCTTTTGAACATGTGCCGGCCGAGCGCGCCCGGCTCGGCTACACGCTGAAGCGGGCTGTGTCCTATGGTCAGGGACCGATCGCCCATGCCCTGCGCCAGTCGCCCATCAATTATGCAACCGTCGCCTTCTGGATGGCGGTGGGCCTCTACAAGTTTGCCGTCAATGTCGTGGCCTATGCATTCCTCTGGGCAGTGCGGTCCGACCGCCGGGCAGACCATCTCGACAAGGCGGCAAGGGGCGCCGGCAAGCTCGTCTGGTGGAAACGGCTGAACTTCTACGGCGCCGCGCGCCTCTCAGGCGAGGGCAAACCGGTCCTGCGCTGAGCGTTCCCTGCCACGGGCACGCGCATCGAGCGCCAGCCGGCCGGCAATGGCCGCATACATCAGCCAGACATTCGAATTCTGCTGGATGATCACGCTTTCGGAAATGCTGATCAGCGCGAATTGCAGCAGGAAGCCTGCCGCGAACAGCGCGCCCCATCCCCGGCGAAGCCCGACACAGGCGCGCATCAAAATGCCTGCAAAATCGATTGCGAACAGGATGAGGCCAGCAACACCGACGGCAAGCAGCAGTTCCAGCCAGCCATTGTGCGCCGTCGGGGCGGACCATTCCACGGCGACACGCACCCAATAGGCCGGTTGCGAGTCCGCGCCCCAGAACGCGCCATAGCCATAGCCAAGCCATGGCCGCGCCTCGATGGATCTCATCAGCGCCGCCCAGATGTCCGTCCGGCCGGTCAGTGAGGCATCCCGTCCCAGCAGGCCGAATACCGTGTCCGGGATCAGGACAAGCGCCGCAGCAATGGCCACCACCGCCATGACGCC
>JAGQRO010000174.1 GCA_020425315.1 Hyphomonas sp. | reverse complement strand
GCCAGGGCACGATGTTGGAATGGTGCTCCATGACGGAAAGCACGATCTCGTCGCCGGGCTTGATCTCACCCGCCAGCGCCGAAGCGACGAGATTGATTCCCTCGGTCGAGCCCTTGGTGAAGATGATGTTCTCCACGGCGGGGGCGTTCAGGAAGCCGCGCGCCGTCTCCCGGGCGGCCTCATAGGCCTCGGTCGTCTCGTTGGAGAGCGTGTGGATGCCGCGGTGGACGTTCGCATAGGCCGTGTGGGACTGGTTCGCGATGGCGTCGATGACGGCATTGGGCTTCTGCGCGCTGGCGGCATTGTCGAAATAGACCAGCGGGTGCCCGTTCACCTGCCGCGACAGGATCGGGAACTGGGCGCGGATGGCGGATACGTCAAAGGCAGCACTCATGGCTGCTCATATAGCGGCGATTACGCAAACCGAAAGCGTCAGCTGGCACCATCGGGTTTCCGGCCGAGTTCGCGCAGTCGGGCTTCGCGCTGGTCCAGCGCCGCAAGCGCGGCCGCATCGTCCCCAACCCGTGCCCGCGCCTCCTCCAGCCGGGAAGCCGCCCTGTTGAGCCTGATCTGGTGCATGTCTTCCCGGAATGTGAGCGAAGCGATGCGCAGGTCCACGTCCACGGCCGTGGCCATCAGGCTCGCCGCGATGGCAGGACGGGACCACTCCGCGGCGAGACCGGCCAGGTGCATCAGATCGTCCGCGACGCCGGAGATGGACATCGCGCTCGACAGGCGCGGTGCCGACACGGCCACGACCTCGGCCAGCCCTTCGACATGGCCGGTATCGCCGAGTGCTGGCGCGCTCAGCAGTTCGTGCAGCATCCTGCGCGCAAGCCGGGATGCATCCCCATTGGCGTTGCCATCGAACGGAACTTCCGTGCTCAGCATGGCCGCGGCGTCCAGGAATGCCCGGATGGCTTCAGGCGCGTAGTGCCCGGTCTTCGCACGGGCGAGTTCGGCCTCTCCCATGGAGTCCCGGAACACGACCCACCGGTAGCGCTTCTCGCGGGTCTCTTCGTCTTCTGGGTCGATGATCATGAGCGGCCGGCTTCCCCTGTGGTGTCACACAGAAAGGCGCAGGATGGCCGCAGATCGGCTCAGGCTTTCTGGAGGAAGGCGCGGGCCTCGTCCCGCAGGACCGCTTCCAGCTCGCCCGCTTCTTCCAGCGCTTCGGCAATGAAGGCTTCGGTCAGCAGGGCGCGCGCTTCGGCCTCGCCGATACCGCGCTGGCGCATGTAGAAGAGCTGGTTCGCATCGAGCGCGCCGGACGTGTTGCCATGGGCGCATTCGACGTCATCGGCATAGATTTCAAGTTCCGGCTTGGCGAAGACTTCGGCGCCATCCTCCAGCAGCAGGGCGTTGTGCTGCATGTCGGCGTCGGTCTTCTGGCCGGCCGTGCGGGGGACGAAGAACTTGCCCTGGAAGACGCCGCGCCCGCCATCGAGGACGGCACCCTTGGTCAGCTGGCGCGTCACGCAAGCCGGCGCGCCGTGGCGGACATGGGTGGTGATGTCGGCATGGAAGCCGGCAGCGCAGAGATAGGCGGCGTTGAGCGTCGCCTTCGCGCCGGTCTTCTGGTGCGTGACGTGAGTTTCGAGCCGGGCGAGCTTTGCGCCGAAAGTAAGGGTCGTCTGGGTGAACTCCGCGCCGGCCTCCAATTCCGCAGAGGCAGTCATGGCGACGACTTCGGACGTGCTGCCGCGCTGGTAGACCGTGCGGCGCAGCTTTGCGCCTTCCTGCAGCAGGAACTCCACAAGCGTGCCGGTGAAGCCGGCCCCGCCGAGACAGGATTCGCTCAAGGCCAGCTCCGCGCCGGGGCGCAGGACGAACTGGATACGGGCGAAGTTCGCCTCGCCCGCGCCGCTGTAGCAGATGTGGACGGGCGGCAGGTCCTTGCCGCTCACTTCGATAAGCAGCGTGGCCGGCTTGCGCCCGCCCCCGGAAAGGGCTGCGGCGAGGGCGCCGAGGGGCATGTCCTCGCTGCCACCGAAAGCGAGCGCCTCGGGCTTGGCCAGCATGCGCAGGCCCTCCGGCAGCGTCTCCGGCCAGGTGAAACCGGTCGGCGTGAAGGCGAAATGGATGGCTCCGGAGGGCGATATAGGGTCGACAGCGTTGACTTGCGGGGGCGTTTCGATGGCGCCCAGGGCGGCCTTGATGTCACTCCAGCGCCACCCCTCGACCCGGCGATGCGGCAAGCCGCCCTTCGCGAAGGCGAGGAAGGCCCGTTCCCGGCGCGCATCTTCCGGCAGCATGCCATAGCGCGCGACAAGCTCCAGCTCCGCCGCCGTCGGATTGGCGATGAGGTCGCGCAGGGCGGTGGTCACACCGCTTCTCCCAGGATGCCTTCATAGCCCTCGGCTTCGAGGCGATGGGCCAGTTCCGGCCCGCCGGTCTTCACGATCCGGCCGGCGGCCATGATGTGGACCTTGTCCGGTTTGATATAGTCCAGCAGGCGCTGGTAGTGGGTGATCACCAGCATGCCCCGCTCGGGGCTGCGCAGCGTGTTGACGCCCTCGGCCACCGTCTTCAGCGCGTCGATGTCGAGGCCGGAATCCGTCTCGTCGAGGATCAGGAAGTTCGGCTCCAGCATCATCATCTGGTAGATTTCGAGCCGCTTCTTCTCGCCGCCGGAAAAGCCGACATTCACCGGGCGCTTCAGCATCTCGGCATCGAGCTTCAGCTTGGCCGCGACCTCGCGGGATTTCTTGATGAAGTCCGGAGCGGAGATTTCCGGCTCGCCGCGGCGCTTGCGCTGGGAATTCATGGCGGTGCGTACGAAGGTCATCACCGGCACGCCGGGGATCTCGACCGGGTACTGGAAGGAAAGGAACAGGCCCTTGGCGGCGCGCGCCTCGGGCTCCATCTCCAGGATGTCCTCGCCGTTCAGCGTGGCGCTTCCGCCGGTGACCTCATAGCCTTCCCGGCCGGTCAGCACATAGGACAGCGTCGACTTGCCGGCCCCGTTGGGCCCCATGATGGCGTGAACTTCCCCGGCAGGCACGCCCAGCGTGAGGCCCCGGATGATTTCCTTGGCGTCCTCGGCCTCGCCCACAGTGGCGGTCAGATTGTCTATCTTCAGCATGGGCCGCATGTAGGCCGGACTGGCGGCGAGGGAAAGCCCCTGCGGCAGGAAGGGGGCGTCACCGCGCTGTTCCAGCCTCAATATTCACTGAAAAGGGCGAACATTTGCACGTAGGTCTCCCGGTCGATCCCATCAGAGGCCGTGGACCGCCCCACCGAAGTGCCAATAAAGACTGACGATCAGGTCATCGATACGATTGATCTCGCTGCGTTCGTCGTCACCGTACAATTGAATGGAGTTTTCGGCGTATGCAGGCAACGGAGTTTCATCAAGTCTAGCAAACAGTAATCGCTCGCGAAGTATGTTGGAAAGCGCTCTTTGAGCCACCCCCTGCTTTCTTTCATTTCGAAACTGGGCTTTTTGTTGTGCGGCATCGAAGCGAGTCACTTCGGAGTAGATCTCCTCAACCATACGGAGATCATCGTTCTGAAATTTGGAATTCAAGCTGTTCTCGGACCAAAATACCAACACGCCTTTACTCGAGGCACTAGAATCGAGCAGACAGCTTCTGATCAGGTCTTCAACCTGACGTCTTTCGTGGCTCCAAACGAGTTCTAAGGATTTCGTCGCCTTCGCCTGCTGTTTGTACGCTTCTTCGAGTTGAGCCTGACTTAATTTTGCTGCGGGGCGGAATAATCTCGATATCCCCTCGTGAACCTCCCTTCCGCTAATGATGTTGTGCGGCAGAAGAATTTCGAAATTTCGATGCTCGGACATGAATCTTCGGAGATGATCAAGTCTGTGATAGTCCTCCAAGGCGGCGCTGTAGAACACCTTGGGATTGATTGGTGAACGGACTATAGGGGTGATCTGTCGTCTGGATTTTCGATACTCGTAAACAGGTTTCGCAAGCTTCAGGGCGAATTCTCGTTCGAACGAGACCCAGAATGAATGGTCTGAAGGTCCCCCCCTTACATAAATCAGCGCGTCACAGGCGATAATTGCTCCGATGAGCGTATTACTCACGAACTCGAGGGGAGAAACTTCGATAGCAGGGAATACATATGGCTCAACACGCTCAGGAAGCGTCGACTTCAGCTGCGCTGCTACCGATGTATCCTCATATGAGTGAGAGAGAAAATATTTCCCCGGCCGCAATTCATCAAATTTACTACTTGGTCCTGTTCCATCAATTTTGGTCGCGCCAGATCGAACAACTCTTTCGGAACCTTCGCGGAACCCAACTCCTGGGATGAGCGGGGCAACAATCCTCCCATCGGCGCCAAGCTCCGCAGATACAGCTGCCTGCAATGCTGGCAAAATGCCGGATCGAAAAGGCCGTGCTTCAATTCCGCATTCGTGCAGGAATTGATATTGTGCGCTGCTATCGGGGTCTTCGAAGGTGCCCACCAAGTCAACAATCAAGACGCTTTTGCGGTTCAACCCAATTTCTACGTCTTCCTGAATCCATCTGGAATACTTCGAAACGCGCGACCAAAGCACAACGACGCAATCGCAATTTCTCAGTTCCTCAAGAAAAGCATCTCGATCCAAAACCGAGTCATGGGTGAAGTCGAACAACGAAACGACGGAGCATTCCTCTGACTGTAGCAAATCACGGACACGAAGTTCGGCCGCTGAATCAGAAGGATGTGCGCAAAGCCCAATACGAAACATTCAAATACCCACGAGAGGTTGATGTCGTCGTTCCCGGTATTTTCTAATCTCTGGATATCTCGGGTGCAATCCGAACCGGGCAACTAAGGCTCAATGAGCCGACTGTCGTGACAATTGAATTATTCCGCTGCTGAAAAATCGCAACGAGCGAAGACGGACTTGGTTGAAGTCGGAATCGTCCACTTTTGATTGACGTTGCCAAAGGCCAATGTGGGCGAAATCAGGCCTCAGCGCTTGAAGCTGATACAGACCTAATTCGACGGAAGAGCCGGATCCTCCGTCAGCGGCGCGAAATCCTGCCCGGACAGGGCCTTGCTCAGGTCTACCGGTTCCGACAGGAAGGTCGCGACATAGTGCAGGCTGTCGATCTGGCCGTTGAGGATGCGTTTCAGGGCCGAATTCATCGGCGTGGCGACGCCCTGCGGCGAGACGAGCACATAGGTGTCGAAGCCGGCCTCTCCGCGCAGGGCCTGGGCATGGCCGGGATTGTTGGCGACGAAGGCATCGAAGGGCTGCCACATCCAGTCCTGATGCGCGTTGAGGCGCACGACCTCGCCCAGATAGAGGCCGGCAAACATGATGGAATTGTCGCCCCGGCCATCGATGGTGAGGATTTCCCCGGCCTTGCCGTCACCCGCATCGAGGCGGTTCACGGTGTGGATCGCCTGCAGCCAGCGGTCGATCTCGTGCAGGCTGTCCATGGAGAAATCGAGCTTCGACTTGTCGAGCCGGTTCGGCAGCAGGATCAGCTGGTCGCCCTCGGCCGAGAGGAAGGCGTCCAGAGCGGCGTCAATGTCGGTCGCCGGCGCAGCCTCGGCGGCGGGCGCGGTGGCCATGGCGCGGCCTGCGAGGCCCGCGAACGGGGCCAGCGCCAGTGCCATTCCAAGCAGGCCTGCCTTCACGGACCGCTGCATCCATCCACTCCCTGATCTGCCAGACATGCAGTGCCGGCAGCAATCGGCTTAACCGTAGCAAATTCGGGGCCGGTGTCAGGGCCTCTACGACTCGTGGGAGGTGCTGCGAAGCGAATATTCGCGCGCGAGGGGAAGTCAGAGGGCGGGCCTAGCCGACACTGCCCTCAAGGCTCACTTCGAGCAGTTTCTGCGCTTCGACCGCGAATTCCATCGGCAGTTCCTGCAGGACTTCGCGGACGAAGCCGTTGACGAGGAGCGCGACCGCCTCTTCCTCGCCGAGGCCGCGCTGGCGGGCGTAGAAAAGCTGGTCTTCGGAGAGCTTGGTCGTGGTGGCCTCATGTTCGAGCTGCGCGTCGGCGCGGCGGTTCTCGACATAGGGAACGGTGTGCGCGCCGCAGCGCCCGCCGATCAGCAGGCTGTCGCACT
>JAGQRO010000173.1 GCA_020425315.1 Hyphomonas sp. | reverse complement strand
CGCGACGCAGAGCCTGTCGGACATTTCGGCGAGCGCAATCGCGCCAAGCCTCATCGAAAGCGCACCCACCCGCATCTTCCTTGCCAATGCGCGAGCGGAGGAGTTCTCGCAGCGCGCAGCCTATGAAGGGTTCGGGCTGAATGCCCGGCAAGTCGAGTTGATCGCGCGGGCGACGCCGAAGCGGGACTATTATGTTCAGACGCCGGACGGCAACCGCCTGTTCGATCTCGACCTCGGGCCGGTCGCCCTCGCCTTCTGCGCTGCCGGGTCGAAGGCCGACCAGAAGCTGATCTCCGAAATTCTTGCTTCAGTTGGTCCGGAGGACTTCGCACCGGCATGGCTCTCGGCGCGAGGGCTTCACTGGGCTGCAGACCTCATCGGAACGGAAGGAGAGATGCCATGCGCCGCCGAATGATCGCCCTGCTGCTCGGATCGGTCTCAACGTTTGGACTGGCCGCACCACCCGCACACGCCTTGCTCGGCGTCGGCGATGTCGTGATCGATCCGACCAATCTGGTCCAGAACATCCTGACCGCCACGCACACGCTCGAACAGATCAACAACCAGATCCGGCAGCTCCAGCATGAAGCGCAGATGCTGGTGAACCAGGCCGAGGATCTGAAGCGCTTAGACTATGCCTCGATCGAGCATCTGAAACGCCTGCTAGAACGGATCGAGACGCTGATGCGGGAAGCGGGCGAGGTCACCTATGAGGTCGAACAGTCCGAACGCCAGTACCGCGAAGCCTTCCCGGGCTCCTATGAAGACCTCAGCAATGAGGAAATCGTCGCGGAAGCCGCCGACCAGTGGCGGATCAGCCGCGACGCGTTCCGCGCCTCGATCCAGGTCCAGTCGGGGATTGTGACCTCGATTGCAGAGGCACGCGACACCCTGACGGATCTTGTGGGCGAGAGCCAGGCCGCAACGGGGAACCTGTCTGTCGCGCAGGCCGGCAACCAGCTCGTGGCCCTCTCGGTCGAGCAGCAGATGCAGATGCAGCAATTGATGGCGGCGCAGTACCGGATGGTCGCGCTGGAAGAGTCGCGCCGGGCCGCCATCGAGGAACAGGCCCGCATTCGTCACAAGCGCTTCGTCGGCGACGGCGTCGCCTATTCGAGGGATTAGGGCGATGGAAGACCTTGGCGTCATCGACCAGTTCGTCGCGACCTTCTCCGCTTACATCGACAGCGGGTTCGGGCTTTTGCAGCCGGATGTCGCCTTCCTGACTTCCGCGCTGATCGCAATCGACATCACGCTGGCCGGCCTCTTCTGGGCCATGGGTCCGGACACGGATATTGTCGGCCGGTTCCTCAAGAAAGTCCTCTATGTCGGCGCCTTCGCGCTGATCCTCGGCAACTTCGCGCTCCTGTCGGACATTGTGTTCACGAGTTTTGCACAACTGGGGCTGAACGCGACCGGTGGCACGATCACGGCCGAGGACATCATGAAGCCGGGCTTCGTTGCGGCGACCGGGTTCGACGCGGCCCTGCCCCTGCTCGATGAAATCGAGAAGCTCACCGGCCCGCTCGCCTTCTTCGAGAACTTCGTCATCATCGCCGTCCTGTTCCTTGCCTGGATCATCACGCTGCTCGCCTTCTTCTTCCTCGCCATCCAGCTCTTCGTCACGATCATCGAGTTCAAGCTGACGACACTGGCCGGCTTCGTGCTGATCCCGTTCGCGCTCTGGAACAAGACCTCGTTCCTGGCCGAAAAAGTCCTCGGCAATGTCATCGCCTCCGGCATCAAGCTCATGGTGCTGGCGATCATTGTCGGCATTGGCTCGACCATCTTTTCCTCCATCACCTCCACCTTCCAGCCGGACGAGGTGACGCTCGAACAGGCCGCCTCCGTCATTCTCGGCTCTCTCGCCATGCTGGCGCTTGGCCTGTTCGGTCCTGGCATCGCCACGGGGCTCGTCTCCGGCGCCCCGCAGCTGGGCGCCGGCGCCGCCATCGGAACGGCGGCGGGCGTTGCTGCGGGAACGGTCGCGGGAGGCAGCCTCGCCAAATCCGGTATCGGAGCTGCAGCAGGCGGCGCCCGCAGCGCCGTTGGCGCTGCGGCCTCCATGACCGGTGGGGCCCGGACGGCCTACCAGATGAATGCCGCCGCCTCCGGCAAGACGGGCGCAGGGGCTGCCATGGCCGGTATGAGCGGGGTCGCAGGGGCGGGCGTCCGCGCGGCGGCCTCCGGGGCTCGCAACTTCGCCCGGCGCGCTTT
>JAGQRO010000172.1 GCA_020425315.1 Hyphomonas sp. | reverse complement strand
ACCACTTTTCAGGGAGCAGACCAGGCACGCGCTGCGCCTGTCTCATCGATTTCGACCACATAGGGCGTGACGGTCGACTGCAGGCTTCGCCAGACGAGCGCGCCGCTGCTCAGGAACGAGAAGGCGAGGCAGCCGAGCGCCATCAGCCGCCAGTTCCTGGCCTGAACCCGGGCCGCGCCGATCCGCTCATCCCAGACCTGGCCCGCTTTCTGGTAGGGCGTCTCAGGAAAGGGGCTTGTCCCATAATGTGTTGCACTTCGCCGGAAGGCCATGATGTCAGTCCTCTTTGTCGTTCAGGTGCGGCGCGGCGCCGCTCGATCCCCGGTCACCATCGTGCAGCGTGTGCGCGGCGAGCGTTCCGGCATGTTGCATGCGCTGCTCTGTGCGGAGGCGCAGCGCCCAGGCAGGGCTCGGCGACGCGCTCGGGCCCTCCGGTGACGTGCCGGATCCACCGGTCGCGCTGAAGGCTTTCTGGCTGCCGCTTCGGTACGCGTCCCCAACGCCTTGAAAGGGACGGCCGGCCGTACGGCGGAGCGTGTCGGCGCCGGCGCTCGCGACACCGCCAAGACCCGCCATTGCGCCGCGTGTACCGGACGCGCCAGAGGCAACCTGGCCCATGTCGTAGGACGTGCGGGTCGCGCCGGCGAGAGAGGCGCCTGCCTTGACCGCCGCAGACGCCCCACGCACGGCTGCAGCGCCGCCTGCGCCAGCAAGCACAGTGCCTGCGCCGACTGCGGCAAGCGTGCCGGCGGCCGACCCGGCACCGAGTTGGGGCGCGCCCGTGATCAGTCCGGATGCAATGCCGGGTCCGAACACACCCATCCAGAGGAAGACGAGCGAGGCCAGCACCGTGCCCATCACCTGGGCGAGTGTTACGTCTTCGGTTCCGGTGAATGCGTCCGTGACGCTGGCAAACAGGGTCGATCCGATGCCGATGATGATGGCGAGAACCATCAGTTTGAGGCCGGAGGTGATGACATTGCCGAGGACGCGTTCAGCAAGGAATGTCGTCTTGTTCCAGAGGGCAAAGGGGACCAGCACAAACCCGGCGAGCGTTGTCAGCTTGAATTCCAGAATGGTGACGAAGAGCTGGATCGCGAGCACGAAAAAGGCGATCAGGATCACGGCCCAGGCAATCAACATGACCGCGATCAGGACAAAGTTTTCGAAGAACCCGATCGGTCCGAGCATTTCGCCGATTTCTTGAAGCAGCGGCAGGGCCGCTTCGAACCCGACCCCCGCGATAAAGCCAGGCCGCATCAGGTCGGCAGCCGCAAGCGTGCCGGAGCCGCCCTTGATGCCAAGCTCGGCAAAGCTTTCGAAGATCACGTTCGAGAGAAAGGAGAAATTGCCGAGCAGGAAGGCAAAGAAGCCGACATAGAGGACTTTCTTGAGAAGCCCGGATATCACGTCGGCATTCTGGGAGAGCGCCCAGAACAGGCCAGCCAGCGTCACGTCAATGACGATAAGTGTCGAGGTGAGATAGGCGACATCGCCTGCCAGCAGACCGAACCCGCTATCGATATAGGCGATGAAGGTTTCAAGGAACCGGTCGATGACGTCCATCTCTGCCATGACACATCAGTCCCCGAGAAAGGATTTGAGCCGGGCGCGGCCGCGTGTCGCTTCGGCCAGTCGGCTTGCCTCATCCATCGCATCAGCGCGGTAGCGTGCGGCCATCAGGGATTCGATCTGGATCAGTTGCTCGGCCGTCAGCGCCCCAATCTGGTTTCCGGCCTGCAGCGCCTGAAGATTGCCGACCGCGCCCTAGCTGTCAGTGACGAGACTGGAGAGCGCGTCGGCATCGCCTGTATTGGACGAGGCCACCTCGGCCGCCATCATCAGGACATGCTTGTGCGCCGACCACGATTGCTGCCAGCGGGCGCGGGCGTCTTCCAGGAGCACGGCCGAGGCCGGCGGCGTCTCGCCATAGGAGTCCGGGTAGAGGATTTCATAATCGCGTTCGACCTCATCGACCTGGTAGCCAATGCCTTCGGCACGTTTCAGGAGATCTCCAATGCGGGTGATCCGGTCCTGGATGATGGCATGTGCGACTTCGACGGGAAGCGTTTCAAGATCGCGCGCCATTTTCTCGATCATGTCGATCTCGTGGGTGAGCTGACGGACCTGGTTGTCGACTTCCTGCAAGGCGCGCACCGCCTGCAGGATATTCTGGGCATGATTGGCCGGATCGTAGACGGCGAGCTGGGCTTCGGCGGGCGCAGGGACGAAGACCCAGAGCGGGACGGCGGCGATCGGCACAAGGCAAAAAGCAGCGGAGGAGAGCGCGCGTTTCATGGTGTCACCTATTCGGCAGCAATGGCGTGGGATTGTGTGGCGGCAGCGTCTGGCGGATGACCCGGCCAGCGGGGGAGCAGGTCTGCCGCCCAGGACAGGCCTTTCTCCACGAGCCAGGTCTCGGCGAAACCCTCGCCTTCGGTCTCGGCCCAGATACGGTCGAGTCGTTCTTGATCCTCTGGAGATGCGGCGGCGCAAACGGAGAGAGTGATCGGTCCGAGCCCGAGATCGAACACCCGGCAACCGAGCGGAGACTGATAGTAATAGTCCTGCTTGGGGGTTGCGCGGGCAATCAGGTCAATCTGACGGTCGTTCAGACCAAAGCGCTGATAAGTGTCTTTCGATTGCGGTTCGCTCGCGCGCTCATTCGGAAGGAAGATGCGGGTCGGGCAGGATTCGATGAGTGCTGGTGCAATCGCGCTTGCCGCAATGTCGGCAAGCGACTGCGTGGCGAACACAACCGCCACATTCTTCTTGCGCAGGGTCTTTAGCCATTCGCGCAGGCGCGCCGCAAACAGCGCATTGTCGAGAAACAGCCAGGCCTCGTCCAGAATGAGCAGGGTTGGTCGACCGGTGAACCGGGCCTCGAGCCGGTGGAAAAGATAGGTGATGACAGGCAGGGCCGCGCCCCGCGTCTGCATCAGGTCCTCCATTTCGAAACAGACAATATCCGCGAATGTGAGACTTTCATGGTCGGCATCGAGGAGGCGGCCATGCGGGCCCTCCAATGTGTAAGGATGCAGGGCGGCTTTGAGCGTCTCCTCCTGCAGGAGCAGACAGAGGCCCGTCAGCGTGCGCTCCGTCTCAGGCGCGCTTGCGAGCGCTTCTATCCCCTCCCAGAGGCAGGCCTTCAGGTGCGGCGTCATCGCGAGGCCTTCATGGGCACAGAGCCCGGCGAGCCAGTCGGCGGCGAACCGCGCGCCGGTCTCCGCGTCGACATCTTTCAGGGGTTGCAAGTTGGGTCGCCGCTTGCTGCCGAGGTCGACATGCGCGCCGCCCATCGCGAGCACGGTCGCGCGCGCAGACCGGCCCTTGTCGAACAGGAAGACCTGCGCGCCCGCATAGCGCTGCCATTGCAGGGCAAGGAGCGAGAGCAGAACAGATTTGCCCGCGCCGGTGGGGCCGACAATGAGTGTGTGACCGACGTCGCCGACATGGAGATTGAGGCGGAACGGCGTCGTGCCGTCAGTCTGCGCTTGTATGAGGGCAGGGGCGGCGAGATGGCGGTTCTCGGCCTCACCCGCCCAGACCGCCGACAGTGGTACCATATGGGCGAGGTTCAGCGTGTGCAGGATCGGCTGGCGGACATTGGCATAGACATGCCCGGGAAGGGTCCCGAGCCAGGCATCGACAGCGTTCAGGGTTTCACGGATCGCCGTGAACCCGCGGCCATTGATAATGCGCTCCGCAATGCGAATATGTTCATCAACCGCGCGGCGGTCTTCGCTCGCGACTGTAATGGTCGTCGTCACATAGCCATAGGAAACAAGATCGCTTCCGAGTTCCTGCAATGCGGCGTCCGCATCAAGCGCCTTGTTGTCGGCATCGCTGTCCAGGAGCGCAGCCTGTTCGTTGAACAGCGTCTCGCGCAGCACCGACCCGAGCGATTTGCGTTTGGCGAACCAGTGGCGGCGTTTGCGGCCGAGTATCTTTTCCGCTTCAGCCTTGTCCATGGCGATGAACCGGGTCGTCCAGCGGTAGGCAAAACCCTGACGGTTGAGCTCATCAAGAATACCCGGCAGCGTCGATGTCGGAAATCCGAGGATCGTCAGCGAGCGCAGGTGCGCCTCGCCAATCATTGGTTCGAGACCGCCTGCGAAAGGTTCGTCGGCGAGAATGGCATCGAGGAAGACCGGAAGGTCAGGTGCCCTGACGATATGGCGCTTAGTGGAAATGCAGGCGTGCAGGTAGGTGAGGGTCTCATCATCGGTCAGCGGGGCGATCTCGGAAAGGCACGTGCCGAGAAGATCGAGCGTGCGGTGGGCCTGCTGCTCGAATGTCGCGAGCCGCTGACGCCAGGTTGCTGCGTCTTCACTGTCGGCCCGTTCGATCAGTGCCTTTTCGGCACGATCAGCTGCGTCGGCTGGCGGGAGCCAGAGCAGGGTCAGGTAATAGTGACTTTCGAAACGCGCACCGGCTTCGTCCGCGCGTAAAGCGCGCTCCTGGTCGACCAGCCAGGAGACAGCATCCGGGAAAGCGCAATCGGGATAATCATGCGCCTCGACACGAACGGCTTCGAAGAAAAGCGCCCAGCCGGAACCGAACCGGCGCAGGACATTGTTGACGCGGGCGGTGACGGCGACCAGCCCGGCCTCGGTGGAGCTTTCAAGGTCCGGTCCGCGATAGCGAAACGTGGTCTGAAAACTGCCATCCTTGTTGAGCACCATACCGGGCGCGACGAGGCAGGCCCAGGGGAGATAGTCGGCCAGCAGTTTTGGCGTATCGGCATATTCTTTGAGGTTCAGCATGAAAGGTGTTCCTTGTGCCGGGCCGAACGGCTCGCGACAGTCATGAAATCCGGGTCCGACCGTGCCATGAAGACGGCCGAAGAGTGCCCGATCACCCAGACGAGGAGGCCGGGGATCCAGAGCCTGAGTCCAAGCCCGAGCACCGCCGCGAGGGTTCCGATGGCGATGGCAGCGGCGCGCGGCGCGCCAGCCATCAGGATGGGCTCCGCCAGGGAGCGGTGCAGCGGGATCTCGTAGCCTTCAATCATCAGATCAGCGCGCCGCCGCCAAAAGAGAAGAAGGTGAGAAAGAAGCTCGTCGCGGCAAAG